>JAYVCL010000077.1:0-7103 GCA_043749975.1 Burkholderiales bacterium
ATCGGAAAGCGGATGCCCAGGTCTTGCTGCAACTCCTGCACGCGCAGGCGAACCGTGGCGGCGTGTTGCGCGCGCTCGTCGGGCCGGCGGGTCAGCAGGTCGGGCAAGGACACCGTGACCAGCACGCCGTTGACGGGCTGGCGCGGCCTGGCCTTGGCCAACATCTTGAGAAACCCGCTCCAGGTGCTGCGATCCGTTTCGCGGTCGCTGTCTTGCGTGGTGAAGCGCCCGGCAGTGTCGATCAGCACAGCCTGGTCGGTGAACCACCAGTCGCAGTGGCGGGTGCCGCCCACGCCTCGAACGGCGTGATCGCCGACCGCTTCTGCCAGCGGAAACCTGAGCCCGCAGTTGTGCAGGGCGGTGGTCTTGCCCGACCCGGGCGCGCCGATGATCAGGTACCACGGCAGCTCGTACAGATAGCGCCCGCCGAGCTTGGCCGACCAGCCTGCGAGCAGCTTGCCCGAGCCGAACCGCGCCCGCTTCAGCGTCAGCAGCGCACGCTCGAATCGCTCGCGCACCGCCGCCAGATCGGGACTCTCGGTTTCCTTGCCGGCAGCGCCTGCGGGTGCGGCCATCAACTGGTTGACGACGGCGGCGTTGCCCTGGCGCGCCCGCCATGCCTTCCACACGACGCTGAGCACCAGCAGGCCCGCCACCGTGCCGATGCTGATCCAGCGCGAGCCTTCGGTTTCCAGCGGTTCGCGCCCGGCAATCGCCACCAGCGGCCCGACGATCCAGATCACCAGCGACAGCGCCGCCAACAGCACCGCCATCAGCACCCAGCGGTTGAAGACGAGGCCAAGCAGCTTCTTCATGGCTTGGCCGCCGATCTGGGCGCGCTCGCGGCGGTGATGGCCGCGGCCGCGCCGCGACCCACCATCAGCGTGACCTCGACCCGCCGGTTCAGCGTGCGGTTGGCGGCAGTGTCGTTCGCGACCAGCGGTTCGCTGTCGGCGCGGCCTTCAGCCTGGATGCGCTCGGCCGGCACCTTGCGTGCGATCAGCAGATTGCGCACCGTGCCTGCGCGCTCTTCGGACAGATGCCAGTTGGACGGAAAGCGCGCCGAGCGCATCGGCGAACTGTCGGTGTGGCCGGTGACCAGCACCTGGCCTCCGACCAGCGCGAGGGCGTCGGCGATGCGGCCCATCAGGGCTTCGCGCTCGGGGATCAGCGTGGCGCTGGCGGGTGCGAACAGGCCGTCGCCCCGAATCGTGACCACGCTGCGGTCGACTTCATCACGCACCGCCACCAGGCCGGCCTTGATGTCGGGGGCCATGAATTGCGCCAGCCGCGGTTTCGGCGCCGCCTGCGCCATCGTGAGCACCGGCGGCGGCAGGCGCAGGCCCTGGATCTGGCCGAACACCGGGTCCGACTTGTCGCTCAGCGAGGTCGACAGCCCCACATGCACCGCCACCAGCACCAGCGCCGCCAGCGCGATGACCGCCGCCAGCGGCAGCCAGCTCAGGGCAACGCGCCGCCGCGCCGTCTGGCCTTGCCAGTGCTGGGCCAGCGCCGGCGAGTGATCGCCGCGCTGCTGCCTGAGGATTTGCGCCAGCTTGTCGCGCACCGCTTCCAACTGCGCACGCCCGTTGTCGATGACCCGGTAGCGCCCCTCGAAGCCCAGCACCAGCGCGGCATAGATCAGCTCCAGCAGGTCGCGGTTGGCGTCGGGCTTTTCGGCCAGGCGCGCCATCAACTGGAACACCTTCTCGCCGCCCCAGGTCTCGTTGTGAAACATCGCCAGCAAGCTGTTGCCGGCCCACACGCCCGAGCCGCCCCACGGGGTGTCGGCGGCGGCTTCGTCGATCATGGTGCACAGCACATAGCGCGCCGCCATCACGCGTTCGGACGCGATGCCCGCGCTCGCGGCCTGCGCCACGAAATCGCGCACGCCCTGCGCCAGCGCATTGCGCAAGGCCACCGGGTCGACCACATGCCGGGTGGCGCGAAGCTGCGTTACCACCAGCAGCAGGCGGTTGGCCAGGCTCACCAGCGGGTTCAGGCCGGTGTCGGGAACACCAATGTCGGCCGCAGGGTCGGACATCGGCGCGCTGGCTCGCTGCGCGCCGGCGCGGCCGCCCGGATTCGGCTTGATGAAAGTCCGCTGCTCGTCGAGCTGGGCGAACGGGTCGGTGATGCCGGAGGGTTCCATCGGGACAGGCTCAACGCGCACCGGGCGTCACTGGCGGATCGCCCACAGCTCGAGTTCAAGCCCCGGAAAGTCGCCCGCCACATGCAAGGCGAGGCTGCCGTTGCGTTCGAGCTGCTTCCACAAATCACCGCCCCGGTCGAGCTCGAAATAATGGAAGCCGGCGTGAAACGGCAACTGCCTCGGCGCGGTGGGCAGCAAGCGCATCGTCACGCCGGGCAGTTGCAGGTTGACGAGATCGCGAATGCGGTCGACCGGGCCGAGCTTGGACTGCGCCGGGAACCGCTGGCGCAACTGGTCGGACGGCATTTGTGCGTTCACCGCCAGCACGAAGTTCGAGTGGCGAGCCAGCTCGGGGTCGGGGAAGACGCTGGTGCGAACGCCGTGGCTGCGCTCTGCCAGTTCGAGCTGCAGCGCATTGCGTTCGAGCACCACCGAGAGCATGCGCCGCAGGTCGTCGACCACCGGCTCAAACGTCGCCTTCAGGTCGACGTGCCGGTACAGCGGGTAGTCGCTGGCGTGGCGCGACTCGCTGGCAAAGGTGCACAGGTCGCCGGCCAGTTGCAGGCACGCGAGATGGAATTCGCCCGGGTGCACATGCGGTGCGCCCGCGTGTTGGTGAAACACCGGCTCGGCGCGGTTCAGCGCCTGCAGCATCAAGAAGTCGCTCATCTCCGAGACGCCGTGGCTGAGCTGCCCCATGCGCGATGCGAGCAGCCGCGCGCGCTGCCGTATCAGCCCATGCAGCAGCGCTGCGGTGGCCGACAACTGCGCGGTGGCCTCGATGCGCGTTTGCGGCGCGATGTAGCCCCGGTCCAGCAGCACCTGCCTGTCGGCACGCTGCTCGACCACGCGGGCCACGCCGAGCAGCGTGTAGGCGTCGGTGGCGTCGCGTGCGCGAACCAGGCACAGGTTCAGCGCCCCGGTCTGAATCGGCTCCGGCTCATCGCCGGCGTTGGTGTGATCGCGCAGCTCTTCGTTCACCGCGCGGAATCGGTACAGCTCGTGCGCACCGCTGTCGCCGAAGTCGACCTCGGTCAACCCCGCGCGTGCCACGGGTGCGGCCAGGTAGAGGATCTCGCCCTTCACGTCGGGCTGCAGCTCGAGCGGAACCGGGGCCGCGTCGACCGTCGGGATCATGAAGGGCGTGCCGTCGGGCAGCACGCCGCTGGCGCGCACGATGCCCAACCGCCCCAGCGCGAGCAAGCCCTCGTCGAGCACCAGCTCGAAAAAGCCCCAGGCGTGCGGCCCGGCGGCACGCATGCGCAAGTCGATCAGGTGTTCGACATGGCGGGCTTCCTGCTGGAAGTGGTGCGGCTGCAGGAACATGCCCTGCGACCAGATGACTTTGCTGCGCCAACTCATGAGATCGGGCCCCCGGCCGCTACTTCGACACCGTGGCGGTGATCGAAAGCTCCTCGGCGCTGATCACGATGCGCTGCTTCAGACCGGGCTGGATCGCCACCACGCCACGCCACTTGGCATGGTCCAGGTCGCGAAAGGCCGCAAACACGCCGACGAAGCGGGTCTCGGGTGCGCCCATTTTCGTCAGCGGGCGCGAGTCTCCCGGGTTGACGGTGAACTCTTCGCGACCCACCATCTCGGCCCCCAGCTCGGCCGCATCGCGCTGGTAGAGCGACACGAAGTCGGCGTTGTTGAACGCGGTGGCAGACTTCAGTTCGTAGACGCGCACCAGCAGCGGCGAGGGCCGCTTGCTGACGCTTGGATTGATTTGGGCCGAGGCTTGCAACATGCCCGTGATCTCGGTCGGGGTCGGCGGCGGCGCACTGGCGCACCCGGCGATGACCGACGCCATGACGACCATCACGATGATCACCGTCAACGGTGGCCGTGTTGCCGGCTCGACGCCGCGCATCCGCAGTGCCCACCCGGCGTTGGCCGGGCGCTGCGAATGTCGGGGCCATGTTGACAAACCGATGATGCTCAAGCTGTTCTCCAGTGACGCAAGAATAGCCAGCGGCACCCGGTTCTCGGCGTGACTTAGGTAACGCTGAAAACGCCGACGCCTACACTGGATCTTCAACAACCAACACATGGAGCCCGTGTGCAGCCATGGTCCTGGGTCCGAGGCATCGCATTCGCCGCTGCCCTGCTGCGTGCGTGCCCGCCGGTGCAGGCGCAAGACGCCGCATCGTTCGACGCCTGCATCGATGTCTTGCGACACGAACGGCCGCAGCAGGGGCCGTGGCAGGTCAGCGCGCAAACATTCGAGACCCACACGCGCACCGCACTCGACATGCGCCCCATCATCCGGGCAGCCAGCGAAAGCCAGCCCGAGTTCAAGTTGCCGGTGTGGGACTACCTGGCCCGGCTGGTCGACTCGCAGCGCATCGCCGACGGCAAGCAGGTGTTGGCGGCGCAGGCGGTTGCGCTGCAAGCCATCGCTTCACGGCGCGGCGTCGATGCTGCGACCGTGGTGGCGGTGTTCGGGGTCGAGACCGACTACGGCCGGGTCGAAGGCCGCCACCGCGTCATCGACGCCACCCTCAGCCGCGCCTGCCTGAACCTGGACAGCAAAGAGCGCAAGCGCCATTTCTTCGCCGCCCTGTGGCTGTTGCAGGAAGGGCTGGTGAAGCCGGACAACTTTCGTGGCTCGTGGGCCGGCGCGTTCGGATTGACGCAGTTCATGCCCGGCACCTTCGTCGCCCACATGGACGACGGCGACGGCTCGGGCGTGGTCGACATCGTCGGCAGTGCCCCCGATGCCTTGGCAACCACAGCGAACTACATCGCCAGCCTGGGTTGGACCGAGGGCATGCGTTGGGGTGTCGAGGTGGTGCTGCCCACAGACGCCCCGCCCGCCTGGCTTGCGCCCGAGCGTGAACACGACTGTCTGTCGGCCAGCGAGACGGCGGGCAAGTGCCGCAGCGTCGAGCAATGGGCCGCGCTGGGCGTGAAGCCGGTGGTTGAGCCAGCCGGCGCAGCACAACTCGACGCGAACTTCGGCTTGCCGGGCGGCACCCGCGCCGCGCTGCTCCAGCCCGCTGGCGGCGCAGGGCCGGCGTGGCTGGTCACCCGCAACTACCAATCGGTGTGGCAATACAACCGGGCCGACGCGTATGCGCTGGCGATCGGCCTGCTCTCGGATGCCTTGCGTGGCGATCCGCCGATTCGCACCGCGTGGGCCACCGACGACCTCGGGCTGTCGCGCGCAGAAATGCGCCAGTTGCAGCTAGACCTCATCCGCCTCGGGCATGTCGACGTGGTGGCCGACGGCTTCGACGGGCCGCGCACGCGCGAGGCTGTGCGTGCCGAAGAAAGGCTGCGAGCCTGGCCCGAGACCGGGCGGGCAGGGGCGCGAATCGCCTTGGCTTTGAAAGCCGGACCGGCCACCGATACCGATGCGAGCCTGCCTGCAGTGCCGGAAGAAGTGGTGCCACAGCCGGCCCCGTGAAAGCCGAGCCGAAGCAGCGCGCGCTCGTGGTGAACTGAACGCCGCTCATCTTCTATGCGTACTACGCACTGCATCTGTCAGCCCTGTGGCTGATTCGTTTCCCGATGCGCAGGGCTGGCTTCTGGTTCTTGACGTAGGCGAGGAAACTGCTCAGCAAAGTTCTTGAGCCCATTTGCCACTGCACGCTCGCTGGGGCGTCTTCCCGAGATGGAAAATTGGGTCGCCAAGACCGAACACCGAACGACCGGTCTCGCCGCCGCTTCGAGTCTTTCCGATCTTCGCCTGATCTATTTTTTGTCCGTGCCGTCCGGATTGACAGGGGTGGTTCCGCTCGGCCCGATGCCGCTGATTTGCACAATCACTTCTTCGTCCTTCGCGCCATCGTAGTGGATTTCTTTCGGAGTGTGGACCGCAAACCCGCCTGCCCGCACCGGCACGGTATTTTCCGGATCAAACTTCGGCCCGGCGCCGGTCCACCATGTGCCCTTGATGACAGTGACGTAGCGAGTTTCCGGGTGCCAATGGGGCTGGCTCATCGTGTGCGGAGCGAACTTTGCGCGGATCGTGTAAATGCCCGGCTGGCTCGGGGTGCCGGCAACGACCGTGAAGGTGACGCCCGGCAGGCCGGGATAGTCTTTCCATTGCAACTTGTCGATGTCAACGACGGAGATCGCCTCTTCGCGCGTGGCGGCGCTGACCGTGCCGCTCAGGATCGGGACGACCAGAAAAGCCGCGATCGCAAGCCAGACTCTCTTTGGCCGATGGGCGCTGGATCCGTTCATGAATGTCTCCTCGCAGTGCGACTGAAGGCTACCAAACGGCCCACGTTGCCGCAAGGTGGAATTCAGCGCGCTACGGGCTCTGCTCACAGGCGAGGTGGCGAACCGGCTGATCGCGTTGGAGTGCTCGACCGGTTCGACGCGCAGCGTCATGCGCTGGCTGGCGATGTCAGTGACCGTGAGTCCGATGGCCTCGCTCGCGCGCACGCCGGTTGCTTAGGCCGGGGGCAACGAGGTGCGGTGCTTCGGGTCCGTGACCGCATCGAGCGAGCGTGCGACCGCATCCTGGCTGAGCACCACGGTCACGGTCTGCGGCATACCCACCGGTTGCCTTGCCGCCATTGCTCGGCGCTGCCGAGCGGTTTCTCACCGCCAATTACCGGTCCTTGGTGAGGGACCTTTCCTGGCCATCAGCGCGACTTCCCGATCGCCGCTGAAAGCTGCCCTTGGCTTGCCAGGCACCCCCGTCGAAAGACAGCTTCCAGGCGCGGCTACGACTTCACGCTCCCGGCCATCAGCTGACGTTCGGGTCCAACGGTCGAAGGACCGCAACGGGTCGCTATGGAGAGCTCTGCATAGCGACCCAAAGCGGCTCCTGATTAGAAACCTGCCTCAGCCGGCTCACGCCATGAGCCAGTGAGTTCGTATCTTGGAGCCTTCGCATGACCAACGACATAGTGGTCGGTCACGGCACAACGTGGGCAATGAAAACCCGACGGCCAGCGCGCCTGCTTGACCGCCTGGGCGCACTGCGCTTCAT
>JAYVCL010000078.1:0-3376 GCA_043749975.1 Burkholderiales bacterium
GCAGAACATGATGATCAACGTGTTCGCAGACACGCAGCAGTTCATCGCTGTGGCCACCGCCGACCCGGCCGCCGTGATGTTGGCGGCCACACGTGCCAACGCCACCGCGCAGATGAACATGTCGTACTCGACCCAGGGACGCATTGCCGAGGAGGCGCTGCCGATCGTGCGCAACGTGACGGAGGGAATCCTGTTCGCGGTGTTTCCGGTGGTCGTGCTGCTGCTGGTGGCGTCCGAAGGGCAGGCGCTCGGGCGCATCCTGAAATCGTATATCTATGCCTTGCTGTGGGTCGAGTTGTGGCCGGTGATGTTCGCGGTGTTGAACTTCATCGCAACGACCTACAGCGCACGCAACATCGCTGCGATGGCGTACACCGGTGCCGGCACCTACCTCTCGCTGGACAACGCCGGCCCCATCTACACGACCACGCTGTCGGACGTGTCGGTGGTGGGCTACATGGTCACCATGGTGCCGGCGCTGGCTGCGGCCTTGCTTTGGGGCATGGACAAGATCGTCAGCGCCGTGCCTGGCCAGGGCATCGGCAGCGCGGCGGACCGGGAGGCGGCGCAGACGAGCAAGGGCAATCTCGGTTACGCGAACATGCAGTTCGAGAACCAGGGGCTCGGCCCGAACCAGACCGATGCGTTCATGCAGCAGCGGGTGGGCGTCGGCGGGACGACTCAACGGGATTCACTCAGCGGGGAAGGTCGCTACACCTACAACCAGGGAACGAACCCCCTGAGCATCCGCGACACGCAACAGATTTCGCAGGCGGCAGCCGTCGAACGCGGCAGTGCGCTCGAGCGGGCGGACACGCTTGGCAAGCAGGCGAGTTCAGAAATCGGCTCAGCCTTCAACAGCGTCGTGGGGTTGGCCAAGGCCGCCGGGAAGACGAGCAGCAAGGGACTGGGGGTCGATCTTGCGAGCATGGGAAGCGACGGAACGACGGCGACCGATTTGAGGGACACGTCGCGGGAGGTGGCGAAGAGCCTCGGAGTGACAGATGCAGACACTGTCGCGAAGGTGCTGACGGGCAGCGTGGGATTCAAAGCAATTCTTGGCGCATCCATTGAAGGTCGAGCCGCGAGCGAAGAACGGGTTTCGGCAGCGGTTCAGGCTGGACAGACCGCGCTGGCGAAGAAGGGGCTGGCGCGAAAGACCGAAGCCGTCGAAAACTTCCGAACCTCGGACGAATTCAAAGACGTTCGCAGTTCGAACCGTGAGGCAAGCGACCGCATCGACGCCAGCTTCAGCAAAGCGAGCCGGTTCCAGCAGTCCTCCGCATCCTCAATCAAGGATGCACAGCGCTATAACGAGGTTCTGCGGCGCGCCGAGCTGGTGTCCCGTGACACGGGCTACAACTACGACAAGGACTTCAACAACTGGCTGGACCGCAAGGGCCTGCTGGGCAACGCGGATCACGGCGTCCTGGTGCGTGAAGCACAGTCGTTCCTGATGAGCGGCGAAGTCGATTCGATCGATGGCAAAGAGCGATTCATGCCGCAAAACGGCGGCGGGCCGAACATCATGCAGAACGTGTCGACCGCGGTGGGCGGCATCACGCCGACCTCGCTGCGCGCGAACTACGATGAAGCAAATCCTGGCGGTGGGGCAGACGCGGTGCGCGCCGCCGCATCCGCGGACAAACAGCGCGTGCTCGCAGCGCAAAAGGCCCAAGGCCTGAACCCGAACACGACGGTGACCGACGGCGGGCTGCGAGCCCTCGTCGACGGCAAGCAGGCGGATGCAAGGGCGAAGGGAGAGGCGACGGAGAAGGAAGCCGGGCAGGCGGCGTTCGAACTCAAGGAAGGGTTCAACAGTCGCGTCGGCAAAGTCGAGCTCGGACCGATAGACAAGCCCGCGCTGCGGGAGGCGCGGTTCAGCAGGGGCGGAGCGAGGGAGGACGCAGCACGGTTTCCTGGGGCGGTCGCGCCGCCACCACCACCGGCCTTTCCGCCCGGGTATGTGTTCGGGTCAGGAGCGGATCAGATACCGAAGAAATGATCCTATGCAAAATCTCCAAATCAATCGAACTCAGCGGAACCTGGTGGAGGGACGTAAGTGCATCCGGTCACTGTCCACCGAGCGCCTATTTGTAGGTCCTCGTCACCACCCCATCGCTGAGCTGCCCACAGGCACCGAGCGGCGTCATCGTCGTCAACTTCATTCGCGTCCCCGCTCGTCCACTCAGATTTCGACAACGATCCACCGGCAAGTGGCGCATCCAGCGGCGACGAAATCGAAGGCGCACCGAACATGAAGCCGATGTACGAGGCCACCGATTCGAGAGCAGACAGAAAAGACATTTTGGAAACCTCCACAGCGGGTTCAGCTTATTTAACGTTGCGTGTAACATTAACGGGGTCACTTGCCGCCTTCAAACCCTGTCGGCTAGTCTACGCTTCCGGAAGTTGCGCGTCCTGGTCGGCGTCGGGTTGCGCTGCCAAGGCGAGCAAAGACGATCACCGATCCCCTCGACACCTTTCTCCCCACCAAAAGGATCTTCAATGAGCCCCACATTCACTTCCGCATGCGCACTGCCGCGCCAGTTTGCCGTCGTCGGCCTGGTCGCGTCTCTGGCCTGGCTCGGCGGCTGCGCGGCCACGCAAGTTGCGATCGCCAAGCGTGATCTGGACGTGCAGACGAAGATGAGCGCGACGATCTTCCTGGACCCCGTGAAGGAGCTCGACCGCACGGTCTATGTCCAGGTTCGCAACACCTCGGACAAACAAGACCTCGATGTCGCCTCCGACATCGCGGCAGCGGTGGCTGCCAAGGGTTACCGCGTGGTGACCGATCCGGATGCGGCGCACTACTACCTGCAGGCCAACGTGTTGTACGTCGGCAAGACATCGAGCACCGCCTCCGAGTCCGCGCTGCGCGGAGGCTACGGCGGTCCGCTGGGTGGCGCGTTGATCGGCGCGACGGCCGGCTCTGCGTTCGGCAACAACTCGGGTAGGTCGCTGGCCGGTGCTGCGCTGATCGGTGGCCTGGTCGAAACCGTCGCCGGCTCCGTGGTGAAGGACGTGTACTACTCGATCGTCACCGATGTGCAGATCAAGGAGCGTTTGGCACGCGGCCAGGTCGCGCGGCTCGACTCGCAGCAAAACCTGCAGCAAGGCACGGGCGGCACGGACAAGGTGAGCTACGCAGTCGACACCGAGATGCGCGCCCACCAGACGCGCGTCATCTCGACCGCCAACAAGGTGAACCTGGACTTCGCGGAGGCTGTGCCACCGCTGCGCGCGGGCCTCACGCGGGCGCTGGGCGGGCTTTTCTGAGCGGGTGATGGGGTAACAGGGGTCATCATGTTCAAACGGCTTCTAGGGTGGTGGAATCGTCCTCGCTATCAAATCGACGCGGTGGTCAGCGGCG
>JAYVCL010000079.1:0-4291 GCA_043749975.1 Burkholderiales bacterium
CCTGACGATGATCGGCAGCGACGGCCGGCCGTCGCAGAAGGGCCTGCGCCAGATCATGGCCGAGTGGGTCGCGTTCCGTGCGGTCACCGTGCAGCGGCGCACGCAACACCGGCTCGCGAAGGTGCTGGCGCGCATCCACGTGCTCGAAGGCCGGGCGCTGGTGCTGCTCAACATCGACGAGGTGATTCGCATCATCCGCGCGGCCGATGAGCCCAAGCCGGCGCTGATCGAACGTTTTGCGCTCAGCGACCGACAGGCCGAAGACATCCTGGAAATCCGCCTGCGTCAGTTGGCGCGTCTTGAATCCATCAAGATCGAGCAGGAGTTGAAAGAGCTGCGCACCGAGCAAGGCAAGCTCGAAGACGTGCTCGGCAACCCCGGCACCTTGAAACGCACGGTGGTCAAAGAGATCGAGGCCGATGCCAAGCAATACGGCGACGCGCGCCGCACGCTGATCCAGGCCGAGAAACGCGCCGTGGCCGAACTGAAGGTGGTCGACGAAGCGGTGACGGTGGTGGTCAGCATGAAAGGCTGGGTTCGCGCGCTGAAAGGCCACGAGCTCGACGCGGCCACGCTGCAGTTCAAGTCGGGCGATGCGCTGTACGGCACTTTCGCGTGCCGCACGGTGGACACACTGCTGGTCTTCGGCACGTCAGCCAAAGGCGCAGGCCGGGTGTATTCGACGGCCGTCGGCCTGCTGCCCGGCGGCCGGGGCGATGGCCAGCCGATCACCTCGCTGATCGAGCTTGAAAGCGGCAGCCAGCCGGCGCACTACTTTGCCGGTGCTGCTACACAGACGCTGCTGCTCGCCGGCACCGGCGGCTTCGGCTTGCTGGCGCGGGTGAGTGATCTGCTGTCGCGGCAAAAGGGCGGCAAGGCTTTTCTGACGCTCGACGACACCGAAAAGCTGCTGCCACCGGTGCTCGCGCAAGACGCCATCGCCGCACAAGTGGCCTGCCTGTCGCTGACTGGCCGCCTGCTGGTGTTCCCGCTGACCGAGATCAAGCTGCAGCCCAACGGCGGCAAGGGCCTGACGCTGATCGACCTGGATGCGAAAGACGCGTTGGTCAGCGTGGCCGTGTTTGGTCAGTCGCTGTTGGTGCAGGGCATAGGGCGTGGCGGCAAGCCGAAGGAAGAAATGTTGCGCTCCGCCGGCTTGGCGATTCACATCGGCAGACGGGCTCGCAAGGGCAAGCCGATCGACGGGTTAGCGAAGCCGCAGCGGGTGGTGGCGGCAGAGCGCTGAACAAGTTGTGCAACAGCGCAGATTTAAACGCCGGTCGTTCGCGGAACATACAAACCCTGTTCCGTTCGGGCTGATGTGTCGAAGCCCCGCGCAGTCCTAGATTCGACAACGTTGGGGCGGTGGCAAGCCCCCTCGGGTCGATCGGCGTTAAGCGAACAGTTTCGAGCCCTGGACCACCAGACCGTAGGGTAGTGAATAGGTGGCGATCACGCCCTTGACAACCGCTACAGAGGTCATCGGCTGCAAGTCAAGGTTGGCTCGCGTACTTGGGGGAGCGTGGGCCATACAACATACCGTTTGGTCGCCCCGACGCCAGCAGGCGTTGGCTCGCGATGCCAGCCATTGGATGGCTGCGCTCGCTCAGGTTGTTGGCGATCTGCTCGATGACAGCTTTCACAAGCAGGCCAACCAATCCCCCTTGGCTGGAGCCATTCTGTTCGGCGCTGGAAGCGCTTGAACTTCCCTCCCACAGCAGTTGTCCGCTGCGCAAGTCCACCAATTTCGCCTGTAGTGTCACCACCGTTTCGCTGGCCAGTATTTTGTAGACCGAACCGTAGCGTTTTACCGCGACGTAGAGCACCGCGTCGGCACCAAAAATTTCATGCAGCTTGGCCGGCGCAATCTGATGGGTGTCGGCTGCGGTCTGCATGCCGTTGAGCTTGAGGGTCTCGTCCACCAGCGACACCGGGAGTACATAAAAACCCGATTCGGCCAGTGGATAGCTCAGTTGCGCCAGCACGCTGAGCGTCGCCAACGCGTCCGGTGTGTCATTGATCGGTGGCAGCACCAGCAGAGATGCCGGCTTTGCTTGTTTGAAGGCGCTGTAGTCCCGGGGCGCTGGCGGCGTGGCGCAGCCGCTCAACGTCAAGACTCCCAAAATCAAGGCGGGCAGCGCAGCAGTGCGCAGCAGAGTCTTCATCTTCGACACACAAATGGCTTGAATCACAGACACGTTCTTCATGATTTGGACGCCGGCTTGGCCGCGTTCTTCAACAAGAAATTGATGTAGTTGGCCGACTCTGGGAACAGACTGCGTTCAGCCTCCAAATGCTTGACCGCATTGGCTTCGTCGCCAAGCTTGGAATAGAGCAGAGCCAGGTGTCCGTGCAGTCCTGGGGGAGACGCTGCACCCGCAGCGGCGTTCTTCTGCAACTGAGTTTCGAGTTGCTCGATCTGAGCGCCTGGATCAGTGCCGTTGCTCTTGAAGTATTGGTAGAGCGAGCCTTGATAGCCGCCCCATTGATACAACGGCTTGGGCGGCGCAGCACAGGCAGTCAAGCCCAATGCAATTCCGAATACCGCAGCGCGGCATAGCAATTTTTTCGAGTGCATGGTTTTGCTTTCAGCGGACGGGTTTCCAGGCACCGGAATCAATGCCGCTGACCAGGTAGTTGACGGCTTCCCGGATCGCTAGATCGAGCACCTTGCCATTGAGCGTAGCGTCGTAACTGGCGGTGCTGCCGAAGCCCAGAACTTCGCGCTCGGACAGGCTGTACTCGCCCGCACCTTGTACCGAGTACACGACCTCGGAGGTGATCGGATTGACGATGTTCAGCGTCACTTTGGCATAGGCCATTTGTGATTTGCCACGCCCTAACAGACCGAAGAGCTGCTTGTCGCCGACCTCTTTTCGGCCGAACTCGCTGACCGAACCGGTGACCAAAAAGTCCGCGCCCTTGATTGTCTGACCAGTCGCTTTGTACTGGGCTTCTTGCTTACTTTCTTCCAGATTGTCACGATCCAGCACGCTGAAGCGGTTGGTCTGCTGAAGGTGGGAGACCAGCGTTGTTTTGGACTGCGAACCCAAACGATCAACACCATCCGAAAAGATGCCGCGCCCAAAGCTGGAGCGGTTATCGAACTTGCCCACCGAAATCGGTGCGCGCTTTCCTTGATAAGCCGCACCAGTGGCGGCTGTCACCTTGGGCAAATCGACTGTGCGGAATTGTTCGGTGGTGGAACAAGCTGCCAAAGCCAGCGAGGCGGCAACCAAGACGGCCAATTGACCAAGACGAAAATGCGACATCAATATCTCCCAGTTGGAACAATCCAGGTGTGCGCTGCATGCGCGCCCCCAGCAAAAAAAGTCTAGCCTTGCACTGCGGCGCGACGGTTTGAAAAGACAGCAAAGGGAACCGCACGGTAGGCGCGTAGAAGCCCCGTCGCTATGGCGCGATGTGAACTTCGAGGCAGCCGGAAATATACCGGCAGGCGCGCCGATTTCATCCCTCTCGACACGATCCCGAAGGGCAGGCGCATGACAAATTCACGCGGGAGGGTCAGGACGTCCGACGCCATGCGCACCCGCTTCGATGAACCGAGCCTGACGCAGTCGGCTCACATCGAAAGAAGGCCCTGGCGTTGACCCACGCGGACAGCGCTCGCCACCGCGTACAGACGCTCAGGGGTGACGCATTCGCCTGGGCTGTGCCGGGGTCTTGGGCAGCGGGCGTTTGCGTTTCGATCTGCGCTCAACATGCGGTGCCGGTGCCGCCACGTCGTCAGGGATGGCCTCGTCGGGCGGCAAAATCTGGCCCGCCGGCGGCCACGGCAGGCTGGTCCAGGGGGCGGTGAACGAAGCACGCCACAAGGTCCACCACGCGTCTTGCATGGCTGTCATGTTGTCCCAGATGCGGTGTCGCGATTCGGCCAGCGCGGCTGCGCTGAAAGGGCCGTCGCCGGCTGGCTTGTTGATCGCATCAGCCCACCATTGCCGCCAGAGTGCCATCTCGCTCTCCCGTGTGGTCGATGCCCGAAAGCTTAGCGCCCTGCACCCGGATGCGCCACCCCGCCGTGCTGTCCTGCCGCGCCAGTTCAATAGCGGTGTTCGTTGCCCGATCTGCCGAGCAAGCGCAGGGCGGCCAGCGTCAGCACCGCGAACAAGCCCAGGCTCCAGAAATCGTAGGGGATGCCGAACAGGTTCACCGCTGCATCGGCGCAATTGGCAGTGGCCAAAAATACGGCTGGAAACAGGCTGTCGAGCTTCAGCGCGGTGACGATCTTGTCGGCCAGGGTGAGGTTGCACGACGCCGATGCCGCCGCCTG
>JAYVCL010000080.1:0-6935 GCA_043749975.1 Burkholderiales bacterium
CACGAATCAACTCGCTTGCGTGTTGCCATGCCTTCGTCCGAAAACCGCGTGAGATGCGGCTCGGGACGAGAGTTTACTATTTACGGATAACGTCTAAGCTGATCCCCCGCAGTCGCGCACAGGAGGCCGTTCATGCCCTCAGCGGTCTGCGCTCGATTCGGCACTGGCGTTTCGCGCGGCGTCTGCCAGCCACTAACCGCATCCGCTGCAAAACCGCATCCGCTTTTGAGCCGCTGTCAGCGCGTCAGCCATTGCGTTGCAAACGCGGCCAGGTCGTGGTGCACCGAAGCGGCGAGGTGCATCTCGTCGCCGCTGTTCGGACTGCCGTTCGGCGCGCGCAGCACCAGCGCGCTGTGCACGTCGGCGGGCAGCCCGCGCAGGTAGGGCAGGTAGTCGTCCACGAAGGCGACCGGACGCAGCGTTCGAATCGCGTCGGCCTTGGGGCTGTGCTCGCCACTGGCGTTGCCGGTGGCGAACACGCGTTCGATCGGAAACCCGAGTTCGCGCAAGTTGCGCAAGCGTGCGGCTTCGAATTCGCCGGGCAGGGCCGACACGCAGACCAGCTCGAAGCCGCCCTCGACGAGTCGGTGACACGCATCGAGCGCGCCCGCTTCCGCCGGTACGCTGGACCAGAACTGTTCATCGAAATGCGCACGAAAGTGCGCGCGTCGTTCGGGTTCCAGGCGCTCGACATCCCAGCGGTCCATCGGCCAGTAGGCCAGCGGGTCGCGCTCGCGCGGGTGGGCGCCGAAAGCGCGTTGCCATGCCACGGCGTAACCGCGGCTGAAGTCGAGCAGCACGCCGTCGGCGTCCAGGGCGATGAGCGGTCGGGTCATCCAGTTACTTTAGCGGCAGCCCCGGGTGTGCGTCTGCCACCTTGGTGACCTTTGTATTTGACGCCCCGTTGTTGAACTGCGGCCCTTTCGGTCGCACATAGATGACTTGCTGGCGGCATTGCCAGACCCCCTTTTTGTTCAAGCCCATGCCGATTGCTTTCATTTTGCTTGCCCTGCACACGTATGTCGGCTGGCGGCTTTGGCCCGCGCTTGCCCCGTGGCCAGGGGCTCAGGCACTGCTCGTGGCGGCGCTGCTGGCGAGCGTCGTGTTGATGCCACTGGGCTTCATGGCGCGGCGCATTCGGTCGCGACCGCTGTCGGACGGATTGGCCTGGGCCGGCGCGCTCTGCATGGGCTGGTTCTCGTCGCTGTTCGTGCTGACGCTGTTGCGTGACCTGCTGTTGCTGGCAGCATGGATCGTGGTTGCGGCGTTTCCGGCTGCGGCCACGTTGTCCAGCCTGAGTGTGTGGACGGCGGTTGCGGTGGCTGGCGTCAGCGGCGTCATCACGCTGTGGGGTTTGTGGAACGCCCGGCGCACGGCAGCGGTGGTGCGGGTCGATGTGCCGATCAAGAACTTGCCGGCCGCGCTGCACGGCTTCAGCATCGCGCAGATCAGCGACGTTCATGTCGGCGCCACCATCAAGCGCGGCTACCTGAGCGCCATCGTGCAGGCGGTGAACCGGCTCGACGCCGACATGGTCGCGGTGACCGGCGACCTGGTCGACGGCAGCGTTCGCGACCTGGCGCAGCACGTGGCACCGCTGGCCGACTTGTCGTCCCGCCACGGCACCTACTTCGTCACCGGCAACCACGAGTACTACTCGGGCGCGCACGCATGGATCACCGAGTTGCGCCGCCTCGGCTTGCAGGTACTGATGAACGAACACGTGGTGCTGCAGCACGGCACCTCGGCGCTGGTGGTGGCCGGCGTGGCCGACCACAGCGCGCACCACTTCGACCCGGCCCACCGCAGCGATCCGCAAGCGGCCATCGCCGGCGCACCCGCCGAGGTCGAGGTGCGCCTGTTGCTGGCGCACCAGCCGCGCAGCGCCGAAGCCGCCGCCAAGGCCGGCTTTCATTTGCAGTTGTCTGGCCACACCCACGGCGGCCAGTTCTGGCCGTGGAACCACTTCGTTCGCTTGCAGCAACCGTTCACCGCCGGTCTGCACCGCTGGCACACCCTGTGGGTCTACACCAGTCGCGGCACCGGCTATTGGGGTCCGCCCAAGCGGCTCGGAGCGCCGAGCGAGATCACGCATCTGCGGCTGGTGCCCCTCGGCTGACTTGTGGCGGGTCAATTGCAGGCGCATCTCGCACCGGTGCCGGAGCCTTCATCGTTTGCCTTGATGCTGGCCGGCTTGCTGGTGGCGGCGCGCTTGGCGAAAGGCCGGCGACAGGACGGTTGACCGACACGCCGCGCGACCCCGGCAGTACGATCAAGTCCACACTTTCACCGCGTCGCCTCGCATCCTGCGCGAGCCGCGCCCCGCGCCATGCACCTTGAACTGGCCGAGCTTGCGCTGGCCACGCACGCCGATGGTTCGAGCAGCGCGCTGGCTCCGCGTGATGCGGCCTTGCTGGCCTGGCTGGCGTTGGAAGGCTCGACCTCGCGGGGCCAACTCGCCCAACTGCTGTGGCCGGGCAGCGACCCGGTGGCGGCCCGCAACACCTTGCGCCAAAGGCTCTTTCACCTGAAACGCCACTGCGGTGAACTGGTTACCGGCAACGGCACCGGCAATACCGCGCTGCGCCTGGCCGACGGCGTGCAACACGATCTGGCCGATGCAGAGAGCGTGCTCGGCGACCTGCACTTTCCCGATGCGCCGGCGCTCGACGCCTGGCTGCGCAGCCAGCGCGAACGCCGCGTCAACACCACGCGCCGCGCGCTCGAGCGCCAGGCCCGCGCCCTCGAAGATGCCGGCGAGCTGGCGGCGGCGCTGCTGGTGGCGCAAGCGCTGTTGCGGCTTGATCGTCTGAGCGAAGCAGCGCACCGCCATGTGATGCGGCTGCACTATCTGCGCGGTGACCGGGCTGGCGCGCTGCTCGCCTTCGACGACTGCGAACGCGCCCTGAGGGACGAGGTCGGCACGCGGCCCTGCGCCGACACGATGGCCTTGCTGCAAACCATCGAGCAGGCGTTGCCGCACGCCTGGGTGCCGGGCCAGGCCTTGCCCGCCTCGGCGCTGCGGCCGCCGCAGCTCATCGGCCGCAGCGCCGAGCTGCTGGCCTTGTCTAATGCCTGGGCTGCGCATCACCTGTTCGTCGTCACCGGCCAGGCCGGCGCCGGCAAGAGCCGCCTGCTCGACGCGCTGACTGAGGCGCGGCCCGGCGTGCTGGTGTTGCGTGCGCGGCCGGGCGACGACAAGGTGCCGCTGGCCACACTGGCCCGCCTGGTGCACCGCCTGGGTGAACGCTGGCCGGTGCTCGGCGCCGTGCCGGGCTATGCGCGCTTTCTCGCCCAAGTGTCCGGCCCGGTCGAAGGCCAGGCGCCGACGGTGCAGGCGGTGGCGCCGATGCTGGTCGAGCTGCTGCGCGCCGCGGTTGCGCAGGGGCTGGTCGGCCTGTTGCTCGACGACCTGCAATTCGCCGACGCGGCCAGCGCCGACACTTGGCAGGAACTGCTGGTCGGGGCGATGGGCGGGACGATGGCCGGCCTGCGCTTCGGCTTCGCGTCGCGTGTCGATGGCGACACGGCGACCGCGCGCGTTCAGGCCTTCAGCGGGCGCAGCGACGCCGTGAGCCTGGCGCTGCAGCCGCTGCCCGCCGCAGCGGTGCAGGCCTTCGTCGAATCACTCGCGCTGCCGGCGGTCGATGCGCCGGCCGTCGCCTCGGCGCTGGTGCGGCGCATCGGCGGCAACCCGCTGCACCTGCTGGAGACGATTCGCCACGCGCTCGAAAAACACGGCCACCTGCACGCCGACAAGCTGGAGGCGCCGGCGCGCGTAGCCGAGCTGCTCGAACAGCGGCTCGTCGCATTGCCGGCCGATGGGCTGCTGGTGGTGCGCATCGCCACTGTAGCCGGCACCGACTTCGACCCCGAGCTCGCCGCCGCCGTGAGCCGGCGCGATGTGCTTGAGCTCGCCGATGCCTGGCACGCGCTCGAACGCCAGGGCCTGCTCGATGCGCGCGGCTTTATGCATGACCTGATCGGCGAGGCCGCGCACCGTTTGCTGCCGCAGCCGATCGCGCGCGCGCTGCACGCGCGTGTCGCGGCGCACCTCGGGCCGCGCGGCGCGAGCCCGGCGCGGCTCGCGCACCATCTGCTGTGCGCCGGCGACGACGCCGCTGCGGTGCCGCACCTGGCCGCGGCCGCACGCCAGGCCTGGCAGCTCGGGCGCAGCCGCGAGACGCTCGACAGCTACCTTCGCGCCGCCGCCATCGAGCTGGCGCGCGGCCGGCCCGACGCCGCCTTCGACCTGCTGTTCGATGCCGCCGAGGCGATGGAACAGCTCGGTCCCCGGGCCGAGTTCGACGCCGCCATTGAACGCCTCGCACCGCTCGCCCACACGCCGTCACAAGGCACCCGCCTGGCCTATCTGCGCGCCATGTCTTGCCACTATCACGCCGACCACGAAGGGTGCAGGGCGCGAATCGACGCCGTGCTGGCATTGGCCATCGCCCATGCCGACCCGGTCATCGAGGCCGAATGCCGCTACACCCTGGGCTACTACGCGGCGCACGATGGCCGGCTGCACGAGGCGGTCGAGTTTTTGACCGCTGCCGCGTCCTTGCACCGCAGTGTCGGGCGCGAACCGCGTGCGCTGGTCGTCGAGGGCAGTGCCCACACCGCGCTGCTGTGGACCGGCCAGGCCAGGCTCGCGCTGGAACGGCAGCGCCTTGCGATGCAACGGGTGCGCGACGCCGACTCGTCGCAACTGCTGTCGACCCTGCTTGCCCGCCAGGCGCACAGCGAGCTGCATCTCGGCGACGTGGCTGCCGCCAAGCTCTCGGCGGGCCGGGCGCTGGACGCGTTGCGCGCCACCGACCTGATCGGCGCCGAACTCGCTCGAACCACCTGGAACATTGCCGACGTGCAGCGTCGCTGCGGCCAATGGGGCGAGGCGCTGGCGATCGTTAACGAAACGCAGCAACGGCTCGCGGCGCACAACGACCCGGGGCAATTGCTGGCGGCGGCACTGGCCAGCATCTACCTAGACCTCGGCCGGCCCGAGCTGGCACACCGCCACATCGACGCCTTCGCCGCGGCCGCGCAGCACTCCGCGCGCCAGCGCTTGCGAGCGCTCGCGCTGCGCTGGCGCTACGGCTTGGCGATCGGCGCCGGCATTGACACTGCGCTCGGCGTGCAGAACACGCTGTACTCGGAGAATCTGCTGCAGGCCTGCGAACTGGTGCTGGCGGCCGGGCAGGCGGGGCAGCCCGAGCTGACGTCGTCCCAGTGTGTGGCCTTGATCGCCCGTTGCGAGCCGCAGGGCCTGCGCGAAGAGTTGCTTCCATTGCATGCGCTGCACGCCCACTTGGCGGCGCGAGACGGAGATCTGCCCTCGGCCGAGGCCAGCGTCGAACTGGCGCTGCAGGCGATGCAGCAGGGTCTGCGAAGTGACAGTGACCGCGGCGCGGCGTCGCCGCTGGCCGGCCTGTGGCTGGCGCAGGCGCTGCGCAGCCTGGGCGACACGGCTGCCGCCGCGCTGCAAGCCGGTCGCGCGGCGGCCTGGCTCACCGAGTGTGCCCAGCAGGCGGTGCCGCCGGAGTTTCGCGACAGCTTCCTGCATCGCAACCCGGTGCACGCGGCCTTGCTGCGTTGGGCCGCGTGAGCTGACGGCCCCCACGTCGCTTCACTCCCGCACCCGAGAGAGCACCCGGCGCCTTGAGGCAGCCCGGCGTCGCCTGTCCCCAACCCAAGTCATGTCGAACGGGCGGCGCGCCTAACGCCTTGCATCAGCGTACCGTCCCGCTGCGCTGCGGCACCGGCAGGGTCAGCGCGTTCGCCCGCACCGCCTGAGCCGGCATGGCGGGGATGAAGCTCAGTTCGTGACCCGGATCAGCCCGGCCGCATCGCTCTTGAAGAAGTACAGGTCGCTGTCCCCCGACGCGGTGCCGATGAACGTGAACAGCCCCGCCTGGCCGTACTGCAAGGGATCGCCGGTGATGCTGGCCACCACGCCGTCGGGCGATGCCGGCAGGCTCCCATACGTGACGAGCGTGGCGCGCGTCGCACCGTTCACCGCGCGCAAGGTGGCCCCGGCATTGCTGATCAGACTGGTCACGCCATCGGCCAGCAGCACCGCATACGTGTTGTTGAACCCGACCGTCAGCGATTCCGTGGCGGCTGCCACCGGGCGCTTCACGTCGGTGTTGGCCAACGTCACCGGGTTGGTACCGTCCGCGCCGACGATGAAGGTGCTGACGCTGGCCCCGTTGGCACCGAACTGGTATTGCGCCAGGTACACGTTCTCGCCCGCCGCCAGCATCGGGCCGGCGATGACGCCCGCGCCCAGGCTCAGCAGCGAGGTCACAGCACCGCCTGCCTTGGCGATCGACAGCAGGTTCGCCGGGCTGCCCTGCGTCTGCATCACGACGCGCGTCGGGGTCAGCGCCAGGTTCGCAAGCGGCTGCGTCAAGGTCGTCACGGTGGTGGTGTTCGTCAGGCTTTCGTTGACGCGCAGCACGCGGGCGTTGGTTGAGGTGCTCAGGCCGATGAAGGCGCTGGCACCGTCGCCGGCGATCAGCGGCGCGACCGATTCGCCGGCACCCAGGGTGGCCAGCTCGACGCGCATTGCCGGTGCGGCCAGGTTCACGCCCCACAGCTTGCCGCCTTCGATGAACAGCCAGATGCCCGGCAGCGAACTGCCGAAGGCGCGACCGAGGTTGGTGTAGCTCGCGGCACCGATGCTGAACAACACGGTGTTCGCGTTGTTGATGTCGGCGTCGGTGCGCCGCATCTCGTTGCCCACCCGCAGCACCACGCCGGCGAAGGCGCCGTTGCCGGTGCTGATGTCGACCTGCGGCTCGCCCGGCAAGGTGCGCGCGAGGTCGGTGCCCAGCATGTCGAGCCGCACCGCCCAATGGTTGTCGTCGGCGGTGTCGCACAGCCCGTCGGCGCCCGGGCCGCGCAGGAACATCCAGCCGTGCGGCGGGTTG
>JAYVCL010000081.1:0-3854 GCA_043749975.1 Burkholderiales bacterium
GCTCGACACGCCCGGCCACCAGGACTTTTCCGAAGACACCTACCGCGTGCTGACGGCGGTCGACGCGGCGCTGATGGTGATCGACGCGGCCAACGGCGTGGAGCCGCAAACGCGCCGGCTGCTGCAGGTGTGCCGGGCCCGCAACACGCCGATCCTGACCTTCGTCAACAAGATGGACCGCGAGGTGAAAGACCCGCTGGTGCTGATGGACGAGATCGAGCGCGAGCTGGGCATGGAGGTGGTGCCGTTCACCTGGCCGGTGGGCATGGGCAAGGCGTTTCACGGCGTGATGGACCTGCGTGAAAAGCAGATGCGCGTGTTCAGCGCCGGGCAAGACCGGGATCGGCACGACGATGAAATCCTGCTCGGCCTGGACAACCCGGCCTATGCCGGACGCTTCGGCACGCAGTACCAACAGGCGCAGCACGAAATCGAGTTGCTGACCGACGCCGCGCCGCCATTCGACCGCGAAGCGTTTCTGGCCGGTCATCAGACGCCGATGTTCTTCGGCTCGGCCGTCAACAACTTCGGCGTGCGCGAGATTCTGGACGCGCTGGTCGACCTGGCCCCGTCACCCGGCCCGCGCATGGCGACGCAGCGCGAGGTGCAACCCGACGAGCCCAAGCTCAGCGGCGTGGTTTTCAAGATCCAGGCCAACATGGACCCGGCGCACCGCGACCGGATTGCCTTCGTTCGCGTGGCCAGCGGCCACTTCAAGCGCGGCATGCGCATCCGGGTGACGCGCTCTGGCAAGGAGATGCGGCCGAACACCGTGGTGAGCTTTTTGAGCCAGCGGCGTGAGCTGCTCGACGAGGCGTTTGCCGGCGACATCATCGGCATTCCGAATCACGGCGTTTTGCAGTTGGGCGACACGCTGACCGAAGGCGAGAACCTGCTCTACACCGGGCTGCCGTTTTTTGCCCCCGAGATGTTTCGCAGCGTCGAGGTGGCCGACCCGCTGCGCACCAAGCAACTGCGCTCGGGCTTGACGCAGTTGGGCGAAGAAGGCGCGATCCAGGTGTTTCGCCCGGTCGGCGGATCGGTGCTGTTGCTCGGCGCTGTGGGCCAGCTTCAATTCGAGGTGGTGGCGCACCGGCTGGAGCATGAATACGGCGTCAAGGCGCGCATCCTGCCGAGCCGGTTTCAGGTGGCGCGCTGGGTGACGTGTGATGAAAAGGACGGCGGCGCGAAAGAGCTGCAACGCTTCATCGACGGCAACTCGCACCGCGTGGCTTACGACGCAGTCGACGCGCCGACCGTGCTGGTCGAATACGCCCCCGAGTTGCGCGCCATCGAAGCCAATTGGCCGAAGATCAAATTCCACGTGCTGCGCGAGCATGCGGGGCTGGTGTTTCAGAAACAGTTGGTGGGGTGAGCGAGCGGCCTTGCTGCAGGGTGCGGACAAGGCCGAGCGAAATGGCTCAACTGGAGCAAGTTCAGAAACCGTCCAGGCGTGGCAACTGCGGGTCTGGCTCGGCCTTCGGGACGCGCTTCGTTTGCTGTCTCTTTTGCCTTCGTTCGGACGGGCCGATTGGGGCATCGGTGAACAGGCCCTGCGCGCGCATCGCCACGGCATCCAACAGCGGACCAGCGCAGATGCGTTCCAGCAACGCATCCGCCGCCGGCTCCAGATCGACCAGCAGCCCCAGCACGTTGAGCAGGTTCAGCAACTCGGTCGTGTATTCGGCAGGCCATGATTCGGGCTGAATGTCGCCCAGCGGCGAAGGCGGCCGGCGGTCGCCGATGATCGGGCGCTCGCGCGACTTGCGGCGGTAGCTGAACCACTGCACCAGCACCTGCTTGCCCTTGCCCGAGACTTCGTAGTGCCACACGGCGGCCGGTACAGGCTCAATGTGGCCTGTTCCGATGCGCAGGCGTTGTGTGGCGGCGTCGTAGCTCATCGCATCGGGCATGCCCGGGATGGCGCTACCGGCGGGCACCTTGGGTTGTCGCGCTGGTGGTAAGCGTGGCGGGCCCGACGGGCGGCCGGCGGCCGCATCGGCGAAGCGCTCGCCGAAGCTGTGCAGCCACACCACCTGCCGGCCGAGTGCTGCGGCTTCGGCGAACGTGGAGGCGTCGGCGGTGAGTGGGATGCGGAGTGGCCAGGTCTTCGCGAAAGCGTTCGATGTAAGCCGGGTGGGCGGCGACCGCGGCGATGTAGGCAAATAGATCCTCGGCACCCACTGGTCGGCCGTAGACGGTTGAAAGGTGCGCAAGCAGTGCCGGGCGAAGGTTCGGCTGTGTGGATTCGGCGTTGGCCCAAAGAGGAAACACGCGCCCGCCGCGCCCGTTGTAGTGATCGAGATCAGGGACGAGTGCGGTGATAGTCAGGGCGGGCCCGAATGTCGGCGAAGTGCGAGAGAGAGCGGTTAGAAACAGCTGGCGCGGCGAGTGCATTTCCCACGCTGTCGGATTCGGCCGGTTGATGAGTCGAACGTCGGGAATGATCCACTGACGATCAAACGACCGGCACGCATAAGCCACCGGCGCGGCGCACGGTACTGACTCTTCAGAAACTGCTTTCCCCCCTTACGGGATATCGAGCGAGTGCGGTGGACGCCACGCGTGCTACGTGCCTGTCGCCCAGCCCTTCCTTCGCCAAGTGCGGATGAAAGAGCCCTTCCTTTTCCGCCGCGGGTGCCGCCACCAATCGCGCCCAGCGCCGCCGCAGCGACTCCGCATCCGGCGCAATCACCCAGGTGCGTCCCGGCATCACACCCGACCCGTTGTAGATGAGGAATTCGTCCAGCGCCGGGTTCGCCGCCCACGCGCCGCTGGACGCCGGCAGAAACGGCGCGCGACCATCGCTCGGACAATCCAGCCACCCCGGCGCATCGAGCCGCAGCGCTGCCAGCGCCTCGCACTTGGCGCTGCGGTGCCCGCTGGGCAGCGCGCGCCAGCGCACGATCGCGGGTTCGGCCTTTTCGCCCGCGCTCCACCGCGACGCGAGCACGATGCACACCGGCTGCTGCACACCTTGGAAGATGCGCGTGGCCACTTCCGGTTGATGGCCCTCGGGCGAACAGTCGATCACCCAGACTTCATGGCAGCGCTGGCGCAGGTACTCACGCATGCGCTGGAAACCAGGCCCACCAAGAAAGCCCGCCACGGTGATGAAGGCCACGATCCCACTGCCGCCGCCCACCCCGTTCGACGGCAGGTGGTCGAACACCTTCCACGTCGCCCAACGCCAGAAGTACACGTACAGGTTGCGCAGGTGTTTGCTATGCGCGCCCACACCCCAGGCGCGCGGCGGCATCCAGTCGTCGAGCGGCGCGAACGCGCCTTTGATGCGGCCTTCACCCTCAACCCAGCCGCCGCGGCCCTTCGCTTTTTCTTTGCAGGGCGGGTTGCCGATGACCACCGTGATCGGCTCGTCGCGCTTGATGCGGTTGGCTTCCTTGCGCTGCCTGCCGATGGGCGCGAGGAAGCCGGCGAAGTGGCCACCGTCGTCGTTCGGGTTGCCCAGCGTGTCGGTCACGAACATGCGCGGCGCGGCTTTGGGCGCGGTGCCGGTCAGCGCCAGCGCCTCGGCGTAGACGCGCAATTGCGCTACCGCAAATGGGCCGAGCTGAAGCTCGAAAGCGATGAGGCGTTGCAGCGCCGATTCGATAGCGGCGGCGACTGCGCCCGGGCCTTCGTCGGCCGCGACCGTGGCAGCAACATGCCGCAGCACGCCGAGCACGAAGGTGCCGGTGCCGGTGGCCGGGTCAGCCACGGTCACGCTTCGATCAGCGATGCCGCGCGCAAGTGCAAACCCCGGCCGCCGCAGCGCTTCATCGACCAGGCGAACCATGCTGCCGACGACCTCTGGTGGCGTGTAGTACGAACCCGTGAGCTTGCGCAGGTCGTTG
>JAYVCL010000082.1:0-2745 GCA_043749975.1 Burkholderiales bacterium
ATCACCAGCTTACTTTCCAAGATACCATTGATGCGGTGCGGGCAGGGGCTCAGCCAGGGCGTGTGCGCGACAGGCGGTTCGACGCCAACGCGCTCGGGCTCTATTTTTCCTGAGATTCGCCGAGCAACATTACCCAGGGATTTCCCATGCATGATCTTTTGATTCGTGGCGCCGAGGTGTTCGATGGCTTGGGCAATCCGCCAAAACAGTTCAACGTTGCAGTCGACGCCGGGCGCGTTAGCGTGATCGGCAAGACGACGTCGGGCGCACGGCAAACCATCGATGCGGGCGTACTCGCGCTGATGCCCGGCATCGTCGACCTGCACACCCACTACGACGCGCAGATCACCTGGGATCGCACCATGTCGCCCTCGCCCGCACTCGGCGTGACGACGGCGGTGATGGGCAATTGTGGATTCGGTGTCGCGCCGTGCCCGGCAAACATGCGCGAAACCATGATGAAGAACCTCTCCGTTGTGGAGGGAATGGACCTGAATGCGCTGCTGGCCGGCGTGCGCTGGGATTTCGAGACCTTTCCTCAATATATGGCGCAGTTGCGCCGCATTGGCCCCTACCTCAACACCGCGGTGTTCGCGGGTCATTCGGTGATCCGCACCGCGGTGATGGGCGAGGCGGCCTCCGAAAGGGTGGAGGCTTCAGCCAGTGAGATGGCCGAGATGCGTCGCCTCTTGCGCGAAGCGATGGATGCCGGCGCGATAGGTTTTGCGTCGTCGTTCTCGCCCAACCATAGCGGCTACGGTGGCCGACCCATGCCCTCGACCATTGCAACGGAAGCCGAATTGCGCGCGTTTACCGGTGTCCTGGGTGACGTCGGGCGGGGCGTGTTCATGTCCGCGACCGGCTCGCGATTGACGCCGCGGATGATGGAGTCCATCGCCGCGGAGACGAAGCGGCCCGTCTACATTTCGACGGTGCTGACGATGTACAACGAAGCCGAGCCGATGCGCGGCATTTCGTACTACGACGTCTGCGCTCAGGCGCTGGATCGTGGCAACGAAGTCTATATCTTGACGAGTTGCCAGCCGCTGTCGTTCGACTTCAACTTGACCGATCCGTATCCGCTGCTCAGCCACAGCGCATTCGATGCGATCAAGGGCCTGCAGCTGGACGGTCTGCCCGCGATCTACGCTGACCCGGGCTTTCGCGCGAAGTTTCGCCAGGACTTGCGCCAGCCGAAGCCCGGTGTCCTGTTCCTCGGAAATTGGGAACGCATCGAGGTGAATCTGGCCGCACTCCCCGAACACGCGGGGCTGGAGGGCATGAGCATTGCCGCTGTGGCCCGGCAACAGAATGTCGATACGGTCGATGCGTTTTTCGACCTCGCGCTCAAGGAAGACCTGAAAACGTCGTTCATCGGCAAGCTGTTCCAAAATGTCGATGCCGGCGTTGCTCCGCTGCTGAAGCACCGGGCCAGCGTGGTCACGCTATCCGACGCCGGTGCGCACCTGGTCTACATGTGCGATGCAGGTTTCGGCTTGCATTTCCTCGCGCACTGGGTGCGTCAGACCGGGCAATTCAGCTTGCAGGAAGGGATTCGCCGGCTGACGAGCGACCCTGCGCACCGCTTCCGGATTCCGGAACGCGGCCGCTTGGTGGAAGGCGCTCCGGCCGACATGCTGCTGTTCGATCCTGCCGCGGTCGGCATTTCGAAGGCACGGTCGGTGCGCGACCTGCCGGGCGGGGGCTCGCGCATGGTGCGCGCGCCAAGCGGCGTCCATGGGGTATGGGTCAATGGTGTGAAGATCCATGACGGGCAACGCTATATCAAACTCGAACACGGCCCGGGGGCCGTGCTCGACAAGTTTGATCGGTAGTCAAATCACGTAGCATGCAACTCAGTACGATGCATCGCAAGGCAGCCCGAAATTCATGGCGCGTCGGATTCAGGAGTGCGCCCGAACGACTTTCACCACGGAGACCGATCATGGCAACAAGCAGGCTGGTTATGGCGACGAAGCCAAACTCTCCGTGGCGCTGAAAAAAGTGATGGCGACTGGCGAAGCGAAAGAACTGATGAAGAAATCGGGCATGGAACTGGCACCCCCTGTCCTCCGCCGAGATGCGGCAATTCAACCTTGAGGAGCTGGAACGCTTCCGGCGCATCGCCACCGCAGCCGGCATCCGCGCACAGTAGTGATCTCTTGACCGCATACTTTTGCGTGAATCCAGCTAACAAAATAAACGATCATGGCGCCGGTCCGGCTTGCCGTGTTCCAGCGCCGGCAAGCGCTGGCGACCTCAGCCTGCCGATCGGCTGCGCGCCCTGAACGCGAAAAGCATCAGTGCGACCCCCAGGGCCAGCATGGCCTGCATGCCAAAGGCCATGCCAAACCCGCCTCGGCTTGACACGATCAAACCAAACAGTGGCGCGCCCGCAATGACGCCCAGGAATGTGCAAGCCAGGGTTCCGGAGGTTGCTTTGCTGACCGTTCCCGGCGACGCCTGGCGGGCCACCTCGGCCAGATAAACGCCGTTCCAGCCGCTGGCGCTGGCGCCAAACACGAACAGCAACACCGCCAACACCCAGCCGGGTGGTGCGGCCGACCCCAGTACCAGACTGCCGGTCGCCAACGCGGCCAGCGCGATCACCAGCGACAACAGGGCCAGCATGCTGAGCGGGCGGATGAAGCGGTCGCTAAGGTAGCCCCAGACGATGCGACCCAGGACGCCACCCAGCTGCGACAAAGCCAGCAGAAAGCCGGCTGCAATCGCACTCATCAACAG
>JAYVCL010000083.1:0-9631 GCA_043749975.1 Burkholderiales bacterium
TCGTGCAGTTCGGCCTTCGGGCCGCGCTGCGTCATGGCCAGCGCCGTGCCGGAGGTCAGCAGATCGGAGTCGGCCCCGCGCAGCAGCAGGGTCGGGCACGCCACGGAGTCGTAGCCTTTCCACAATGCGGCCTCGCCCAAGGCCGCCATCGCTGGCGTGACAGCGCGAAACGGCAGCGCGATGTTCGGGTCGTAGTGCGGCTTGAAGCCGTCACCCTCGGGCTTCAACATCGGGCGCGTCAACGCCAGCCACTGCTCGCGGCTGTGCGCGCCGAAGCCCTTCGAGATGCCCTGCATGTAGTCGGCCGCAGCGTCGACCGAGCCCCAGTGCATCGGCAGCCCGAGGTAGCTGCCGATGCGGGCGATGGCGGCGGCCTCGAGCGTCGGACCCACGTCGTTGAGCACCAGGCGGCGAATCGGGTTGTTGGGCAGCGAAGCCACCCCCAGGCCGATCAGCCCGCCCATCGAGGTGCCCACCCAATGAACGGTCTGTGCGTTCAAGCGGGCCAGCAGGGTGACCATGTCGGCCACATACGCCGGCAGCGCGTAGCCCATGGGGTCGCTCAGCCAGTCCGACTGACCACGGCCCGCCACATCGGGGCAGACCACGCGGTAGTCGCCGGCCATCGCCTGCGCCAGCGTGTCGAAATCGCGGCCCTGGCGCGACAGGCCGTGCACGCACACCAGCACGTGCGGATTCAGCGCGTCGCCCCACTCCCAGTACGCCAGGTGGTGCAAGCCGCGGGTGTCGAGGCATTGCACCCGGTTGAGTCGTGGAATCTGCATGGTCACTTTCGTCTTTGATAATGCACTGTAGCAACCACAAGGAATGAACATGTTGAAAGGCAAAACCGCCCTCGTCACCGGCTCGACCAGCGGCATTGGTCTGGGCATTGCGCTGTGCCTGGCGCGCCAGGGAGCCAACCTGGTGCTGAACGGCTTCGGCGAGTTCGAGGCCGCCAAATCGCAAGTCGCCGCGCTGGGCGCGAAGGTGGGCTACCACGGTGCCGACATGAGCAAGCCGGCCGAAATTGCCGAAATGATGGCGTATGCCGCGCGCGAGTTCGGCGGCGTCGACGTGTTGGTCAACAACGCCGGCATCCAGCACGTGGCCAAGGTCGAAGACTTCCCGGTCGAAAAGTGGGACGCGATCATCGCCATCAACCTCAGCTCGGCGTTCCACACTGCCCGCCTCGCCCTGCCCGGCATGCGCGCAAAAAACTGGGGCCGCATCATCAACATCGCGTCAGCCCACGGGCTGGTCGCGTCGCCGCAGAAATCAGCCTACGTGGCGGCCAAGCACGGCCTGATCGGCTTCACCAAATCGACCGCGCTCGAAGTCGCCACCACCGGCATCACCTCGAACGCCATCTGCCCCGGCTGGGTGTTGACCCCGCTGGTGCAGAAGCAGATCGACGACCGGGCCGCGCGTGAGGGCATCTCGGTGGACAAGGCCAAACTCGACCTGCTGAGCGAGAAGCAACCGTCGCTGGAATTCGTGACGCCCGAGCAGCTCGGTGAACTCGCGGTGTTTCTGTGCTCGCCGGCCGGCGACAACGTGCGTGGCGTGGCCTGGGCGGTGGATGGCGGCTGGACGGCTCAGTAACTGCGTCGCGAGCCGGGCTACTTGCTCAACTGCACCGAACCGTTCACGTTCACCGTGACCAGGGCCTTGCCGACTTCCACCGGCAGCGCTTCTTCAGCCGACGCCGACGACATCGCCCTGTTGCGCATCACCTGCATCGGGATGCCCATCTGCGGCTCGTTGGTGCTGACATTGACTTCGCGGATCGCGTAGGCCGAGTAGCCGAACTGGCGTGCGTACTCGGCCGCCTTGGCGCGGTAGCGCACGATGGCTTGCGCGGCCACGTCGCCTTCGGCTTTTTCGCGCTGCTCGCGCGACAGACCGTACATCACGCGCGCCACCGTCATGCTGCCGATGCGGCCGACCAACTGGCTGATGGCCAGCATGTCGCGGCCTTCGATCATCAGCTCGGCGCTTCCTTGCCAGCCTGAGATGGGACCCGATTTGGAGTAGCGCGGGAACATCGAAAAGTTGCCCGTTTGGACTTCGACCTGGCCGGGCTTGGCCACCTTGCGCGCCTCGGCCAGCGCCGTTTCCAGCGCCTGCTTCAAGCCCGACTGAACTGCATTCGCGTCCGGCCCATCCCGGGTGACGCTGAGCGTGGCGGTCATCCAGTCTTTGGCCACCTCGACCGATGCGCTGGACATCAGGTTGACGACGCCCGCTGGCGGCGCGTCTGCCGCGCGGGCGGGCGACGACGCGGCGAACAAGGCCGCCAGGATCAAGCAGGGCAAGAGTTGTTTCATGGGTGGGTCAACCTCGAAGTGAAATGCGTGCGCTGCAACAGGGCGCTGGAGCGGTGCTGAACTTATAGCGCCGGCGCATGCAAGGGCGTTGACACAGGCTCGGCCTGTCTCCCGATCACGCAATCGCCGTGGCGCAGGGGCATGGCGCAAGGGCACGACGCAAGATTTGTAACAGGCGGTCAAAACCGCCAATTTCGCCCGGCAACCATGCGCAAAATTGCCGTTGTTACAAATTTGGAGATGTCCATGAGCACTGCCAACAGCCAACGCACCGATCGCATCGTGGTCGTCGACGACGACGCGCGCATCCGCGATCTGCTGCGCCGCTATCTCACGCAAGAGGGATTCGAGGTCTTGCTGGCCGAAGACTCGAAGGCGCTGAACCGCGTGCTGACGCGTGAGACCGTCGACCTGATCGTGCTGGACCTGATGCTGCCCGGCGAGGACGGCCTGTCGATTTGCCGCCGCCTGCGCGCCGCCAACGACCTGACGCCCATCATCATGCTGACCGCCAAGGTCGAAGACGTGGACCGCATCGTGGGCCTCGAAGTGGGTGCCGACGACTATCTGCCAAAGCCTTTCAACCCACGCGAACTGCTGGCACGCATTCACGCCGTGCTGCGCCGGCGCCCGCTGCTGGAAGCGCCGGGGGCGCCCGCCAAAGAGGCGATGACGGTGACGTTCGGCCCGTTCGAGTTCGACCTGGCGCTGCGCCGGCTGTCGAAGGAAGGCGAACAGATGTCGCTCACCACCGGTGAGTTTTCGATGCTCAAGGCGCTGGTCCGCCATCCACGGCAGCCGCTGTCGCGCGACAAGCTGGCGCAGTTGGCGCGAGGGCGTGAATTCGAGCCCTTTGACCGCAGCCTGGACGTGCAGATTTCGCGCCTGCGCAAGATGATCGAACCCGACCCGGCACAGCCGCGCTACATCCAGACCGTGTGGGGCGTGGGCTATGTTTTTGTGCCCGACGGGGCGGGGTGAGCCAGCCCGCAAGCACGTCGAACGGCCCTGCACGGGGCCGTTTTTCTGTCTGCTAGATTCGCCTCGTCGCAGTCTTGCCTCCGGCTTCAACCTGCCCTGATCTCATGGCCCAAAAACACGTGGCGCTCAGCCTCTTCTGGCGCACCTTCTTCTTGCTGGCCATTCTGCTGGCGGGCGGCGTGTTCGCGTGGACGCAAACCTTTCGCGCGCTTGAGTTCGAGCCCCGTGCGGTGCAGGCAGCACAGCAGATCGCGAGCCTGGTGAACCTGTCGCGGGCCGCGCTGCGCAGCACCGACGGCATCAACCGCGTGGCGCTCGTCAAAAATATTTCGCGCGATGAATCGGTGAAGCTGGTGCCGCACGAACCGACCGACAAATGGGAGCCGTATGAGGTCGACCGATTCTCCCGCGCCACCGGTGCCGAACTGCGCGCCAGCCTCGGGCCAGGAACCCTGGTGGCGAGCACCGTCAATGGCGCGCCGGGCTTGTGGGTGGGTTTCGACATCGACAAGGACCCGTACTGGGTGCTGGCCGATCCGACCCGTCTGGGGCCGCTGGCGGGCAGCACCCTGCTGTTGTGGGTCAGCATCGCGCTGATGGCCACGGTGCTGGGTTCGGTGGCGATTGCGCGGCTCATCAACCAGCCGCTGCGCGACCTTTCATTTGCAGCCAGCCGCATTCGCGAGGGCGAGTTCGATTCGCGCCTGGACGAGAACACGCTGACCAGCGAGATCCGCCAGGTCAACATGGGTTTCAACCGCATGGCCCGCGAACTGGCCAAGGTCGAAGAAGACCGCGCCGTGATGCTGGCCGGCATTTCGCACGACCTGCGCACGCCGCTGGCGCGGCTGCGCCTGGAAGCCGAGATGAGCGTGCAAGACGAAGAAGCCAAGCGCAACATGGCGCTCGACATCGAGCAGCTCGACGCCATCATCGACAAGTTTATGGACTACGCGCGCCCCGGCGACACCCGGTTGATGCCGGTGCACCTGAGCGGCGTGGTCGACCGCGAAATGGCGGCCTTCCGAGACCCGGCACAAATCCGCATCACCTCGCGCGTGGCCATCGACATCAAGGTCATGGCAGACGACGTGGAACTCGGCCGAGTGCTGCAGAACCTGTTCGAAAACGCGCGCCGTTACGGCCGCAGCACCGACACCGGCATCGCCGTGGTGACGGTGACCTATGCGCGCACCGGACCGTGGGTGATCCTGAGCGTGCGCGACCAAGGGTCCGGGGCCGACCCGAAAAAGCTGCACCAATTGACCACGCCATTCTTCCGCGGCGACGCGGCGCGCACCGCCGCCACCGGTGCCGGCCTGGGCCTGGCGATTGTCGACAAGGCCATCCAACGCATGGGCGGCACCTTCGAGCTGGTCAACGCGCCCGAGGGTGGGTTGGTGGCGCATGTGCGGCTGAAGAAAGCACCCTGAGCCGGCGCTGATTTCAGCGCCCCCGTCAGGTGCCGGCGGTTCGGATCAACAGACAGACTGCCCGCGCTTCGATCGCCTCGTGCCGCCCCACCGGCCCCATTTTTTCAGCCGTCTTGGCTTTCACATTCACCTGGTCCAGCGCCAGGCCCAGCGCCAGCGCGATGCGTTGGCGCATGGCCGCGATGTGCGGTGCCAGCTTGGGTGACTGAGCGACGACGGTGCTGTCCACATTGCCGATTTGCCATCCGGCCACGCGCACGCGGCGCGCCGCCTCGGCCAGCAGCGCGATCGAGTCGGCACCCCTGAACTGCTCCGCGGTGTCGGGGAAATGGTGGCCGATGTCACCCAGCGCTGCGGCTCCGAAGAGGGCGTCGGTGATGGCGTGGCACAGCGCGTCGGCGTCGGAGTGGCCCAACAGGCCATGCGTGTGCGCAATTTCGACGCCGCCCAAAATCAGGGGTCGCCCCAGCACCAGCGCATGCGTGTCCCAACCTTCGCCGATTCGAAATGACGGGGCGGCGGTGGTCTTGTTCATTCGCGTGTCCTCAACAAGCGTTCGGCGAGTTCGAAATCAGGTGCGAAGGTGAGCTTGAAATTCTCCAGCGAACCACGCACCAGCAACGGCGAGAGGCCGCAGGCTTCGATGGCGCTGGCTTCGTCGGTCACCTGCGAGCCCGCACGCCGCAGCGCATCGCGCAACACGCCCAACTTGAACATTTGCGGCGTCTGCGCCTGCCACTTGCCGCTGCGGTCCAGCGTGGCGGCGGCCCTGCCCCCTTGCTCCTGCTTCAGCGTGTCGGCCAGCGGCAGCGCCAGCAGACCGCCCACGTCGTCTGCGGCGCAAGCGTCGATCAAGGTGTTGATCCACTCGGGGCGTACCAGGCAACGGGCGGCGTCGTGCACCAAGACCCAATCCGTCGGCGACGCACCTTGCCGAGCCAACGCGTCGATGCCATTGGCGACGCTTTGGGCACGCGCAGCGCCGCCATTGCGCGAGACCCAGCCGGTGAACGCCGGCGCGTGTTGCTCGAACAGCGTGTCGCCCGGGCTCAGCACCACCAGCGTTTGGCTCAAGCGTGCAACGCCTGCCAACGCCGCCAGGGTGTGCGCCACCACGCTGTGCCCGGCGACGGTCTGGTACTGCTTCGGCACGGCCGTGCCCGCGCGCTCACCGAAGCCGGCGCAGGGCACAAGGGCGTACAAACGTGGGGATTTGGCGGTGGTCATGGGCGGCGGTCGGCAGCCCGAATTCTATAATCGCGGCTCGATTCGCCCCGTCGGAACACGCTCCCGGGGCGTTTTGCTTTGCTTGCTTCAAACCGATGCTGATCCCCGCCATTGCCTCAGGCAAACGCTTCACCTTGCCCCGCCCCGTCGGCTCGGGCGATGCGCTGCTGCTTGCCCGGTTTGCGCAGGCACAAACGGCGCAGAAGAAGCTGACCGCCATCGTCACGGCGGAGCCGGCCGACACGCAGCGCCTCGAAGGCGAGCTGGCCTTTTGTGCGCCCGCACTGCGCATCGCCGTGTTCCCGGATTGGGAGACGCTGCCCTACGACACCTTCTCGCCGCACCAGGATTTGATCTCGGAGCGCCTGGCCACGCTGTGGCGCCTGCTTCAACACAGCGGCCAGGGCGAGGTCGACGTGGTGCTGATGCCTGCCTCGACCGCCTTGGTGCGGTTGGCCCCGCCGAGCTTTTTGGCCGGCTACACCTTCCATTTCAAGCAAAAGGAAAAGCTGAACGAGGCAGCGCTGAAATCGCAGCTCACGCTGGCCGGCTACACGCATGTGAGCCAGGTGGTGTCGCCGGGTGAATACGCGGTGCGCGGCGGGCTGATCGACCTGTTTCCGATGGGCTCGCTGGTGCCTTATCGCGTCGACCTGTTCGGCGACGAGGTGGACAGCATTCGCACCTTCGACCCCGACAGCCAGCGCAGCCTGTATCCAGTGCCCGAGGTTCGACTGCTGCCCGGGCGCGAGTTTCCGATGGACGATGAAGCGCGCACCGCGTTTCGCGCGCGCTGGCGAGAAAGGGTCGAGGGCGATCCATCCCGCGTGCGCCTGTACAAAGACATCGGTGCCGGCATCGCCACCGCCGGCATCGAGTACTACCTGCCGTTGTTCTTCGACGCCACGGCGACGATCTTCGACTACCTGGGTGCGGGCGCTGCGCTGGCCTTGCACGGCGAGATCGACGAGGCGCTGAAGCACTTCTGGGCCGACACGCGCGAGCGGCACCGCTTCTTGCAGCACGACCGCGAGCGGCCCATCTTGCCGCCGGAAGACCTGTTCTTGAAGCCGGAGGCGTTTTTCGAGCTGTGCAATCAGCACGCGCAATTGGCTGTGCGCGGACAGGAAGCCCCCGATTGGGCACGCCCGCTGCCGGATTTTTCGGTCGACCGCGGTGCCCCCGAGCCGCTGAAGAAGCTGCAACGCCACGTCGGCACCACAAAGCACCGCGTGCTGATCGTGGCCGAGACCGAGGGCCGCCGCCAGAGCCTGCTGGAGCTGCTGCGCGACAGCCGCATCGAGCCGCCCAGCGTCGATTCACTCGACGCATTCCGCGCTGGCGACGATCACTTCGCGATTGCCGTGGCAGCACTCGCCGCAGGCTTTTTCTGGTTCGAGCCGGACGACGACACAGCGATCCAGTTCGTCACCGAAACCGAACTCTTCGCCACCAGCCCCACCGCGCGACGCCGCCGCAAGCAAGAGCAGGTCAGCGACGTCAACGCGCTGATCAAGGACCTGTCGGAACTGAAGGTGGGCGACCCGGTGGTGCATGTGAACCACGGCATCGGCCGCTACGTGGGCCTGCGCAGTATCGACATCGGAAATGACGAAGGCGGACCCAGCGAGTTCCTGCACCTCGAGTACGCCGAGAAGGCGACGCTGTACGTGCCGGTGGCGCAACTGCACCTGATCAGCCGCTACACCGGCGTCAGCGCCGAAGAAGCACCGCTGCACCGGCTGGGCTCGGGCCAGTGGGACAAGGCCAAGCGCAAGGCCGCCGAGCAGGTTCGAGACACCGCCGCCGAACTGCTGAACCTGTACGCACGCCGCGCCGCCCGAGAAGGTTATGCGTTCCGCTTTTCGCCGCACGACTACGAGGCCTTTGCGGCCAGCTTTGGCTTCGAGGAAACACCCGACCAGAAAGCCGCCATCCACGCCGTGATTCAAGACATGGTGTCGCCGCAGCCGATGGACCGGCTGGTCTGTGGCGACGTGGGTTTCGGCAAGACCGAGGTGGCTTTGCGCGCCGCCTTCGTGGCCGTCACCGGTGGCAAGCAGGTGGCCATTCTTGCGCCCACCACCTTGCTGGCCGAGCAGCATTTTCAGAACATCTCCGACCGCTTCGGCAAGTGGCCGGTGAAGGTGGCCGAGCTGTCGCGCTTTCGGTCGGCCAAAGAAATCAAAGTCGCCATCGAAGGCATTGCCGACGGCACCATCGACATCGTGGTCGGCACCCACGCGCTCATCAGCGACAAGGTCAAGTTCAAGCGCCTGGGCCTGCTGGTGATCGACGAAGAGCACCGCTTCGGCGTGCGCCACAAAGAGGCGATCAAGGCGATGCGGGCCGAGGTCGATGTACTCACGCTCACCGCCACGCCGATTCCGCGCACGCTGGGCATGGCGCTGAAAGGGCTGCGCGACCTCAGCGTGATCGCCACCGCGCCGCAGCGCCGGCTGTCGATCAAGACCTTCGTGCGGGCCGAATCGAACGGCACCATCCGCGAGGCGATCCTGCGCGAGCTGAAGCGCGGCGGGCAGGTGTACTTCTTGCACAACGAGGTCGACACGATCGAGAACCGGCGCATGAAGCTGGCCGAGCTGGTGCCCGAGGCGCGCATCGCCATCGCCCACGGCCAGATGCCCGAGCGCGAACTCGAGGCCGTGATGCGCGACTTCGTGGCGCAGCGCCACAACGTGCTGTTGTGTTCCACCATCATCGAGACCGGCATCGACGTGCCCAGTGCCAACACCATCGTGATGGCGCGCGCCGACAAGTTCGGCCTGGCGCAATTGCACCAATTGCGCGGTCGCGTCGGCCGCTCGCACCACCAGGCCTACGCCTACCTGCTGGTGCCCGATGTGCAGGGCCTGACCAAGCAGGCGGCGCAAAGACTGCAGGCGATCCAGGACATGGAAGAACTCGGCTCCGGCTTCTACCTCGCCATGCACGACCTGGAAATTCGCGGTGCCGGCGAGGTGCTGGGCGACAACCAGAGCGGCAACATGATGGAGATCGGCTTCCAGCTCTACAACGAGATGCTGAGCGAAGCGGTCAGCGCGCTGAAGGCGGGCCGCGAACCCGACCTGTTGTCGCCGCTGTCGGTCACCACCGAGATCAACCTGCACGCCCCGGCCCTGCTGCCCACCGACTACTGCGGCGACGTGCACACGCGCCTGAACCTGTACAAACGCCTGGCCACGGTCGACAAGCCCGAGCAGATCGACGCGCTGCTCGAGGAGATCACCGACCGCTTCGGCAAGCTGCCCGCCCAAGGGCAAACCTTGTTCGACGTGCACCGCCTGCGCGTGCTGGCCAAGCCCTACGGCGTGACCAAGATCGACGCCTCACCGAGCTTGATGATCATCAGCTTCAAGCCGAACCCGCCGGTGGAACCGCTGCGCATCATCGAGCTGGTGCAGAAGAACCGGCACATCAAGCTGGCCGGCAACGACAAGCTGCGCATCGAGCGCGAGACACCGCTGGCGAAGGACCGCGCGCAGTTGATCCGCGACGTGCTGCGGTTGTTGGGTGCGCCGAAGGCTGCGGTTTCGGTGAGCTGAACTTCCATGGCAGTGCGGCTGTGCGTGCGAACGCGGCGCGCGAAGCTGCGCTGCAGGCATTGGCCTCGGGTCGGCCGGCCTGATCGTTTCTGCG
>JAYVCL010000084.1:0-15875 GCA_043749975.1 Burkholderiales bacterium
CATGCGGTAGACGTTGGGCGACTGGCGCTTCATGTCTTCGCTGCCCATGTAGACCACGCATTCCATGCCGTAGCGCGCGCAGATGGTGGCGGTGGCCACACCATGCTGGCCGGCGCCGGTTTCTGCACTCACGCGCGGCTTGCCCATGCGCCGCGCCAACAGCGCCTGGCCGATCGTGTTGTTGATCTTGTGGGCGCCGGTGTGATTTAGGTCTTCACGCTTGAGGTAGATCTGCGCACCGCCGAGTTCGCGGCTCATGCGGGCAGCGTGATAAATCGGGCTGGGGCGACCGACGAAGTGGGCCAGCTCGTCGCGGTACTCGGCCATGAACGCGGGGTCGTTATGCGCCGCCGCGTAGGCGTGCTTCAACTAGTCGAGCGCGTGGATCAGGGTTTCGGCGACAAAGGTGCCGCCGTAGGGGCCGTAGTGGCCTCGGGCGTCGGGTTGCTGGTAATTCAATGCAGGCTTCGACATGGACATGTTTCTCTTCAGGTTTCGAGATTCGCAATGCGGGCATCTGCCTCTCGCACTGCGTCGCAGAACCGGTGAATCGCCTCGGCATCCTTGATGCCTTTGGCGGATTCGACACCGGAGCTCACGTCAACGGCCCATGGCCGAACCTGAAGGATGGCGTCGGTCACATTTGCGGCATGCAACCCACCAGATAAAACGACTGGAAGGGGCACGCGGCGAGGAATGAGCAACCAATCGAAAACCTTTCCACCGCCGCCGTAACCGTCGACATGGGCATCGACCAAAACGGCTTGGGCACTTGGATACTGAGTTGCAAAGTCTAGCAAATCGAAACCCGCTGCCATGCGCGCCGCACGGATGAACGGGCGCCCTGCTGCACTGCAAATCTGTGGCGTTTCATCGCCATGAAACTGCAGCAGCACATGGGGCATGGCAGCCACCGCCGAAGCCATCAGTGCGTCAGAGGCGTTGACCACCAAGGCCACCGGCATCACGAAAGCCGGCAGACGCCCGGCGAGCTGAGCGGCCCGCTCGACGCTCACGTGGCGCGCGCTGGGCGGGTACAGCACGAACCCGATCGCGTCGGCACCGGCCTGGACTGCGGCGTCGACATCTTGTTCACGGGTGAGCCCACAAATCTTGATCCGCGTTCGTCGTTGCATTCGCAGCATGAGCCTCAGGGGAGCCAGTCTTGCGTCAGCACTCGATCCGGAATCGCGTGGCGCTGATCGTAGTATGGGCCGACGAAATACAGGCCGTCTGCGGGAAATGTCGGTGCTGCCGCTTTGCGGTCGCGCGCCGCCAGCACCTCGACCAGCCAGCCTGCCGACCGAGCCTGGCTGCCCACCGCCAGCAAACAACCCATGATGTTGCGCACCATGTGGTGCAGGTACGCAGAAGCGTCGAAGTCGAAGCGCCAGTAGGCTCCGCGACGATGAATCTCGATGGCCCTCACATGCTTCACCGGCGACGCAGCCTGGCACTCCGATGACCGGAAGGCGCTGAAGTCATGTTCGCCGATCAACACCTGCGCGGCGCGGCGCATCAGATCCGCGTCCATTGGGCGACACACCCAACCGACCATGCCCGACTCCAGGGCAGGGCGGGCAACCGACTCTCTCACGAGGTAGGAATAGCGCCGACCCAACGCGCTGAAACGTGAATGAAAGTCGGCATCGACCGCATGGCACCACTGCACGGCGATGTCGTCCGGGAGGAACCGGTTGGTCCCACGCACCCAGGAAAACAGTTTGCGATCCACAGCGGGATCAATGTGAATCACCTGATTCAGCGCATGCACACCGGTGTCGGTGCGGCCAGCGCAGACGGTGCGCACCGCCCGGTCCGCAAAGGTGGACAAGGCTCGCTCGACGCGGTCTTGCACCGTCTGTCCGTCGGCCTGGCTTTGCCAGCCGTGATACGCCTTGCCTCGGTAGCTGATGCCCAGCGCCAACCTTGTCATGTCGATGCGCTGTCGCCGTCGCTGTCTCTGCGACGCTCACCCCAGATCGTCGAGCATCCCCTGGGCTCTCATCTTGAGCGCACCGGATGCCTTGGCAGCCACTTCTTGGAGCAAATCGCGGGCACCCTCTGTGTCGCCGATTTGCCGGAACTCTTCCGCCAGTTCGAGCTTGCGCTCGAGCGGGTCGGCATGGTCATGTTCATCGCCGCTCGAAGACAGGTGTGCTGCGGCCGAGTTGGGGGATTCCATCTCCCTGGCGACGGAGCCGGTCGTGGAGTCGAAATCGAGCGAAATGCTCGACAGGTCGAATGTCAATGGCTCGGGCGGAATCGCGGGCGAAGCGGCAGCGGGCGCGTATGAACGGTTCGGCGCAGCGTCGTAGGGACGTCCGCTGGCCTGGAGCAGCCCGGCCGCTGAAGAAGCTGCCGAGAACAACGGCGCGGGTTGGGTCGGCATCGCGGCGGGTTGGTCGAAATCCAGATCCAGGTCGAGTTCTCGGTTGATCGGGGCCGCCTGCGCAATGGCCACCCGAGCCGCATCGGGACCGAACTGCGACGGAGACGGCAATACCGATTGCGGCATCGTGCTGGCACCCAGCGGTTCGACGACTTTGCCTGCATCGCCTGGCAAGACATCCGGTTCTCCGCCGACCTGGTACAGCGGGTTTTCGGGGTCGATCTGCAGGCCGAACTCCTGCGCCTTGGTCCAGTCTTCACCTTCACCGCGCGTCAGGCCAAACAACTGCGTGGCCAGCATCTCGAAGCCCTTGATATCGCGCCGCTTCGCGTAGACCTCGAGCAATTTGGTACGGATTGCCAGTCGCTCCGGACTGCTACGCATGGCCTCCTTCAAAATCTCTTCGGCTTGCAAATCCCGCCCGTAGGCTAGATAGACGTCGGCCTCGGCCACGGGGTCCACATCTCCGATGGCGTCGAGCTGGCTGAGCGAGTAACTCATCGACGACGATGCAACACCGGCGTCGCGCGTGTCGATGCGCTGACCACCGCTGGCACCGAAGAATGAATCGGGTTGCAGGCGGCTTTCGAGGAAGGACGTTTCGCCGCTGTCACTCTTCGAGCGGCGGGTGAGCCGGTACAGGCCGAAGCCCACCAGTGCGGCCACGATACCCCCGCCCACAGCCAACCCGACGGGGTTGTCTTCAAGCAAGGAGCCGATCACTCCGGGCGCCTCGCGCGCAGGTGCCGCCGCTGCAGCCGGACGCGACGCAGCAGCAGTGGCTACCGCCGGAGCGCTCGCTTCAGGTTTGACTGGAAGCGGGGCTGCCGCGACAGCAGCCGACGCAGCAGCCGACGCAGCAGGAGTCGGCCTGGCCTCGATAGCCAGCACGGGAGCCGGCGGCACCGCGACTGTTGGTGCTGATGCCTTGGCGGGGATGCTGGCGGCATTGGAGACTGTAGCCGGCACAGGAACCACAGGCGGCACGGGCACGGCGGGGGCCGCAGGCGCAGCCCCACCCGAGATCCGCTTCAACTCGTCGACGTTTCGAGACAGCTCGGCAACGCGAGCTTCCGATTCCTTCTTCTCCCGTTCTTTTGAAAGCTTGTCGTCAACCGCCGTGGCCTTCGCGCTCGACGCTCCCTTGCTCAATGTCAGCTTGTCCGGGGCAGTCGCCGCAGCCACCTTCTTGTCGTCCACAGTCGACTGAACCCTGCCCGTGGCCTGACGCGATGTGCCTTGCGTCCTAGCCTCGGGCACCGCACCGGCAAGGCGTTGCCGATAGGCCCCGAAATCGGCGCTCTGCGCCTGAACGAGCTGACGTGCTTCGCTGGCGCTGATCGCCTTGGCAGCGTCCGCCCCAGGCAAAGTCAACACCACGCCGGATTTCAACCGGTTCATGTTGTTTTCCATGAAAGCTTGCGGATTCGCACGGTAAAGCGACACCAGCATCTGGTCGAGCGAAATGCCGGCGCGTTGGGTTCGCGTGGCAATTCGGGAGAGCGAGTCTCCGGCGCGCACGCGGTACTCGTCGGCAGACGCAGCCGCGGACTTCCTTGGCTCGGCAACCCGCGGTGGCAGCGGCGCGGCAGCCACCGGTCTGGGCATTGCAGGCTTTCTTTCAGCCGGACGCGCAACGATTGCCGGCGGCTCGAAAGCTGGCTTCGGGGTCGGTGACGCTATCGCCGGAGCGGCAGGAGCGGCGGGAGCCGCAGGAACAGGCGCAGCCGCCATCGCACGATTGCTCGGCGGGTCGAACAACAAGGTGTACTCGCGGACCAGGCGACCGGTGGACCAGGTCAACTCCAAGATCACATCGACGAACGGTTCTTGAACAGCGCTGTTGCTCGACAAGCGCAGATAGGGCCGCCCGTCGGCGCGGCGCAACAAGACAGCTTGCGTGGCCGGCAGCACCGAGTTGTAGTCGACGCCTGCGGCACGGTAGCTCTCCGGTGGGGCAATGCGCACCCTCAAATTGGAGGCCTCTTCCGGCGTCATGCTGGTGACATCGATTTCAGCGCGCAAGGATTCGCCGAGCGCCGATTGCACCGCCAATCGTCCCAAACCCAGGGCCAGAACGCTTGGCGTGAAAACAAACAGCGACGCGGCCGCAACACCGGTCAGCGCAAAGCGCCCTGCATCCAAAAAATTTCTTTTCAAGGCGTCTCCAATGGGATCAAACGGGGGCCGGCTGCGTTCGCGACGACCGCCAGCGACATCGGCAAAAGACGGCGCCGATGCCCGGCAAATCTAAAGAAATCACAATAACATCAGGAAGATACGATGACAAGCTAAGGCAATGGCTGACGTCGTTGCGAGTTCGCGCAAGCGGTGCCGTTGCAGTCGCAATGTCGCGAACAGGCAACGACGCTGCAAGCGCTTTCGCGCCCGGTCGATCAGCCCTCCAACAGAATCCGCAGCATGCGACGCAACGGTTCAGCCGCCCCCCAAAGCAACTGATCGCCGATCGTGAACGCACCGACATACTCGGGCCCGATGGCCAGCTTGCGCAGCCGGCCCACGGGAATGGTCATGGTGCCGCTCACCGCAACGGGCGTGAGTTCTCGCACCGTTGCTTCGCGCGTGTTCGGCACCAGGCTGACCCAAGGATTGTCGTTCGCTATCAACTGTTCGATATCGGCCAGTGGCACATCGCGCTTGAGCTTCAACGTCAACGCCTGGCTGTGGCAGCGCATGGCACCGACGCGAACGCAAATCGAGTCGATCGGCGTCTCGGCGGCCGCGAAACCCTTGCCCCGGCCAAGAATCTTGTTCGTCTCCGCGCCACCCTTCCATTCTTCAAGGCTGGTGCCGTCGCCACGGTCGGTGTCGATCCAGGGGATGAGGCTGCCGCCCAGCGGGACGCCAAAATTGGCAATCTCGTCGGCCCGCAGCGCCCGCTGCCTCTCGACCACTTTGCGATCGATCTCCAGGATCGCCGAGGCCGGGTCGTCGAGCAGCGAACGCACCTCGGCATTCAGGCTGCCGTACTGGGTCAGCAGTTCGCGCATGTGCTGCGCGCCGCCGCCCGATGCCGCCTGGTAGGTGGTGCAGGTCATCCACTCGACCAGGTCGGCCTTGAACAGCGCGCCCACGCCCATCAGCATGCAGCTCACGGTGCAGTTGCCGCCGATGTAGTCGCGCACGCCAGCGCGAAGGGCCTGCCGGATGACGGGCAGGTTCACCGGGTCGAGCACGATGACGGCGCTGTCGTCCATGCGCAGGGTCTTGGCCGCGTCGATCCAGTAGCCATTCCACCCAGCCGCACGAAGCTGCGGGTAGACCTTCTTGGTGTATTCGCCGCCTTGCGCGGTGACGATGATGTCGCAGCGCCTCAACGCCTTGATGTCGAACGCATCCTGGAGCACGGTTTCATTCCTCGCCTGCCCGGGAGCCGCGCCACCGGCATTGCTGGTGCTGAAGAACGAAGGCTCGATCAGCGCAAAGTCGCCTTCCTGCTGCATGCGGTCCATCAACACCGAGCCGACCATGCCGCGCCAGCCGACCATTCCAACGAGTTTCATTTTCATCGCCCTTTCAAAAAGCTTTCAAACCGTCTGTTCCCCGGCTCGGATCGCCTGCGGGATGGGGCGAGACGAACCGGCGCTGTCAGTGCGGCTTGGTCATCGTGTGGGTGGACTTGCCGCGCAGTGCTGCCACCACGGCGTCACCCATCTCAACGGTTGCGGCACGGGTGCAGCCTTCCGACCAGATATCCGCCGTGCGCAGTCCCGACGCGAGCACGTGCTTGACCGCCGACTCGATCCGGTCGGCAGCCTCGGGCTGGTTGAGCGAAAAACGAAGCATCATGGCCACCGACAGAATTGTAGCCAGCGGGTTGGCAACGCCCTTGCCGGCAATGTCGGGCGCGCTGCCGTGGCTGGGCTCGTACAGGCCCTTGCCGGCAGCGTTCAGCGACGCCGACGGCAGCATGCCGATCGACCCGGTCAGCATGGCGGCTTCGTCGGACAGGATGTCGCCGAACATGTTGCCCGTGACGATGACATCGAAACGCTTCGGCGCTTTGACCAGTTGCATGGCGGCGTTGTCGACATACATGTGGTCGAGTGCAACGTCGGGGTATTCGGCGTGCACTGCCGTCACCACGTCTTTCCAGAACTGGAAGGTTTCCAGCACGTTGGCCTTGTCGACGCTGGTCAGGCGCTTGCCGCGTTTGCGCGCGGCCTGGAAGGCAACGTGGGCGATGCGCTCGATCTCGGGCTGGGCGTAGCGCATGGTGTCGAAGGCTTCCGGATGCCCCTTGAACGCGCCGTCGGGTGCTTCGCGCCGGCCACGCGGTTGACCGAAGTAGATGTCGCCGGTCAACTCGCGAATGATCAGGATGTCGAGCCCCGCCACCAGTTCGGGCTTCAGGCTCGACGCATGCGTCAGCTCTTCGTAGCAGATGGCCGGCCGGAAGTTGGCGAACAGCCCGAGGTGCTTGCGCAAACCGAGAATGGCCTGTTCAGGTCGCAGCGCGCGCTCCAGTGTGTCGTACTTCCAGTCGCCGACGGCGCCGAACAGAACCGCGTCGGCTTGCATTGCCAGCTTCAAGGTGGACTCCGGCAACGGGTGGCCGTGCGACTCGTACGCAGCGCCGCCGACGGGCGCATGCTCGGTTTCGAAGGCAAGGTCGAGCACGTTCATGACCTTCACCGCCTGGGCGACGATCTCGGTCCCGATGCCGTCACCGGGCAGGATGGCAATTTTCAAGCATCGCTTTCGTTGATTCAAATGGTGTGTGCGAGCCACGGCATTTTGAGCAGCCGCTCGGCTTCGAAGGCGCGAATCTTGTCGGCATGCCGAAGCGTCAATGCGATGTCGTCGAAACCGTTGAGCAGACAGAATTTCCGAAACGGCTGCACGTCGAAAGGCAGCTCGGTGCCATCCGGCTTGACGACCACCTGGCGCTCCAGATCGATGCTCAACTCGTAGCCCACAAAGGCGGCGACTTCATCGAACAGCCGTGCCACTTGCGCATCGGGCAGCACGATGGGCAGCAGGCCGTTCTTGAAGCAGTTGTTGAAGAAGATGTCGGCATAGCTCGGCGCGATCAACGCGCGAAAACCGTACTGCTCCAGCGCCCACGGCGCGTGCTCGCGCGACGAGCCACAGCCGAAGTTCTTGCGTGCCAGCAGCACGGAAGCGCCTTGGTAGCGCGGGTGATTGAGCACGAAGTCGGGGTTGGGCTGGCGCGAGTCGGGGTCTTGCCCGGGATAACCGGGGTCGAGATAGCGCCAGGCGTCGAACAGGTTCTGACCAAAACCCGACTTCTGGATCGACTTCAAAAACTGCTTCGGAATGATCGCGTCGGTGTCGACATTCTCGCGGTCCATCGGCGCGACCCGTCCCTGGTGGAGACGAAACGAGTTCATTCGCAAGCCAAGAGAAGGAACAGAGTGCGTTTCATGAGCAAGTCTCGGTTGAAGGGGTTGGGTCTCAGGTGAGGCGGCGAACGTCGACGAAATGCCCCGCGATGGCCGCAGCCGCCGCCATCGCAGGACTGACCAGATGGGTGCGCCCGCCAGCTCCCTGGCGGCCTTCGAAGTTTCGGTTGGATGTGGAGGCACAGCGTTCACCGGGCTCCAGGCGGTCGGCATTCATGGCCAGGCACATCGAACAGCCGGGCTCACGCCACTCGAAGCCCGCGGCCTTGAAAACCAGGTCCAGTCCTTCGCGCTCTGCCTGCGCCTTGACCAGACCCGAGCCGGGCACGACCATGGCCAGCTTCACATTCGAGGCCACACGGGCACCGAGCTTTCGCACCACCGCCGCCGCTTCGCGCATGTCTTCGATGCGCGAGTTGGTGCACGAGCCGATGAACACTTTGTCGATCAGGATGTCGGCGATGAGCTTGTTCGGCTCCAGGTTCATGTAGGCCAGTGCACGTTCCATCGCATCGCGTTTGCTCGGGTCTTTCTCGCGCTCGGGGTCGGGCACGCGGTCTTCGATCGACAGCACCATCTCGGGTGAGGTGCCCCAGGTGACCTGCGGCTTGATTTGAGACGCATCGAGTTCCACCACCGCGTCCCACGCCGCATCGGCATCGGAGTGCAGCGTGCGCCAGTAGAGCGTGGCCTGCTTCAGTTCCAGGCCCTTGGGTGTGAACGGCCGACCCTTGACGTAGGCGAGTGTGGTTTCGTCCACCGCGATCAGCCCGGCCCGTGCACCGGCCTCGATGGCCATGTTGCACACCGTCATGCGGCCTTCCATGCTCAGCGCACGAATCGCCGGGCCAGCGAATTCGATGGTGTGGCCAGTGCCGCCTGCGGTGCCGATCTTGCCGATGATGGCCAGCACGATGTCTTTGGCTCCGCAGCCGCGTGCCAGTTCACCGACCACGCGAACCAGCAGGTTCTTCGCCTTGCGCGCCAGCAGCGTCTGGGTGGCAAGCACGTGCTCGACCTCGCTGGTGCCGATGCCGTGCGCAAGCGCCCCAAACGCCCCGTGAGTCGAGGTGTGCGAGTCCCCGCACACGACGGTCATGCCCGGCAAGGTGGCGCCCTGCTCCGGGCCGATCACGTGCACGATGCCCTGGCGGCGGTCGTTCATCTTGAACTGCGTGATGCCGAAGCGATCGCAGTTGGCGTCCAGCGTTTCCACCTGCAGGCGCGACACCGGATCGGCAATGCCGTGCGAGCGGTCGGTGGTGGGGACGTTGTGGTCGCTGACCGCAAGATTGGCCGAAATGCGCCACACCTTGCGGCCCGCCAGGTCCAAGCCGTCGAAAGCCTGCGGGCTGGTGACCTCGTGCACCAGGTGCCGGTCGATGTAGAGCACGGCCGTGCCGTCGTCTTCGGTGTGGACGACGTGTTCGTCCCAAAGCTTGTCGTACAGCGTGCGGCCCATGGTGTCGAGGTCCAGGAAAAGATCAGACGAGATCGGTAATTTTAGGTGATCGGGGGCACCAATACATGCTTCACGCGCGGCTCAGACGCGCTGCGAAATCGGCATCACGTCGCGCGCGTTGGATCCGCAGAACAACTGGCGCGGACGGCCGATCTTGTACTCGGGGTCGCTGATCATTTCGTTGAGTTGGGCGATCCAGCCGACGGTGCGCGCGAGTGCGAACACCGCGGTGAACAGCGTCGTCGGGATGCCGATGGCGCGCTGCACGATGCCCGAATAAAAGTCCACGTTCGGATACAACTTGCGCGATACGAAATAGTCGTCTTCGAGCGCGATCTTCTCCAGCGCCATCGCCAGCTTGAACAGCGGATCGTTGTGCAAACCCAGTGCCGAGAGCACCTCGTGGCAGGTCTCTCGCATCAACTTGGCGCGCGGATCGTAGTTCTTGTAGACGCGGTGGCCAAAGCCCATCAGCTTGACGCCTGAGTTCTTGTCCTTCACCTGCTTGATGAACTCACCGATCTTTTCGACACCGCCCATCTTCTGCACGTCTTCCAGCATGTTGAGTGCGGCTTCGTTGGCACCGCCGTGCGCGGGGCCCCACAAGCACGCCACACCCGCTGCGATGGCCGCGAACGGGTTGGTGCCCGAACTGCCGCACAGGCGCACGGTCGAGGTCGAAGCGTTTTGCTCGTGGTCGGCATGCAGGATGAAGATGCGGTCCATCGCGCGCACCAACACGTCGTTGGGAACGTACTCGGCGCACGGCGTGGCGAACATCATCCGCATGAAATTGCCGGCGTAGGACAGCTCATTCCTTGGGTAGACGTAAGGCTGGCCGACGGTGTATTTGTAGGCCATGGCCACCAGGGTGGGCATCTTGGCGATCAGGCGGATGGCCGAGATTTCACGGTGCTGCGGGTTCGTGATGTCGGTGCTGTCGTGATAGAAGGCCGACAGCGCGCCCACCAGCCCGGTCATGATGGCCATCGGGTGCGCGTCGCGCCGAAAACCGCGCAAGAAAAACTGCATCTGCTCGTTGACCATCGTGTGATTGGTCACCAGCTTGGTGAAGTCGGCCTTCTGGGTCGGGTTGGGCAAGTCTCCCTTGAGCAGCAGGTAGCAGGTCTCAAGGAAATCGCAGTTTTGCGCCAACTGCTCGATCGGGTAGCCGCGATACAGCAACTCGCCCTTGTCGCCGTCGATGTAGGTGATGCTCGACTGGCACGCTGCGGTCGACAAGAAGCCGGGGTCGTAGGTGAATTTGCCGGTCTGGCCGTACAGCTTGCGAATGTCGATCACGTCGGGGCCGACCGAGCCCTTGAAGATCGGCAGCTCCATGCTGGGGCTGCCATCAGAGAACGACAGGGTGGCTTTCACGTCAGACGGGGTCATGGTCGTTCCTTCGGATGCGGGTTGGAAAAAATGGAAAACTGCGTCTGGTCAGCAATTGTTCGAGCGGGCGTGCGCAACAGGCGCAACAGCTCCAGCACATCGGCATCGAGCAACTCGCCCTGCGGCTGGGTCCGCGCCAGCAACAGGTCGAGCAGGTCGTTGTCAGACAAGTCCATCAGCACCTGCAAGGCCTGCGCCTGACGCACCGTCAAGCTGGCTGCGTATCGCGCAAAAAAGCGCTCGATGAACAAGTCGTTCTCAAGCAGGCCCCGCCTGCAACGCCACCTCAGCTTGCTGAGGGCGCGCTCGTCGATAAGTGTCTCGCTTCGCCGCGTGGCGGACCCAGCGCCGGGCCGCTCCCAAGCGGGTCCGCATCCCCCCGGGGGATCGACCGACGTACTCGTTGGGCGAGGGGCTGACATGACTAGACTGCGCGGCGGATCATCATCTCTTTGATCTTGCCGATCGCCTTGGTCGGGTTCAGTCCCTTGGGGCAGACGTCGACGCAATTCATGATCGTGTGGCAGCGAAACAGGCGGTACGGGTCTTCAAGGTTGTCGAGCCGGCCCTCGGTATCCTGGTCGCGGCTGTCGGCAATGAACCGATAGGCCTGTAGCAAGCCCGCCGGGCCGACGAACTTGTCGGGGTTCCACCAGAAACTCGGGCAGGCGGTGGAGCAGCTCGCACACAAGATGCATTCGTACAGGCCGTTCAACTCGTCGCGCTCTTCGGGCGACTGCAGCCGCTCTTTTTCGGGCGGCACTTCATCGTTCACGAGATAAGGCTTGATCGAGTGTTATTGCTTGAAAAACTGCGTCATGTCGACGATCAGGTCGCGGATCACCGGCAGCCCGGGCAGCGGCTTGAGCACGATCGGGTCTTTCAAGCTGCGCATGTTGGTCAGGCAGGCCAGACCGTTCTTGCCGTTGATGTTCATCGCGTCGGAACCGCACACACCCTCGCGGCACGAGCGACGGAACGACAGGGTCGGGTCGACCGCCTTCAGCTTGTTCAGCGCATCCAGCAACATGCGCTCGCTGCCGTCGAGTTCGACCTCGATGGTCTGCATGCGCGGCTTGGTGTTCGTGTCGGGGTCGTAGCGGTAGATCTGAAAAACGCGCTTGGTCATGACTTCTTTCGTTGATCAGAACGTGCGGACTTTGGGCGGCACCGACTCGGCCGTCAGCGGCTTCAGGTTGACCGCCTTGTAGTCGAGCCGGTTGTCCTGCGCGTACCAAAGCGAATGCTTCAGCCACTGCGCGTCGTTGCGACCGTTCGGGTGCTCCGGCGTGTCGGGGTAGTCGTTCACCGTGTGGGCACCGCGGCTCTCGTGGCGCGCAGCAGCCGACACCATGGTGGCCAGCGCGCACTCGATCAGGTTGTCGACCTCCAGCGCTTCGATGCGCGCGGTGTTGAAGACCTTCGATTTGTCGGCCAGGTGAATGCCCTTGACCCGCAGCGCCAGGGCCTTGATCTTGGCCACGCCTTCGTCCATCGTCGCCTGCGTGCGGAACACACCCGCGTGCCACTGCATGGCCGTGCGAATGTCGTTGGCCACGTCTTGCGCGTACTCGCCGCCGGTGGTCGACTCCAACCGGTTCAAGCGCACCAGCGTGAAGTCGATGGCGTCCGCCGGGAGGGCCTTGTGGCTCTTGGTCTTCAGCGCGCTGTCGACGATGTGGTTGCCCGCAGCGCGGCCGAACACCAGCAGGTCGAGCAATGAATTGGTGCCCAACCGGTTCGCACCGTGCACGCTGACGCAGGAGCATTCACCCACCGCGTACAGGCCTTTGACCACCTCGTTCGAATTGCCGTTTTTCGGGATCACCACCTGGCCGTGGATGTTGGTCGGGATGCCGCCCATCTGGTAGTGGATGGTGGGCACCACCGGAATCGGCTCCTTGGTGACGTCGACGTTGGCGAAGTTGTGGCCGATCTCGAACACGCTGGGCAGCCGCTTCATGATCGTCTCGGCCCCGAGGTGGGTCATGTCGAGGTTGATGTAGTCCTTGTTGGGCCCGCAGCCGCGGCCTTCCTTGATCTCCTGGTCCATGCAGCGCGACACGAAGTCGCGTGGGGCGAGGTCTTTCAAGGTCGGCGCGTAGCGTTCCATGAAGCGCTCGCCGTTGCTGTTGCGCAGGATGGCACCTTCACCACGGCAGCCTTCGGTCAGCAGCACGCCGGCGCCGGCCACCGCCGTCGGGTGGAACTGCCAGAACTCCATGTCTTCGAGCGGCAGGCCCGCGCGCGCCGCCATGCCCAGCCCATCACCGGTGTTGATGAAGGCATTGGTGGACGCCGCGAAGATGCGCCCTGCCCCACCGGTGGCCAGCAACGTGGTCTTGGCCTCCAGGATGTGGATGTCGCCGGTTTCCATTTCCATCGCGCTCACGCCGACCACGTCGCCGTCGGCATCGCGAATCAGATCCAGCGCCATCCACTCGACGAAGAAGTTGGTGCGCGACTTCACGTTTTGCTGATACAGGGTGTGCAGCATCGCGTGGCCGGTGCGGTCGGCCGCGGCGCAGGCGCGCTGTACCGGCTTCTCGCCGTAGTTGGCGGTGTGGCCGCCGAAGGGCCGCTGGTAAATGGTGCCGTCGGGGTTGCGGTCGAAAGGCATGCCCAGGTGTTCGAGTTCGTAGACCACCTTGGGCGCTTCACGGCACATGAACTCGATCGCGTCCTGGTCGCCCAGCCAGTCGGAGCCCTTGACGGTGTCGTAGAAGTGGTAGTGCCAGTTGTCTTCGCTCATGTTGCCCAGCGAGGCACCGATGCCGCCTTGCGCCGCCACCGTGTGCGAGCGCGTGGGGAACACCTTGGACAGCACCGCCACGTTCAAGCCGGCGCGCGCCAGTTGCAGCGAGGCGCGCATGCCCGAGCCGCCGGCACCGACGATGACAACGTCGAACTTGCGTTTCGTAACGGCCGACGACGAAAAAGATTCCCCTTGCATCACAGCCTCCACAGCACCTGGATCGACCAACCCGCACAGCCCACCAACCAGACGATGGTGAACACCTGAAGTGCCAGCCGAATCGCGACCGGCTTGACGTAGTCCATCCAGACATCGCGCATGCCCACCCAGACGTGAAACAGCAGCGAGACGATGACCACGAAGGTCAGCACCTTCATCCATTGGGCCGAAAAGATGCCGGCCCATTTGTCGTAACCCATCGCGCCCGGCAGCAGCACCTGCACGATCACGGCCAGTGTGAACAGCGCCATCAGCACAGCGGTCACGCGTTGCGACAACCAATCGCGAAACCCGTAGTGCGCACCGACGACGATGCGCTTCGAGCCAAAGTTTTGAGCCTTTTGAGCCATTTGCCTGCGCCTCAGAAAAACAGCTTGAAGCCGAGCAGCAGCGTCAGCACCACGCTCAGGCCCAGGGTCACCAGCGCGGAAACTTGACCAAATTCCTTGGTGACCGCGTGCGTGGCGTCCATCCAGAGGTGGCGCACGCCGGCGATGAAGTGGTGCAGAAAAGCCCAGATCAAAGCCAGCGCGACCAGCTTGAAAAACCAGCCCGGAACCCAGCCCACGCCACCGGCGAATACGGCGCTGAACTGCGCATACGAAATCTCCGAAGTCAGGCTAGTGTCGAACATCCAGATGATGAACGGCATCAGCACGAACATCATCACGCCGCTGACGCGGTGCAGGATGGACACGATGCCGGCCGGCGGCAGGCGGTATTTCATGATCTGCAGAACATGAATGTTCCGATAGACCGGCCGTGGCTTCAAGGTGTCTGTCATGCCAACCTTTTTGAGGGGGTTTCGGGTATTAACCCGCAGAGTTTATTGCAATGCAGCAGAGCCTCGACGGCGTGAGGGCGATCTGCGCCATACGAGCGATCTGCGCAATACGAGCTCAATTCAACTCATTGCGGTAGTGGTGCAGCGAGGTGTTGTACAGACCGCGCCGCAGTTCGACCGGCTTGTCGCCATAGGTCAGCGAAAGCCGCTCGACGCTGAGCAAGGGCGCACCCGGCGCGACGTCCAACAACTCGGCAGCCGCGTCGTCTGCCACCACGGCGCGGATCTTTTCTTCGGCGCGGATCATGCGCACGCCGAACTCCGACTCGAACAAGCCGTACATCGGGCTGCGGTACTCGCCGAGCCGCTCGGCGGTCAGGCCCTTGAACAACTGCCCCGGCAGCCAGATGTCGTCGAGCACGGTGGGCGAACCGTCGAACGACAGCACGCGCCGAACCTGCACCACCGAATCGCCGGCCTTGAGGCCCAGCGCCCGCGCCACCTCGGCCGGTGCGCGCAAGCGGCGGCAATCGATGAAGCGGCGCTGCGCACCGACCACCGGGCCGCTGTCGGGCATCAGCCGCAAGAAGCGGTATTGCACCTTCTGTTCGGCATGCGTCGACACGAAGGTGCCCTTGCCTTGGCGGCGCACCAGCAGGTTGTCCGCCGCCAATTCATCGACCGCCTTGCGCACCGTGCCCTGACTCACCTTGAAGCGGGCCGCCAGTTCCATTTCACTCGGAATCGACTGCCCCGGCCCCCACTCGCCGGCTTGCAGGCGGCTCGTCATCAGCGTTTTGATTTGCAGGTAGAGCGGGCTGAACGCGGGCGCGGTGACTTCATGGGCGCGCGGCGGTGCACTGGCGCGGCGCGAGGATGTGGCGGTGGGCATGGCGCGCATTGCAGCACAGGAAATGAGGCGCGTCCACGAACAAGCGGCGCTGTCTTGTATAAGACATAAGAATTGCGCTGAACTGCGGGTTGACCCTTGGATTCCGGCACGACTGGCCTACACTTCTTGGCGCAGCGGCAACGTCGGCCACGGCGTTGCAAACACAGTTTCATTTCAACGTCTTCCCGGAGAATTTCTCATGAGCAAGCAACCCGTTCGTGTCGCCGTCACCGGTGCCGCCGGCCAAATCGGCTATGCCGTCCTGTTTCGGATCGCCTCCGGCGAAATGCTGGGCAAAGACCAGCCGGTGATCCTGCAACTGCTCGAAGTGCCGATGGAAAAACCGCAGCAAGCGCTGCAAGGCGTAATGATGGAATTGCAAGACTGCGCCTTCCCGCTGCTGGCGGGCATGCAAGCGCACGGCGACCCGACGGCGGCCTTCAAGGATGTGGACTACGCGCTGCTGATCGGCTCGCGCCCACGCGGCCCGGGCATGGAACGCGCCGAGCTGCTGGCCGTCAACGCCGAAATCTTCACCGCCCAGGGCAAGGCGCTGAACGCCGTGGCCAGCCGCAACGTGAAGGTGCTG
>JAYVCL010000085.1:0-5966 GCA_043749975.1 Burkholderiales bacterium
AGCCAGAAATTCAAATCGTGGACACCCATGAATCGCTCGAAACCCACTCCAGCATTGGCTTTGCGGCTGGCTGACTTCAAATTAACCGGACACTACTGCATTCGCATCAACGATCAGTTTCGCCTCTGTTTCGTTTGGACGCAGCAAGGCCCGCAGTACGCCGAGATCGTGGACTATCACTGATGTCTCGATGCCAAGAGAGGGCCCCCAGGCCGACGACATACGTCGTCCGCCCCCCCGAGGGGAGGAGAAACACTTGGGGCGGCCCGGCGTTTATTTCTCATGAGGTACAGACAATGGCCAAGAAGCTACCCCCCGTTCATCCCGGCGCAATCCTGCGCGAGGACTTCATGCTGCCGTTCGGCCTGTCGAGCAACGCGCTGGCGGTTGCCGTCGGGGTGACAGCGGCGCGGATCAACGAGATCGTGCGTGAGCGGCGTGGCATCACGGCTGACACCGCCCTGCGCCTGGCGCGCTATTTCGGCACCGATGCGCAGTCCTGGCTCAATCTGCAACAGCGCTACGAGTTCGAGTGCGCGCAGGACGTGATCGGTGATGCATTGAAGAAGATCACGCCGCTGAAAACTGCGGCATGAAGACGGACGCGTCCCGCAGTTGACATCCACGATTTCGTAAGGCCACGCCGACACAGAATTTCACCCGTTACTCGCAGTGGATGGCCGCGGAGCTTTCACTCGAAAATAGGGGTCAGTCGTGCCAGAACCTCATCCATGATCGCCGCCGGAACGCTTTCAAGCTTGCGGCCGTTGCGTGCGCCGATGTCGAGAGCGCGCGGTTGATCGCACCGGACAACACCCGTTGTGGTCGTCCCTGCGCCCATGAGCGACACGGCGAAGCCGGCCGTGCGGGCGAAGTTGCCGCCGCCAGTGATTGGCAGCACGACCGGGGTGCGCGTCATCCGATTGAAGGCTGTCGGCGACACGATCAAAACCGGGCGCGTGCCTTGTTGCTCATGCCCGGAGGTCGGGTCGAGCGACACCAGGTAAATGTCGCCGCGGTTCATCACAACAGTTCGCGACCGGCTGGCTCCGCGTCGAGCCATTCCCGATCTTCAGCCGACAACTCGGCCGAGGCATCACATTGGGCCAGCAAGTCATCCAGGCTGAAGCGCGGTTGCGGCTTGGGTTCGACCACGAGGCGACCGTGATTGACGGCCAAGCCAACCGTGGCACCCGCTTTCAAGTTCAGAAGATCGAGGAAGGCCGGCGGTAAGACCATCATGACCGAGCCACCCACTTTGCGGAGATTCGTCGTATACACAGTGCACCCCCATTCGGATAAGTTATATCTCAATATAACCGTATTCTCGGAGAACGTCCACGCTCAGAATGCCCGAGGCGGGCGCTTCAGCACGACGGCGCGTTACGGGTTGCGGGTTGTTGTCCATCGCGCACAGCGCGTTTCGTTCCGTTCTGGGGAGTAAGCAGTTCACGCGCTGCCTCCCGCGCTCCTGCTCACACCCGCTGCGCGACCTGCTGAAGGCGTTGCGCGTTCAACGCGCACGTGCGCCGGAAATCTTCCCCGATGCGTGCATCCTGCGATGCGCGCGTCCAGAACAACACCGCTGCCGCACACGCCGTGGCCCAGGTGGCTCGAAGCGGCGGCAACGGCAGTGCGGGCTCGAAACTTCGCGTCGGCACTTCACCGCCCGGCAGTGGGGCGTACAGCATCGGCAACATGTCGTAGATGGGTGCCAAAGCAAGCGTTCCTTGCGGCCTGAAACTGAGGTTGCCGGTGTGCATGTCGGTGTTGGCGATGAGTCGCCCGAACCACCACAGGCACTGGATTCGATCCACATCGCCGGGTTCGATCAGGCCCGCCTTCGCGAAGCGGCCCGCGAGCCGCGTCCAGTCGGTCGATCCGTCGCCCAACAGCGCCGCATCGATCGTGGCCAGGCTGTTCAGGCGGCTGCGGCCGAAATGGCCGTGGCGGTCGAAGCGCTCGACCTCAACAAAAGTGCGTCCACCCTGCAGGACGATGCGGCTGTGGGCGCTTTGAACACCGGGCAAGGTCGCAGCGCATTCCAGCGCCAGATGCTCGCTGACCAGCAGGTCGGCCCAGCGCCGCACCGCCGCTGATCCGTCGGCACCCGAGAACTTCACCAGCACGTGCGGCGTGGCGCTGCCCGCCAGCTCGCGCAGGGCCGAGAACTTCGGGAAGTCGCCTGCCGCGCTCGAGCCCGTTACGCCGGCAGCGATGGCCTGCTCGGCCAGCGCCACATAGGCTCGCCCCAACGCGCGTGTCTTCAGCGGCCGCGCCGGCGCAAGCTGGCTGGCTTGCCAATGCTCGAAGGCGGGGTCGCCCAGGATCAGGCTGCCGCTCACGTCCGAGCCGCAGCTGTTCAGCACATGAAGAACATCGTCGTCTGACCATTCTTCGGGGTTGGCCGAGACTCCCAGCGTGCGGTGTTCGGCGCGGGCGAATTGCCGGCCCATGTAGCCTTGATACCGCATGTCGTACAGCGGGTACGGCAGACCAGCCCACCAACCGTCGCGCGAATCGTCGGGAACGGGCCAACCCGTGTCGCTGAGGTCCACGCGCGTGCCTTGGGGATGCACCGGAGCCAAGCGGGCTGTCTGTTCAGCGCGCCCAGCCCTGTCCACCTCGTACAGGGGCAACTCGCCGAAGTCACCGCGCATGGGCCTGCGCAATGCGTAGCGCGTGCGCCGGGCGTTTCCCGTGACCACCACCCTGCCCTCGATTTCTTTCAACAAGCGGTGCAGGGTGGGGACGCTGACACCCACCTGTTCAGCAAGCTCAGACGCGCTGACTGCCGCACGCCGGGCCATGACGGCAGTCAATTGGTCGCGAGCGGATTGGTTTCTCGGGCGCATGCGCCATTATGAGAGGATTCTTGAGAAGATTTTATGGAGCGCGTTTGGCTTGGCTGCCTGTTAAAACCTGTGGGTATTGAGAAGATATTGTCCCCGTTGAGACACTGCTGAGTGATTGATGCCGTGGCCGACACCATTGCTCGCGATCGTCACGCGCCAATGCCATGCGTCATGGCAAGTCAGTGGTAGTCGTCTTCGAGCTGATGGCGGACTGCCACGATGGCGACGTTTTTTTCATCCACGATTTTGTAGAGCAACACGTAACCGCTCGCGCCGAACGGGACGAGTAGCTCGCGCAGGAATGGGTCTTCGGCCGCCTTGCGGTAGATGAACGGTGAGCGCTTCAGGCTGTCCGTGGCAGACGTGATTTCGTCGATTGCGGTTTGGGCTTGGACCAACGCCTCGACGGTCGTTGCGCGTTGCAGCAAGTGCTCGTAGAGCCTGCGCAAATCCTCACGCGCTTCTGTCGTGAAATCGACCAAAAAGCTCAATCGGGCACCCGCTTGTGCACCCGCTTGTGCACCCGCTTGTGCAATTGGGCCTTGCGGGCCTTCAACATTTGGTTCAATTCCGTGATGACCTGGTCGGCGGGGTGGTAGATGCCGGTGCGCTGCGCCTCAGCCAGTGATGCAAGGCCGCGCGCGATGAACTCGGCCCGGGTACGCCGCCTTTCGACATTCCCGCGTATCGACGCCTCGATGAAGCTGGAGATCGTTTCGCCGTCAGCGAGAACACTCTCTACAGCGTCCCGCAGTTCCGGCTCGACGCGCAGCGAAGGAAATGTGGCAGTTTTCATGAGAAGCACCGTGCGTTGCAAATGCGACGCAGTTTAGCCGGTATTCCGAATAAGCACTCAAAGGCTGAGAGGCAATCGGATGCGCCCGCGGCGTCAGGGCCTTATCGCCCCAGGTCGCCATGCACCGCCGGGGCTGCCTGCGCGTTGAAGGTGATGCCTTCGTATATCGCTTCCATCGGCAGCACCAAACCCAGTGGCGCAATCGACAAGCTCTCGCCCTCACCGACCGGATTCAGAACCCACAAACCCTCGGCGTTGCGGACGAACAAGTCGGCGTGAGGGCGGTTCTGCTCGACCAGCAGGTAGGCCGTCAACGAATCGAGGCTGCGGTAGGCCTCGAACTTTTGCCCGCGATCAAATGCGGCCGTGCTGTCGGACAAGACTTCAACCACCAATTGCGGGTGGCGCTGCACCAGTTCGGCGTCCGGGGTGCGGTCGCGCGGGTCACAACTGACGAAGACGTCGGGATAGAACGAGGCGTTGACCGACGCCGCGTGAAGCTTCATGTCGGTGAAGAAGACGCGGCAGGGGGTGCCGCGCAGGGCTTGTTTTAGAAGCGCAAACACATTGCCCGCAATCGTGTTGTGCGTGGCGCGTGCGCCCGTCATCGCGAACACTTCGCCGGCGAAAAATTCATGCCGCTCGGGCTGATCTGCCTCCCAAGCCATGTAGGCCTCGAAGGTCAACGGTGGGTCGGTGAGGACAGCAGACATGCGCTCGCTCCGATGGTTGAAGGCTCTTACAGTACCTCAGGCCGACACCGCGATGCGCGGCACCGCTGCCAGCAGGGTTCGCGTGTAGGCCGACTGTGGATGGCTCAGCACGGCATCGGCGGTACCCGCCTCTTCGATGCGCCCGCTGTGCATCACCGCGATATGGTCGGCGATGTATTCGACGACACCGATGTTGTGCGTGATGAACAGGTACGACACGCCCAACTCTTGCTGCAACTGGCGCAGCAGGTTGAGAATTTGCGCCTGCACCGACACGTCGAGCGCCGACGTGGGTTCGTCGCACACGATGAGCCTGGGCTTCACGGCCAGAGCGCGGGCAATGGCAATGCGCTGGCGCTGGCCGCCCGAGAATTCATGCGGGTAACGATCGAGCGCGTCGCGGCGCAGACCGACTTGATCGACTAGCGTTTCCAGGTCTTTGCGGCGGGTGGCGGCGTCGAGTTCAGGCCGCAACGCCAGCAGGCCTTCTTCCAGAATGTCGAACACGCGCATGCGCGGGTTGAGCGATGCGAACGGGTCTTGAAAAATGATCTGCACACTGCGGCGCGCCTCGCGCAGGGCGTCGCCCGTGAGGCTGAACAGGTCTTGCCCATCGAGGCGCGCGCTGCCTTCGATCAGCGCCTGTCCGCGCAGCAATTGCACGATGGCCTTGCCGGTGGTGGTCTTGCCGCAGCCGCTCTCGCCGACGAGCGCCAGCGTCTGGCCCGCACGGATGCTGAACGACACGTCGTCCACCGCCGTGAAGCTGCCGTGTGCGCGCTGCAGCAGGCCTTTGCGAATGGGAAACCGCACGCTGAGGTGTTGCACGTCGAGCAACACGCCTTCACCGGCGCTGGCGCGGCGCGGCGCACTGAAGCGCAGCGGTGTTACGTCCGGCGCAGCGGCTGCAGGCTCGGCACCGTTGGCGTACAAAAAACACCTGACGCTGCGCGGGCTCACCGCCTCACCCGCCGGCGCAGGCAGGGCCTCCAGCTCGGGAATGCTGCGGCGGCAGGTGTCGAACGCGCGATCACAACGCGGCTCGAAACGGCAGGCAGTGAACTCTTGCCACAGCGCAGGCACGGTGCCCGGGATGGCGGCCAGGCTGTCGCCACGCTTTTGGGTGTCGGGCAAGGCGCGCAGCAGCAGGCGCGCGTAGGGGTGTTTGGGCGCCGAGAAAAACTCAGCCGCAGTGGCCACTTCGATGATCTGGCCGGCATACATCAGCGCCACGCGGTGCGCCATGCCGGAGACGACAGCCAGGTCGTGCGTGATCAGCAGCAGGCCCATGCCTTGCTCTTTTTGCAGCGTCTTCAGCAGGTCGAGAATTTGCGCCTGGATGGTGACGTCGAGCGCGGTGGTGGGTTCGTCGGCCACCAGAAAATCGGGCTCGGCAGCCAAGGTCATGGCAATCATCACGCGCTGCTTTTGCCCGCCGCTCAAGCGAAACGGGTACTCGTCGATGCGGGTTTGGGGCTCGGGAATTCCGACCCGGCCCAGCCACTCGATGGCACGCTTGCGGGCGGCGGCACCGCGCAATGGCGTGTGTGCCTCGATCGCTTCGACGATCTGGTCGCCGACCCGCATCACCGGGTTCAGGCT
>JAYVCL010000086.1:0-4140 GCA_043749975.1 Burkholderiales bacterium
GCCAGAAATTCAAATCGTGGACACCCATGAATCGCTCGAAACCCACTCCAGCATTGGCTTTGCGGCTGGCTGACTTCAAATTAACCGGACACTACTGAATGAAATCAAAGACTGACTGGGCTCGCCTCAAGGCAACTGCCAAGCCCCCAGCTCCCACTGGCGAGCACCCGGAAGCTGAGATCCGCCACATCGTGCGAGGCGTCGTTCGACGGGGCCTGCAACCGTTGCCGCCCAAGGCATCGATTTCGCTGCGGGTCGACCAGGATGTGCTGGAGTGGTTCAAGGCGCAAGGGGCTGGATATCAAACCAGGATCAACACGGTGCTGCGCGCTTTCCGCGACGCATCGGTCTGAGAAAAATCGTGCCGGCCGCCGGCCGCCCCATCCACGCAATTTGAACAGTCACGTCAAGCCCTGTGAAGGCGCGGGCATTGCTCCGAATCTACAGTCGGTGCACCCGAACGCGGCTTGTGACCTGCAAGCCGCAGCCGGGTTGAACACTAACCCATGACTGCGACCTCCCCATCCCGCTACACCGCCCCGGCCATGCTGCTGCACTGGCTGATGGCTGCGGCCATCACCGGCTCGTTCGTCGTCGGCACCTACATGGCCGACCTGCCCGTTTCACCGGCGCGACTCAAGCTCTACAGCTACCACAAGTGGGCCGGCATCACGATCCTGACGCTGGCCGCCATCCGCTTGCTGTGGCGTCTCACGCACCGCCCACCTGCCGACCTGCCGATGCGCGAGTGGCAGCGCCGGGCGGCGCATGGCGCGCACACCGCCCTGTACGTTTTGTTCTTCGCCATTCCGCTGGTCGGCTGGGCTTACAGCTCGGCGGCCGGCTTCCCGGTGGTGCTTTACGGCGTGTTGCCGCTGCCCGACTTCGTGTCTCCCGACAAGGCGCTGGCCGACGCCATCAAGCCGTGGCACGGGCGCCTGGCCTGGCTGCTGGCACTCGTCGTGCTGGTGCATGTGGGCGGCGCGCTGAAGCACCATTTCATCGACCACGACGGCTTGCTGTCGCGCATGTGGCCCTCAAGGAACCCAGCATGAAATCCTCTGTCCGAAGCTACTTTTCAGTCGTCGCCTTCGCGCTGCTGGGCGCCATGGCCTGCCCCGCCTGCGCGCAACAAAAGCTCGTTGTAGCGCAAAGCGAAATCGCCTTCACCAGCAAGCAAATGGGCGTGCCGGTGGACGGCAAGTTCAAGAAGTTCGATGCGCAAGTCGCGTTCGACCCGAAAAAGCCCGAAGCCGCGAAGATCGGCTTCGTGATCGACCTGGCCAGCGTCACGCTCGGCGCTGCCGAGAGCGAGGCCGAAGTGGCCAAGGCCGACTGGTTCAACACCAAGCTGTTTCCGCAGGCCACGTTTCAGTCAAGCAGCGTGAAACCGAACGGCCCGGCCAGGTTCGACGTCGCCGGCAAGCTGGTCATCAAGGGGGCCAGCCACGACGTGCTGGTGCCGGTGACCCTGGTGCAGGCGGGTGCCAACACCACCGCCAGCGGCGCCTTCGTCATCAAGCGGCTCGACTTCAAAATTGGCGACGGCGAATGGAGCGACACCTCGATGGTCGCCAACGACGTGCAAGTGAAATTCAAGCTGAACCTGACCGGCGTTCCGACGCTCTGAATCCCCGATTCATCCACCCACCCACCACCGAGAACACCCATGAACAAGACCCTGATCGCCGCCCTCGTCCTTGCCGCTGTCGGCTGCGTCGGCCTGGCGCATGCCGAGAGTGCGACCTACAACATCGACCCGACGCACACCACGGTGATTTTCGAAGCCAAGCACTTCGGCACCTCCACCAACCGCGGCCGCTTCGACAAGAAAGAAGGCTCGGTCACGATCGACCGCGCCGCCAAGACCGGCAAGGCCGACATCACGATCGAAACCGCCTCCATTACCACCGGCGTGGCCCCGTTCGACAAGCATTTGAAGAGCAATGAATTCTTCAACTCGGAAGCGGTGCCGACCGCCAGGTTCGTGGGCGACAAGTTCAGCTACGACGGCGACAAGGTCAGCGCCGTGGCCGGCTCGCTGACGCTGCTCGGCAAGACCTTGCCCGTCACGCTGACCGCCAGCAATTTCAACTGCTACCAGAGCCCGATTCTCAAGCGCGAAGTGTGTGGCGGTGACTTTGAAACCACCATCGCGCGCAGCCAATGGGGCATGAACTACGGCCTCAACTTCGGCTTGCCCGACAACGTGCGCTTGCTGATCCAGATCGAGGCGGTCAAACAGTAGCCCCCACGGTCGCTCGCGCTCCCTGCCCCCCGAGGGGGCGCCAACCCAGTGGCCGGGTAACCCGTCCACGGTTGTTGCTTGAAGGGAGCTTCGCTTCGCTTGCTCGAACCTGCGGTTGCGCGTGCTGTTTCGCCGTTCCCCGCACTGTCACATGTCGGCCTTCACGCTGCGCAGCAGGTCGGCGAGGGTCTTGCCGGGCTCGTCGCGAAAGCGCTCGGGCAGCACGCTGACGTGCTGCATGCGGTCGACCCGAAAGCTGCGAAAGCCGACGCGGGCTTCGCACCACGCGGCCAGGGTCCAGACCTCGCCCCAGTAGAAGCAACCCAGCGGCCACACGGTGCGCTGGCTGGGCACGTCTTTCAGATCGAGGTAGTGCAGGTGCAGCTTGTGGCGCGTCTCGGCGGCCACGCGCAAGGTTTCAAGTCGGTCTCGCGTGGCAGGGTCGGGGCCGACCGGCGGTGCATAGACGGCCAGGCTTTCTGCGGCGGCGCGGGCCGGCGCGGGCAGCACCGCCAAAATCTTCGACAAGGCCGCTTCGGCATGCTGGCCCAGCGCCGTGTCCAGCCGCGGCTGGGCGATGCGCACGGCGGCGACCAGGGCTTGCGCTTCGGCATGCGTGAACATCAGCGGCGGCAGGTCGAAACCGGCCCGCATTCGGTAGCCCACACCGGCTTCGCCTTCAATCGGAACCCCCTGCGCCATCAGGTCGGCCACGTCGCGGTAGACGCTGCGAGGCGACACCCCCAGCCGCGTGGCCAGAAACGCAGCCGTGCTCAAACGCCGGCCACGAATCAACTGGATCAGTTCGAACAGCCGCTCAGCCCGACGCATGCAGGGCCGCCTTCAGTCGCCCGGGCTGCATCGCCTGCACGATCAGCGCCATGTCGGCGGCGGCGACCTTGATCAGACCGAACCGAAACGCATAACCCCAGTTCGATTTTCCCTGCGTGAACGACAGCAATTCGAGCAGCGGGCGGATCGGCGCCTCTTGCGCATCGAGCCAGTCGACATCTCGGCGGAAGGGCTTGAAGTCGTTGCCGCCCGCATCGCGCATCTCGCCTTGATAGATGCGCTCATCGCGCACCACGCCCACGGCGGTGAACGCCTGGCAGGCGTCCTTGCCGCCGAAGACCCGCACCGGCGAGTAGTAGGCGGTGCGGTCGCCCGCGTGCAAGCGTTTCAGCGGTGCCCCCTTGCCGTGGCCGACCTGCATGAAGCCGTGTGCGCGGCCGATGGCCACGTGCTCGGCGCTGGCCACGGCGATCCAGCAGTCGGGCGTTTCGGTCGCTTCGCAAACCTTGGCAACGCTGTGTTCAGGCTTCATGGTCAAGGCTCATGAGAAACGAACGCCGGGCCGCCGGGCGCCGTGAGGTGGCATCCTTGGGGCGCTCACGAGCCCGGATGCTACGACAGCGCATGCAGGCCGACGCGGTTGCCTTCGGTGTCGGTAATGTGGGCGAAGCAGCCCACGTCGCCAGGCAATTGCTGCTTCGGCGTGGCGATGCGTCCGCCGGCCGCCTCGACCCTGGCGAGCACCGCGTCGAGCGAGGGCTCGGCGTTCAGGTAGACGAGCGTTCCGCTGGATGATGGTGCCGGCACATCCGCCCCCGCCAGCAGGCAGCCGCCGACGCTGCTGTCGGCATCGCCGAACACGGCCAGCGTCTTCGGCCCCATCGCTTCGCGCCGCATCGGCGCGGCCAGCAGGGTCTCGTAGAACGCCTGCGCTCGATCGATGTCGAGCACCGGAATCTCGAACCAGTCGATGGCGTTGTGGTGGGTGCGTTGCATGACATTCTCCTGTGGGGTTGGAAGGAAGCTCATGGTGCGGCGGGGCTGCTGACAGCGTGGTGTCAGCAGTCGCAGCAGGGGCGCATCGACACGTACCTTTGTTG
>JAYVCL010000087.1:0-5239 GCA_043749975.1 Burkholderiales bacterium
CAGTCGCCGTCGGCCAGGCCGGCCACGCGCACGTCTTCACCTGCCGACACACGCTGGTCGCTGACCATGCTGTCGAACGTCGCATCGGCAGCCACCTGAACCCGCAAGGCCCCGTCGCCGGCTTCGGTCTTGAATCGCACCAGCGGCCGCTCGAAGCGCGTTGCAACGCCGTCCAGGTTCGGTGCCGCCAGCAGTGCCACGACGGCAGGCGGCTTCGCCTCGGCGTCGAGCCGGGCACCGAAGGCGCGTGCCACGTCGGCACCGACCGAGGCGTCCGCCGTGTCGGCCCGCACCTGGCCTTCGAGCACCTCGGTGCGAGTCGCCCGGTTGGCTGCTTCATCGAAGCTGACGCGGTAGTGGGTGCCGCGCACGCCCACCACCGCCGTGGGTGTGGTGATTTCGAGCGGTCGCGCGCGCTGCACCTTGCTGGCAAATACTTCCACCGAGCCACGCAAGACGCGCAGCACGCCCGAAAACAGTCCGCTGCTGGGGCTGCTGTCGGGTGGCGATGCCGGCCCACTGCGGTCTGCGTAGCGTCGGCTGTTGATGACCTCGGCCAGACTGCTCGGCGGAAACTTGAAACGCGATCCGTCGACCATCTCGATGACGGCGGAACTGCTTTCGCCGGTCTGCAATCGCTGCCCTTCCGACAAGGTGACTGGCGGGCTTCCGGCTGCCACCGGTGCATCGTTCACGCGCACATCGCCGCTGCTGGACACCAGGGTGACCGGCACCGCCTGCCAGCGCAACAGACGCGCTGGAATCACCAGCACCTGGCCCGGTGAGATTCTGTTCGGGTTGGGCAGCCGGTTCAGGCTGGCCACCTCGCGCCAGTCGGCGGGCGAGCCGAGCACGGAGTTCGACAAGCCGATCATCGTGTCGCCCACGGCCACGGTAAAGGCCACCGTGGGCTCGGCGGTGTTTGCTTTCGAAGCGGCTGCAAAAAGCGCCAAAGCGATCGGTGCCAAGCGTTGCAGGAAGCGGTTGGACCTCATCGCGATGCCTTCATGTCTGCGCCGCACGCAGCGCCGCCTTGGGTCGGAAGGCCTTGCACAGCGCCGCATCGCATTCGATGTAGGGGCCGCCGATCAGGTCCACGCAATACGGTACCGCAGCAAAGATGCCGTGCACCGGCGGCATGGCTGCGGGCAGGCCCTCGAGCGTTTCGGCGATCGACTTCGGCTGGCCCGGCAAATTGACGATCAAGGCCTGGCCCCGAATCACCGCCACCTGGCGCGACAGGATGGCGGTGGGCACGAAGTTCAGGCTGATCTGGCGCATCTGCTCGCCGAAACCCGGCATCACCCGGTCGGCCACCGCCAAGGTGGCTTCAGGTGTCACGTCGCGCAGCGCGGGGCCGGTGCCGCCGGTTGTCAACACCAGGTGGCAGCCTGCGGTGTCGACCAAGTCGCGCAGCGCCGCGCTGATGCCGCCGGCTTCATCGGGAATCAGCCGCGTTTCCCACTCGATGGGGTTGCGCACCGCGCGCTGCAGCCAGGCCTTCAAGGCCGGAATGCCTTTGTCTTCGTAGACACCCGTCGAGGCCCGGTCACTGACCGAGACGACGCCGATGCGAACGGTGTCCAGCCCGGTCATGCCAGCGCCTCTTTCATCGCCGTGCGAATGAACTTGAACAACTCACGAAACGCCTTGCCGCTGCGTTCTTCAGGTGCCGCCGATGCGTCCTTGCGGGCCGCGCGAACCAGGCTGCGCAATTGCTGCAGATCGCTTTGCGGGTGCGACTGCGTCCACACGGTCAGCGCCTCGTCGTCGGCAAGCAGTTGCTCGCGCCAGCGTTCTGCCTGATGCAGGGCCAGCGAGTCTTTGGCATGGCCCAGGTCCATCGCGGCCACCGCTTCGCGCAGCGGTTCGGGGTCGGTGCGGCGCATCAGCTTGCCGATGTATTGCATCTGCCTGCGCCGCCCTTCATGTGTTCGTGTCTTGCGGTATTGGCGAATCGCGTAGAGCAGGGTCTCGTCGATCGGCAGGCCGTCGAGCCGGTCATCTGGCAAGGCCACCACAGCTTCGCCCAAGTCTTGCAAGTCGTGTGAGGCTTTCTTGAGTTGCGTCTTGCTGACACGCCCGAAAAATTGCGGCAGCGCCAGCTCTTGTGTCACCTCTTGCGTCACCTCCGGAGGCGGGTCTTGCAGCGGGTCTGGCAGCGGGGCGTTCGGGGTTCGGGGCATGGGATGAACGGCGGCAGAGTGAATCGGTCTTGCAAGCTGCCGTGGGGTCGAAAAGGCGCTCGGTATGATAGCCCTGCCGCAGCGTATTTCATCAAGCCGAAGCCACTCTCGGCCCGCCTGCCTTCCTCTACTCTCGCGCTTGCCCAGCGCCCCCGCCATGTCCCGTTCCCAGCCAACCGCGTCGGCGAAAGTCGGCTTCTCGTTCTCGCCGGACCAGTTCCGCCAACTGGTGGACGACAGCTTGTCGTTCGCCAAATCGCTGGGTGCCAGCGACGCCGGAGCTGAGGTGTCCGAAGGCGTGGGCTTGTCGGTTTCGGTGCGCAAGGGCGAGATCGAAAACGTCGAGCGCAACCGCGACAAGTCGATGGGTGTGTCGGTGTATCTGGGCCAGCGGCGCGGCAACGCCAGCACGTCCGATTTCTCGCGCGCCGCGCTCGAGCAAACGGTGCGCGCCGCGTACGACATTGCCCGCTTCACCGCCGAAGACCCGGCCGCGGGCCTGCCCGATGCAGCCGACCTGGCGCTGGATGAGGCAGCCACGCTCGACCTCGACCTGTTCCATCCCTGGTCCATCGACGCCGAACAGGCGGCCGAAATTTCGATGCGCTGCGAGCAGGCCGCATTGCAGGTGGACAAGCGCATCACCAACTCCGAAGGCGCGGGTGTGTCGGCCCAGCAATCGCACTTTATTTCCGGCAACAGCCGTGGCTTTCGCGGCGGCTATGCCAGCTCTCGACATTCGCTGTCGGTGGCGCCCATCGCATCGGTGCCTGGCCGCGGCGGACCCGACATGCAGCGCGACGCCTGGTACACCTCGATGCGCTCGCCGGATGAACTGGCCACGCCCGAGGCGGTGGGGCGTTACGCCGCCGAGCGCGCCTTGTCGCGCCTGAGGTCGCGCAAGGTCAAGACCTGCGAGGTGCCGGTGCTGTTCGAGTCGAGCCTCGCCTCGGGCCTTCTCGGCGCTTACGTGCAGGCCACCAGCGGCGGCGCGCTGTACCGCAAATCCAGCTTCTTGCTCGACAGCCTGGGCCAGCAGGTGCTGCCACCACACATCGACATTCACGAAGACCCGCATCGGCTGCGCGGCAAGGCCAGTTCGCCGTTCGACGATGAAGGCGTGGTCACGCGGGCGCGCACCGTGCTCCAAGGCGGTGTGGTGCAGGGCTACTTCTTGTCCACCTATTCGGGGCGCAAGCTGGGCATGCGCACCACAGGCCACGCCGGCGGTTCGCAAAACCTGGTGCTGAGCAGCCGCCTCACCCAGCCCGACGACGACCTGGACGCAATGCTGCGCAAGCTGGGCCGCGGCCTGTTCGTGATCGAGCTGATGGGGCAGGGCGTGAACTACGTGACCGGCGACTATTCACGCGGCGCGGCAGGCTTCTGGGTCGAGCAGGGGCGCATCGTGCACCCGGTCGACGAGATCACGATCGCGGGCAACCTCAAGCAAATGTTCCTGGGGCTCCAGGCCATCGGTGCCGATGCCTACACGATGGGTGGCAAGACTACGGGCTCGGTGCTGATCGACCGCATGAAGATTGCCGGCAGTTGAGTCGCTGCGCAGCCCGACCGCGAATGCGCGAAGTCGTGCTCGCAGCCTGCCGTTTGCGCACGGGTAAGTCCCTGTGAAAGCGGCGCGGGCTGAATTTTAGAATGCGGCGCGGCTGATTTTTTCCCCGCACCACCACAGGAGATTTGCAATGGAACGTCGTTCCTTCATTCGACAAACCGGTTTGGCTGGGGTGCTGGCTGCCGGCGTGGCACCGGCCGTCGTGCACGCGCAAGCGAACATCCGTTGGCGGTTGGCGTCGAGCTTTCCAAAGTCGCTCGACACCATTTTTGGCGCGGCCGAAGTGTTCGCCAAGAAAGTCAGCGACATGACCGGCGGCAAGTTCCAGATCTCCACCCATGCGGCCGGTGAACTGATGCCCGCGTTCGGGGTGGTCGACGGTGTGCAAGGCGGCACGGTGGAAGTGGCGCACACCGCGCCGTACTACTTCTTCGGCAAGGACGAGACATTCGCCATCGGTTGCGCGATTCCCTTCGGATTGAACTCGCGCCAGATGACCGCATGGGTGTATGAAGGCAACGGCCTGAAACTGATGCGCGAGTTCTATGCCAAGTACAACATCATCAGCTTTCCAGGCGGCAACACCGGTGCGCAAATGGGCGGCTGGTACCGCAAGGAAATCAAGACGCTCGATGACATCAAGGGTTTGAAAATGCGCATCGGCGGGTTTGCCGGCAAAGTGCTCGAACGCATGGGCGCGGTGCCGCAAAATATTCCCGGCGGCGAGATTTATCAGGCGCTTGAAAAAGGCACCATCGACGCGGCAGAGTGGATCGGGCCGTACGACGACAAGAAGCTCGGCTTCAACAAGGTGGCTTCGTACTACTACTATCCCGGCTGGTGGGAAGGCGGCCCGCAGCTCGACATCATGATCAATATCAAGGCCTTCGAAGCGCTGACGCCGGAGTACAAGGCCATCATCGAATCGGCGTCTGCGTATGCGCACGTCGACATGCAGGCCAAGTACGACGCGCGCAATCCGCAAGCGCTGAAAGAGCTGGTGGCCGGCAAGGTGCAGGTGTTGCCGTTTCCGAAGGCGGTGATGGACGCCGCCTTCAAGGAATCGATGAGCCTGTACGAAGAGCTGAACGCGAAAAACGCCAACTGGAAAAAGGTGTACGAAGACTATTCCGCGTTCCGACGCGACCAGAACCTGTGGTTCCGCTTTACCGAATCGACGTTCGACCGCTACATGCAAAGCGTCAAGCTGTAACGAGCGACTGACTCAAGAAAACCCCGCTCTGGCGGGGTTCTTTGTTGGTCTTTTTTGGGGCGGTCAAGGCTTCTTGTCTTTGTCGACCGCTTGTTGCAGCGCCTTCATCGGGTCGTCGTCTGTGGCAGAGACATCGGACGGGGCCGACGCGGCTGGCTTGCCGGGCAGAGCGGCCGATGCGGCCAATGCGGGGGGCGTGCTGCCCGCCGCGGCGTCATCGGCGTTTTGCTGGGTCTGCATTTGCTGAAACGCCTTGTCGGCGTCGAT
>JAYVCL010000088.1:0-3426 GCA_043749975.1 Burkholderiales bacterium
TGGCGATGCAGCGGCAGATCGTGCAGGCCATAGGCGTTGGCACCGACGTCCAGATGACGCTCGTCGCAAGCGCCGAGGAAGGCCTGACCGAGCTGAAGGCGCGGCGCTACGACTGTGTCGTGCTCGATCTGCGGCTGCCCGGCATGTCGGGCTACGAGTTTCTGGAAGCGGTGCGCGATGAACTGCGCATCGACGATTTGCCGATCGTCGTCTACACCGGCATGGAGCTCTCGACGCAGCAGCAGGCCAGGCTGCGTCAGTTGGCCGAATCGGTGCTGGTCAAGGACGCCCGTTCGCTCGATCGCCTGCTCGACCAGACCTCGCTCTACCTGCACCGTCGCGTCGGGTCCATGCCCGAGACTGCGCGTGCGACGCTCGAGCGCCTGCACTTTGCTGCCGATGTGCTCGCAGGCGCGAAGGTGCTGGTGGTCGACGACGACATGCGCAATGTGTTTGCGTTGTTCGCGCTTCTGGAAAACGCGGGTATCCAGGCCAGGCACGCCGAAAACGGCATCCAGTGCCTGGAGATACTGCAGGCGGCCACCGACTTCGATGCCGTGCTGATGGACATCATGATGCCCGAGATGGATGGCTTCGAGGCCATGCGCCACATCCGCAAGATGAAGGGGCTCGAAGCCCTGCCCATCATCGCGCTGACGGCCAAGGCCATGAAAGGCGACCGCGAAAGATGCATTGAGGCCGGTGCCACCGACTACCTCACCAAACCGGTGGATCAGGGGCGACTGCTCGCGCTGTTGCGGTATTGGATATCTCCCTGACCGACCGCATGGCAGAGGGCATGGCGCGCCCTTGGACACTGCAGGACGGTCGGCGATACGTGAGACCGGTATCGGCACCCACCCGGCGCCTGATCGCTAGCCGAGCCTCGGCAGCAGATGCCGCTCGCAGTCCACGTCGCCACACCGTTCGCAAACCCAATGCCAGCGCGGGTTGGCGGCCGATTCTTCTTCAACCGGCGGCAGTGCCAGCGCATGCTTCACCGCCTCCAGCGCAGCCGCCAACCGTGCCGGCCCGCAGCCCGCCACCACCGAATAGCCGATGCCGGCGCGGGCCAGCGCGGCGCGCAGCATCGCATCCACCGGCTCGCGCACCTGCGGGCCGTCGCGCTGCAGGCCATCGGCTTGCCAGGGCAGGTCGAGGGCGGTGACCAGGGTCAAGTCGCAGGCGCGGTGCGCATCAAGGGCCGACGCGTACAGGCCGGTGTCGCCGAACACCTTGTCGCTGTACACCGCGATCATCAACGCCGTGGTGTCGGCCACCACGACATCAGCGCTGCGCGCCGCGTCTGCGATGCGGCGGGTCTGCATGTCGGCGATGCCGGCTTGCTCGTCTTGGCGCGGCGTGCGCTGCTGTTCATCACAGAACTCGCGCAAGTATTCCGTGACCAGAACAACGCTTCGACCGTCGCCGCGCAGGGCGTGCACCAAGGCTTCGGCCAACGTCGTCTTACCGGTGCTTTCCGCGCCGAGCAGGGCGATCACGAAACCGCGTGACATCGCGCTGCTTTCAGTGCGCGGCGAGTTGCCGCCAGGCGCGCCAGCCAATCAGCGACATCGCCACGAACACCGCGTACAGCGCCACGGTGAGCCACAGCCCCTTGTAGGCGAAGAGCGCCACGCTGACGACGTTGACGATGACCCAGGCGGGCCAGTTCTCGACGTACTTGCGGCCCAGCAGCCACTGGCCGACGATGCTGGCTGCGGTGGGGAAGGCGTCCCACCAAGGCACGTCGGTGTCGGTGTAGCGCCGCAAAAACCAACCGATGGCGGGCCAGCCGACCAGCACCGCCGCGACGGCAACGAGCCAGCCTTGTGCGCCCAGCGCGCGCACCCGCAAGGCCCTTCCGTCCGGCTCGGTGCCGCGCAGCCATTGCCACCAGCCCCAGCCCGCCACCACGATGAACAGAATCTGCAGGCTCGCATCGCCGTAAAGTCTGCTGTTCCAGAACAGCGCGAAGTACAGAAGCGAGCTGACGATGGCCAGTGGCCAGCCCGTCGGGTCGACGCGCATGTTGCAGATGACCATCGCAATGGCCAGCACGCAGGCGACGATTTCGAGCCAGGTGATGGGCGAGCCCCACAGCGTGAAGGCGCTGGCGAACAGGGGCTGCAGGCCTTGCAGCAGCGACGTCACCGCTTGGGCGTCGAAATCTGCACCATGATTTCGTCGGGCTTGACCATGCCGAGTTCGAAGCGCGCTTTTTCTTCGACCATCTCGAGGCCTTCTTTCAGATCGCTCACTTCGGCCACCAGTTGATCGTTGCGCAGCTTGGCCACTTCGTTCGCCGCCTTCTGATCGCTCAGTTTCGACTGCAACTCCATCACCCGCGGAACCCCGCCCTTGCCGAACCAGAGTTCAACTTGCACGAGGGCGATCAGCGCCAGCAAGGCGGCAGTGACGAAGCGCATGTGCGGCGTGGCGAGGGCAAATCAGCGCAGGCTGTAGAACGCCGAGCGGCCCGGGTAGCTGGCCACGTCGCCCAGGTCTTCTTCGATGCGCAGCAACTGGTTGTACTTGGCCATGCGGTCGCTGCGGCTCATCGAGCCGGTCTTGATCTGGCCGGCGTTGGTGCCCACCGCGATGTCGGCGATGGTGGAGTCTTCGGTCTCACCCGAGCGGTGGCTGATGACGGCGGTGTAGTTGGCGCGCTTGGCCATCTCGATGGCGGCAAAGGTTTCGGTCAGCGTGCCGATCTGGTTGATCTTGATGAGGATCGAATTGGCGATGCGCTTTTCGATGCCTTCACGCAGGATTCGGGTGATGGTGACGAACAGATCGTCGCCCACCAACTGTATTTTCGAGCCGAGTCGTTCCGACAAATGCTTCCAGCCGTCCCAGTCGTTTTCGGCCATGCCGTCTTCGACGCTGATGATGGGGTACTTGTCGCACCAGGTGGCCAGGATGTCGGTCCACTCGGGCGCGCTGAGCGTCAGGCCTTCGCCTGCGAGCACGTACTTGCCGTCTTTGTAGAACTCGCTGGCCGCACAGTCCAGGCCGATGGCGATTTGCGTTCCTGCCGTGAAGCCGGCCTTGTCGATGGCTTCCAGAATCATCTGGATCGCGGCTTCGTGGTTGGCCAGGCTGGGCGCAAAGCCGCCTTCGTCGCCCACCGCCGTGCTCATGCCCCGGTCGTTGATGATTTTCTTCAGCGCATGAAACACCTCGGCCCCGTAACGCACCGCCTCGCGGAAACTGGGCGCCCCCACCGGGATGATCATCAGCTCTTGCAGGTCGAGGTTGTTGTTGGCGTGGGCGCCGCCGTTGACGACGTTCATCATCGGCACGGGCAGCACATGAGCATTGGGGCCGCCGACGTAGCGGTAGAGCGGCAGGTCCAGCTCGATGGCTGCCGCCTTCGCGACCGCCAGGCTCACACCGAGGATTGCATTTGCACCGAGGCGTGCC
>JAYVCL010000089.1:0-3270 GCA_043749975.1 Burkholderiales bacterium
CTTTTTCGTGTCGGGCGCTGATGTGGCGTCCCTTCTTCCCCCCGGGGGTTCCTACCTGACTTCCGCTCAGTGGCAGTGCGTTGCCATCACTGGCACCGGCCTTGGATTCACCGTTGGCACGGTCTATATCAATCCGCAGTCGGCAGGTGGTAAATCGGTGAGTGGTAACACCTCACCCACCTTCGGTCTGGGGCTGAACCTCGAGCCCGTCTTTATCAATCCGCAGCCGGCCAGTGGTAACTTCCCGGTTGCCACCAACACATTTATCGCTGTGCGCATCGATGGGGGTGGCAAGGTGGTCGGCGTCCAAAATGTCTTCAGCGGCAATACCGCACTGAGGATTTCATGCTGGACTTCCATCGGGGGCGCGAACGCTTTCCCTTGATGCAGCAATACGCGCGAGTCGCAGGGGTATTGGTCGAGCCCTTTGAGCACCTTTGGGCGGCTTACAGCCCGGCTACCGGCGAAACTGCTTTGCTCAACGACGAGAGCGCCGCGATCCTCGAAGTGCTTGAATCGGGTGCCTCGGATACGAACTTCATGTGCTCGACCTTGGCCACTGACAGCGGGCTTGAAGCAGCGTCGCTCGTGGACACCGTCGAGACTTGCTGGCCGCGCATGATCGAGGCCGGCTTGGTGCGCAAGCTGCACCCAGACCACGCCGCACAGCGGTGAGCGTTGGCACATCGGAGCGTGGCCGCAGTCTTGCAGCCGTTGACCGCGTTGAATTGACGCGCGCGCTGAGGGGCACCGGGCTGTGGCTCGACGTGGGCATTGCCTCGATTCGACTTCACAGCGATTGCCCGGCCCTGGTGCCCCAGCTCCAGGTGGTGTACGGTGAGTTTGCGTTCAACGACCACGCCGAATGGGCCGATCTGCACGTGCGAATCGATGTGGTCGCTGGACTGCGTCGCTGGTTCAGGCCACAAATCAACTTGCGCTGCGACAGCGAATTGCCGTTCGATCCGTTCCCCGCTGACAGCCCGCTGCCGCTGTTTGAATGGGGCTGCAATTGGCTGATTGGCCATCGCATGAACGACGTGTTGTTGCTGCATGCCGGCGCGGTCGAAAAGGACGGTCTGGCGCTGCTCTTGCCGGCGCTGCCCGGGTCAGGCAAGAGCACGTTGACAGCGGCGCTCTCGCAGCGCGGCTGGCGTTTGCTGTCGGACGAATTCGGTGCCTTCGATCCGCAGCGGGGTGAGTTCCGCGCCGTGCTCAAACCCATTGCGCTGAAGAACCAGTCGATCGACGTCATTCGCAGCTTTGCGCCGCAGGCCGTGTTCGGCCCCGAGTTCCCGAACACCCGCAAGGGCACAGTGGCGCATCTGGCACCGCAGCGCGAGGCCGTGGCGCTGCGCCACATCGGCGCGCGACCGGGCGCCGTGGTTCTGCCGAGGTGGGAGGCCGGCAGCGCAACGCGCTGGGAGCCGCTGCCTGACAACGTCATGTTTTCATCGCTCGCCTTCAATGCTTTCAACTACAGCACGCTCGGTGCCGTGGGCTTCGAGTCGGTTGTGCGCTTGGTGCGGCAATGCCCGGGCTGGCAGCTCATCTACAGCGACCTCGACGACGCCGTGGCCACGATCGAGGCAGTCTGGCCGCAGGTGCGTGAGCGAAATGAGGCGGCGCGGCGATGAACCGCCTCGATGCTGCCGCGCAGCAGCCACTCACGGCACCGTCGAAGCTGGCATGGCTAGGGGCACTGCGGCAGCCATACCTGGCGCTGGATTGGCCGTTGGAGGAATGGGAGCGGGTGCTGCGGTTGGCTCGCCGCCTGCGCCTGTTGGCACGGCTGGCTGAGGGCCTGGTCGGCACCGATCTGATCGACCGCGTACCGGCACCCGCTCGACGCCACCTGCTGTCAGAACTACGCCTTTCCCGCTGGCGCATGGCCACCATGGTGTGGGCGATCGAGCGGGTGTCCGCGATGCTGGGTGACGCGCCCTATCCACGCGTGCTGCTCAAGGGCGCGGCCTATGTCGGCCAGGAACTGCCGATTGCCGCCGGGCGTCTGCCGTCGGACCTGGACATCCTGGTCCCGTATGAATACCTGCCCGACGCGCAAGCGCGTCTGGTGCAGGCCGGCTGGAATGAGGTCGAGGTCGACGAGCATGATCGTCGCTACTACGTCGAGTGGAGCCACGAGGTACCGCCCATGCGCCACCCGTTGCTGGCGATGGAGTTGGATTTGCACCACAACATCCTGCCCCCTGTTGCGCGCACCCACGTCGACGCCCACGCCCTGCTGGCGCACCTGCAGCCGACGAAATGGCCGTCCTGGCAAGTTTTTCAGCCGCTGGACCAGGTGTTGCACAGCGCGGCACATTTGTTCCTGGACTCGGAGTTGCGAGATCGATTGCGTGACCTGGTGGACCTGGACGGCCTGTTCCGCCACTTTGGAAGCCAGCCCGGGTTTTGGGACCGGCTGCCGGCACGAGCAACGGAGCTGGGACTTGCCGAGCCGTTGGCGCTGGCGTGCCATTTCACGATGGCCTGGCTGGCCACGCCGATTCCAGCGCAAACGCTGCAGTCCATCACCACTGCCGGGCCATCGCGCTGGCGCCGGGCTTGGCTGATGCCGTTGCTGGAGAGCTGCCTGATGCCCACCGAGCCCGACGACGCGCCCCCCTGGACCCAGTCGCTTGCCGCCACCGTGCTGCTGGTGCGCTATCACCGTCAACGCATGCCGCTGCGCCTGTTGTTGCCGCACCTGTGGCACAAGTGGCGCACGAATCGGCAGCTCGCCGCTGAGCTGGCGGCGACCGACAAGCGGGCTTGACGCATCGGCGCAGGGACTCGCCTGCCGCTCACGGCGCAGCTACCGAAACAGGGTTCACGCCGCGACACGCCGCGGCCCACGTCGACGACGCGACCCCGCCGATACGAGACCAAAGTTCACGAGGGTCAGGTCTTGATAACTCCCACTTCCCGACCTAAACTCGGCACATGGCACGACCCCTTCGAATCGAATTCCCCGGCGCCGTCTATCACGTCACCTCACGGGGCCACCAGCGCGAGGCGATCTTCGTCGACGACACCGACCGCAGCGCTTTTCTGGCGCTGCTGGGCCGCATGCTCGAGCGCCTGGATGCGCAGGTGCTGGCCTATTGCCTGATGGGCGACCACTACCACCTGGTGCTGTACACGCGGCGGGCCAATCTGTCGCTGCTGATGCGCCAGCTCAACGGCGTGTACACGCAGGATTTCAACCGCCGCCACGGCAAGGCGGGGCACCTGTTTCAGGGGCGCTTCAAGGCGATTCTGGTCGAC
>JAYVCL010000090.1:0-4028 GCA_043749975.1 Burkholderiales bacterium
TGGGCCGCGGCGAAGCGGATCGTGATGAGCGTCAACGGCGGGGCCAGCATCACGCTGGAAGGCGGCAACATCACGGTGATGTGCCCGGGGACGATGACGATCAAGGCGGGGGTGAAGTCGTTCGTGGGGCCGGAAGTTGCGCAGTACCAGCTTCCGATCATGCCGCGCAACGTCTGCGTGGAATGCCTTGCAAAACGAGCGATGCAACGCTCGGCATTCGTCAACAAGGGTGCGTGAGTTCGCATGGTCGACGGCTTACAACATTGGCACGCCGAATGGGCAACAGCGATTGCGGCCCAGCCGACGCTTCGACTATTTGCCCTTGTGGACGCCGCGCAGGATCGGCGCGTCTTGTCGATGATCGGCAATGAGGCGTTGCCGAACGAATGCCTGTTCGGGTATGACCTCGAATCGCCCATCGCGCTGTCGACACCTCGCCTCGTTGCCATCGCCAATCCACAGACTTCCCGATTGGCATCGTGGTTGTTGCGGACAATGTCTGAGAAGCCGGTGGCCACCTTGCTGGCCAGCGCGAACGACTTGGCGACACTCGCCGCTCACCTCAGGCAGTTCCTGGATGTTGAGTTGGACGGCATCGACTCGATGTTTCTTGCGCTGTGGGACCCCGCCATCCTCGGCACCCTGGTCGGCCAGGTCGACGACACGACCTTGCATGTTCCCGGCCCGGTGCTGGAGCCTCAGCAACTGGCTGACTTGCTGGCACCGATGAGCCACTGGTGGTACGGCGACCGAGACGGCCAGCTTCACGACGCCGTGCCGGAAAGCTTGCGTGAGCCACAGCCATCGCACGGACCCGCCAAACTCGTTCTCGAACAGCGGCAGATCGACGACCTTGTCGAGGCCAGCGTGCCGGACCACCTGCTTCAGCACATCCGCCAGAACCAGCCCGAGTTGCTCGAGCGTCTGGCCTCGCGCGATCACTACCGCTTTGTTCGGCAGCAAATGCAGCGTGCACGCGGTCATGGTCTGGAGGGAACGGGCGACTTGGTCAACTACGTCTGCCTCGCCCTGGCCTACGGCACCGAGTTCGACGCGTTGCCTTCGGTGGCCGGGCCACTGTCGCAGGTGCGCGCGGGCAAGCTCAGTTTCGGCACTGCGTTGGATCAGATTTCGGAAGCCGAACTGGAGGCGGGCAAACAGACGCCTGCACTGCTGTAATGAGCCAGGCAGGTACAACAATCGCCGTCGTCCGAGCGGAAACCGTGTGCGGTGGTTTCAGCCGTTGGGCGATGCCCTGGCTCACCGTGTTGTTGCAGGCAGGTTGCGGAGCACGAGCCATGGACATGAATGTCGTTGTCTTCAATTACTGGCCGCGTCCATTGGCAGACGTGTATGTCAACGGGCAGCATGTGGGTGCGGGGTATGGTGAGTTCGGACCTGGCGGCACGGGAAGCAAAGTGTCTTGCTGCTACAAAGTCACGGCCGGCACGATCAAGGTGGACTGGATACTGGATGGGCGACCTGACGACCCGCTCACGGGCAAGACGATGTCCGCGTCTGCGGAGTTGAAAGAGACAATGCCTGGGGCCAACTACCTTGGCGTGTATCTGTATCCCGATGGCACGGTCGCACTCGACACAGCCAAAGGCATTCCCGATGACCGCTTGCCTGCGAGTAAGAAATGAACGACGGGCAAGGTCGACGGTCTTCTCTCGGTGATCCGATGGTTGGCGTTGCTGCCATCCGCAGAACGAGCACGGCAACGATGTCAGGGACTACAGGGCGCGCCCTGAGCCGACCCATTCGCCGGGTCATCGCGTTGGTCATCTCGGTATTGCAAGTCGGTTGTGGAGCACAAGCCATGGACATGAATGTTGTCGTCTTTAACTACTGGCCACGCGCCATATCTTTTGTGTACGTCGATGGAAATAATGTAGGGGGGGGCTTCGATGCTTTCGGCCCAGGCGGTACCGGCGGAAGCATTTCTTGCTGCCACAGAGTCAAAGCTGGCGAGGTCAAGGTGAACTGGATGCTGGGCGGTGGCGAGGGCGACCCTCTCGCAGGCAAAAAGATGTCCGCGTTGGTCGATCTGAAAGAGATCAAGCCGGGGGCCAACTACCTTGGCGTGTACCTATACCCCGATGGCACGGTCGCACTCGACACAGCCAAGGGCCTTCCTGACGATCATTTCCCTGAGACCAAGAGGTGAACCATGGGCGACCTGACCGCTATCCGCTCGGCCAACAGAGACGTTGACAATGCGCCGCCTGGACCGTTTCAGGACTGTCGCGATTGCGTGCACATCGCGCTGTTCTTCGACGGCACCGGCAATAACCGATTCGATGACGACGCAGAGCAAAAATGGAGCAACGTGGCGCGCCTGTTCTTTGCCGCACGCAACCAGAGAGATTTAGGCATTTATCGCATCTACATCTCAGGCGTCGGCACCCGCTACAACGCCAGCCGCAATTGGGCCGAGCGCATTGACTCCTGGGTCGAGGACGCCAGCCTGGGCAACTTCGGGGGTTTCGGCGGAGAACGCCGCTTGCAAGGCGGCGACACCCAGATGAATGACGCGCTGGAGCGAGCCCTGCTGCAGAACGCCAAGACAGAGGGCGGCAAGGTCAAGCAGATTGCCGAGCGCATGAAGGGTGAGGGCTTCGACAAAATGTTTGCGGCGCTCGCGAACCATCGCCTGATCAAGTCAATCAGCTTCTCGGTGTTCGGCTTCTCTCGCGGCGCTGCGTTGGCCCGCGCCTTCGCCAACCGGCTGGCCGAGCAGTTGGTGCCCGCCGGTTCGAACACGTACAAGTTCCAGGGCGTCGAGGCGCGAGTCAACTTTCTGGGCATCTTCGACACCGTGGCCTCGTTCGGCCTGCCAGGCCAGAACTGGGGCGGCGAGCAGACCAAAGACCTGACCATTCCGCCTCACGTCGAAGCCTGCCATCACCTTGTTGCGGCCCACGAAGTGCGCTTCTCGTTTCCGGTTGACCTGATCCGCGACAGGGGTGAGTACCAAGGCAACATGGTCGAGAAGGTGTATCCCGGCGTGCACTCGGACGTGGGCGGCGGCTACGAGCCCGGCAAGCAGGGTCGCAAGGACGCGCTGGCGCGCATTCCCTTGCAGCACATGCTCGCCGGGGGTATCGACAACGGTGTGCGACTGAAGAGCCTCGACTTTTTGCGGAAGACTGACGTGCCGATAGCGCAGATGGTCACCGCCGACAAGACGACCAGCGACGACTATGCCGCCTATCTGCGCGCGTGCGGCGCGGCCAGCGGCACGGTCGAGCAACAGATGCAGCGGCACAAGGCGCTGTACTACGCCTATCGCGGTACGCAGCACCGTGCCAAGGTCGGAACGGCCTCAGCGAACGAACAGCGAATCGCTCGGCTTCGCCGCGAGTTGGACGCCGCTCGAAAATCCGAATCCGGCGCAGAGTCAACAAAATGGCGCGAGTTCGCTATGGGCACTGTTCCAAGCTGGTGGCAGGCACGGAAGGTGGAGGGTCAACTCGAAAGCCGCGTTGAACAACTTGAAGCCGAACTCGACGCGGCCGAAACGGATGCAAAGCGACTTGCCGCTTCCGATGACGGCATTGCAGTGCAAGCCTTTGCCTTGCAAAGAGCGATAGAGAACGGCGAAAGCCTGGTTGCCAAGAACGGCCAGCTTGTTCTGGTGTTGGAAAAGCATCGCTGGATGCTCGATGCATGGCGACAGCAAGCAGATGCGGCCGTCACGCGTTTCTTCGACAACTATGTTCACGATTCGAGAACGGACTTTGTCGGAGGTCTTGAGCCGTTTGTCTATTTCCGCAATCGCGGCCAGCACGAGCAGGCCCGGCATAGAACAGGTGCCACCGGGTCGTGGTGAACGAGTTCTGACGAGCTGTGCGTCATGGCCAAGGGCTGAACCAGAGCACGGGTGCCAAGCCGATCGAGCAGCTCGATCACGATGTTCACGACCGCGCGCTGGCCTGGGACTACAAAGCCAAGCGCGCCGTGGCCGCCAGCACGCCCACGCTGCACCGCATCGGCGGCCCCAACGCGCCGCACCTGGAGGCCTA
>JAYVCL010000091.1:0-17221 GCA_043749975.1 Burkholderiales bacterium
CTGAAGCAGTTGCTCCGAATCGGCTTGCAGGTTTTGCAGCAGTTCTTCGCGGGTGATGCAGAAGGGGCCGCGGCGGCCGTGGTAGTCGATCACCTCGCCGACCTGGGTGAATTTGATGCCGCAACTGTTGAGCAAGCGCGCCAGGCGCGGCTCCATCATGACCAGCGCGCGGTCGAGCCCGCCATTCATCGCCAGCGCGGTGGCCGCCAGGAACAAGCCCATGGCAATCAGCGGGTAGCGCCGGTTGCCGCCGAAATAACTCTCCGGTTCAGCGGATCCATCAGGGCTGGTCGATTCGCCCTTGCGGCGTCGGAAATCGCTGTGCACCGCCAAACGCGAGATCTCGCCGATGCGGCTTCGGTCGAGCCGGTCGAGGTCGATGTGTGTCGGGTCGAGCCGGCCAGCACACACCTTCTCGAAAGGAAAATGCAACTGCGGCGTGCGCCGGGTGACGATCAGCCGCACACAGCCGGCCGCGCGGCCGGAGGCGCGATGGCGCAGCAACGCAAACTCTGAATCGTCGTCGAAGGCATCACGCTCTTCGCCGTCTGGGAAGGCATCGATGTCCTCGTATGCGAGCTCCTCGCAATAAACCGAATAGCGCAGCCGGAAGACCTCGCGCCGCGTCGCAGCGTCTTGCACCGGAACCACCTCGAAATGGTGGTCGAAGTGCTGCACCAAACTGGTCGTCGTCGTGGTCATGATGTCGGTCCGTCCTCAGGCTGCGCGGTGGCGGGCTTCCAGGTCAAGCGGGCACGGTGCGGGTGCCAGGCCGTGCGCCTGACGACGATACAACAATCCGCCGTGCGCAATGCGCCGTTGAGGCGATCGGACCCATTCAACGAGGGCAGCACCACCACGCCACGCGCGGCAAACGCTCCCACAGCACCGCGGCATCAGCGCAAGGCTGGCGCGTAACGCCGCTGCGCATCCAGCCCCAAGCCGCTGGCGACGCTGGCGAAGCGGTCGCCACGCACTGCGCGCGAGGTCGGAAATGCGGTGCCGATTCTCTGCGCCAGCAAGCGCAAGCCGGTGGAGCCGCCGGTGAAATACAGCGCGTCGATCTGCCCGGGCTTCAGGCCCGCCTGGGCCACCGTGATGCGCGCCGCGCCGACGATGCGTTCGATGTCGGCTTCGATCGCCTGCATCGCGGTGCGCTCGCTCAGCGGCACGCTCAGGCGCGCTTCGACATGGCTGAGGTCGATGCGCGTGTGGGCCCCTTCGGCCACCTCGATCTTGGCCTGTTCGGCGCGGGCCGCAAGCTCATGGCCGAGCCGCTCGGTGAGCAGAATCATCAGGCGCCGATGGTGCCTGGCGTCGCTGTAGAAGCCGCGCATCTGACGCAGTTCGGCCACCCGCTGCGGGTTGTAGACGGTGTTGATCAGGTGCCAGGTGGCGAGGTCGAAGTAGACGCTGCTGGGCACTTCGCGCGGCGGCGCACCCGCCACGCTGGGGCCGACCGAACCGTAGCCGAACTCGGGCAGCATGCTGGCCAACTCGATGCGGCGGTCGAAGTCGGTGCCGGCGATGTGCACCCCGTGGTTGGCCAGGATGTCGCCCTTGCGGTCGATTTTCAGCGCCCGTTTCGGCCCCACGCGCACGACCGAGAAATCGGAGGTGCCGCCGCCGATGTCGACCACCAGCACGATCTCCTCGCACGTCACGGCGCGCTCGTGGTCGAACGCGGCGGCGATGGGTTCGTACTGAAAATGCACTTCGTCGAAGCCGACCGCGTTGGCCGCCGACAACAGCGCGGCCTGGGCTTGCGCATCACGCGCCGGATCGTCGTCGACGAAGAACACCGGGCGACCGATGACGGCGCGGCGAATGGGCGCGCCCGCTTGCGCCTCGGCCAGCGTCTTCAGGTGCTTGAGGTAGCCGGCAATGATGTCGAGGTACCTGACGCCGCGCCCGCCGCCCACGTCGGTGGTCTGTTCGACCAGACTGCTGCCGAGAATGCTTTTCATCGACCGCATCAGGCGCCCGTCCAGCCCATCGACATAGGCCGCGACGGCTTTGCGACCGAAGGCGCGCGGCGGGCCGTCGAGGTCGGGGCCATCGACAAAATAGAACACGGCGGTGGGCATGCTGTGCTGCCCGGCTTCGAGTTCCACCAGCCGCATGGCACCCCCCGCCGGGATGGCGATGGCCGAGTTGGAGGTGCCGAAGTCGATCGCGCAGTACATGGTCGGGGGCGGAAGGGCGGCGGGCAAAGAGGCCGCCAAAGAGACCGCCAAAGAGATGGGGCGCGCGATTGTAGGGGCAGGCCGGCGGTGCCTGCGGCGCAGCCTGAAAGGCGCGACACTGAATGCTGTTTCAACCCGAGGAGCGTTCATGATGATTCCCGCCTTTCTTCGGTGCCGCCCGCTCGCCATGGCCGCTGCGGCCTTGCTGGGCGCCGCGATGCACGGCAGCTTCGCCGCTGACACATCCAGCACCAGCGCCACGCCCGACAAGCTGACCCCGGTGCGTGAGCAGATCGCCGCCAAGCAGTGGCCGCTGGCCCTCTCTGAGCTGCAGCGCATCAACGACACCGCCAGCGCCGATTGGAACAACCTGATGGGCTTCAGCCTGCGCAAGGCAACACCGCCCGACCTGGCGGGATCGGAAAAGTTCTACACCGAGGCCTTGCGCATCGACCCGAAACACAAGGGCGCGCTCGAATACTCGGGCGAGCTGTATTTGATCAAGGGCGACCTGGCCAGCGCTGAAAAACGCCTGGCCGCGCTCGACAAGCTGTGCCTGCTGCCCTGCGAGGAATACACCGACTTGAAGAAGGCCGTTGAACGCTTCAAGAGCAACGGCAACAAGGCCGCAGCCAGCAGCTACTGAGCATTGCGAGCCCGGGGCCTTGCGTCGTGCCCGGACTCGCTGTCGCGCCTGCCGCAAGGCCGCGGCGCGTTGGCACCGCGGGCCGACTCGCTGGCCCCCGGCTCGCAGCGCAGCGCCAGCACCGAGCGCATGGCTTGCAGATCGACAAGCGCTCTGTCCTGGTTACCGCTGTCGGTGGCGGCCAGCAGTGCGGCGCTGACCACGGCGGCGGCCACGGTGGTCCAGGTGATGAGTTTCAGTGATGTCAGCTTCATGAGCCGCTCCTTGCTGCGACACCGGGTCGGCGTCGGGTGCAGACCTCAACGATAGAGGAGAGTGGGTCGACTTTCCATCCTTCCAAATGGGGATGCGCAGGCCCGACCCCAGGCCTGACCCGCGACTACGACTGGTCGGTCTTTTTTCGACCGGCTCGTACAACCGCGCTGCGGCTCCCCCTACACTCGGCGCATGCCACGCGTATCGTTTCGTGAACAAGTGCTTCGGGCGCGAGAAGACGCCATCGTCTCGTCGGTGAACCGCTTGCTCGCCGAAAAAGGCTTCGATGTGATGACGGTGGACGAAGTGGCCGCCGATGTCGGCATCGCCAAAGCCAGCCTGTACAAACACTTCACCTCGAAGGAGCAGCTCGCGGCTGCCGCCATGGTGCGGGTGCTGGACGAGGCCCTGGCCTACGTGGCCATCTTGCAGGCCAACCCGCAGGAGCGCGCGATCGACCATTTGCGCTGCGTTGCGCGCTGGACCATGCAGGTGCAACTGGCGGGAGAGATGCCGTCTTTGCCGTCGCAAAACTCCACCCTGCGCGCAGCGTTGACCGCTCACAAGGTGTACCTGAATCGATTGATGGACTTGAGCGACAAGCTCGGCGCATGGATCACCGCCGCGCAGGCAGACGGGCACCTGAACCCCGAATTACCACCCGAGGTGGTCCTGTACACGCTGTTCGCGCGTGCCTGCGATCCGGTGTTGGGCCTGCTGAAAGTGAGCGCTCAGTACACCGACGAGCAAATCACCGAGATGTTGCTGGCGACTTGTTTCGACGGTTTGCGCGGACGCTGAACAGACCCGGGACCGGGCTCATCACCGGGCGGCTTCGGCCTCGGCCACATCGACGACAAAGCGCCCGTCGAAACCATCGGCCTCGCCTTTGCGCGCATGTCCGCGCGCATTGCACACCACGCGGGTCTCGCCCGTGGCATGCGGCACGCGGTAGTCGTGCCGGCAATGCAGGTGGCCGTGAATCCACACATCGGCGTGCTGCAGCAAAGCGTCGTCGGCATTGCAAAAACTGGCTGTGCCGGGCTGCTTTCCATAGCGCGGGTCGGCACTGCGCAGGCTTGGTGCAAAGTGAGTGATGACCACGGTTCGATCCCAGCCGGTGTTGGCCACGGCCAGTTCGGCGGCCAGCCACGCGCGGCAGGCCAGGGCTTCGACACGCACACCGGCGGCGTCGAACGGCACACCGTGTCGGGTGGACCGCATGATGTTCATGAAGTAAGTGGCCGCACGCATCGCACGTTCGCGTTGCGCTGCCCCGAACAGGTCGAAGTCACACCAGCGCGTGGTCGCCACGAAGCGGATGCGCCGGCCCTGTGCGTCGGCGATCACCGTGCTCTGTCGCTCCAGCATCGTGAAGCCGAGTTTTTCGGCGCGCTCGCGCAAGTCGGGCCAGGCGCGGGTCAGTTCACGGCCGTCGAACTCGTGGTTTCCGGCGACGAGCAGCACCGGCACAGGCCAGCCCCGAAAGCGCTCCAGCCCGGCCCAGGTGCTGTCGATGTCGCCCGCCAACACCAGCAGCTCGGCGCCCCGAGCCGGTTCAGGCTCGCAGGCTTCGGTTTCCATGTGCAGATCGGACAGCAGTTGCAAGCGCATGCTTCTAAGCCTTAAACAGCATCGCCCACGTCAAGCTCCGCACACGCCACGACCTTTCCGGCAGCATCAAGCAACAACGGCAGACGGGTTTCCCGGCTGCAGCGTTGGCGCCCCCTTGGGGGGCAGGGAGCAAAGCGACCGTGGGGGCTCAAATTCCATGGCAGAGCTTGAACTTCTTGCCGCTGCCGCAGGGGCAGGCGTCGTTGCGGCCGACCTTGGGCGCGTCGCGCTTGATGGTTTCGACGCGGTAGCGGGATTCGCGCGTCAGGTCCGACAGGTCGGCCACCGCCACCACCAGGTCTTCGATGGCATCTTCCAGAGTGGCCAACGGGTGCTCGCGGTCGAGCGTGGCAACCACCTCACGCTCTTCGTCGGTCTCGGGTGGGAGGTGGCGGTACAGACGCGCCAGCGCGGCCATCACGGCGTCGTCGGGCAGTTCGTTCAGGTCGGGGAAGCAGAGGTTGGCGTGCTGAAACCCCGCCACCCAGGGCATCAACGACTGCGAGATGGGCGACAAGCCCTGCATCGGGTCGGGGCCGCCGTCGGCCGGCGGCAGCAGCGGGTGCTCGTCGTCGAACTCGAGGATCAACGGATTGAACCAGCCGTCTTCGACCATCGCGTGGTTGAGCGCCGCATGGCGGCGCAGGATCAACGCGGTGGTTCGCGCTAGCCATTTCGGGTCGACGTCGTCGGGCAGCAACTCGGCGTCGAAGTCGAACACATGCGGCAGCCAGGTGGCCGACTCCAGCAAGACCGGCTGCACCAGCACGCCGCACAAGAAGCCGTCCAGCATCACGGCGTCGCAGGGAGTCAAGGGCTCGGGCGTGGCAGCGAGCAGGTCGTCGAGTTCGGCGAACTCCTCGTCGCTCAGGTCGAGCATGGCGGTCGGCTTCGGCGGCGGCGGAAATGGCGAGGCAGGCGGCGGCATGGCGGTGCTTTCAGTGGCGTGGCAGACCCGCAGATTGTCGTCTGCGCGTGCGCGCCGGTCATGTCCATCCGACATCCCGACCGATGCTCACTTTCATCGCAGGGAATTAGGGAAAACCCTATACTCAACCATCGCAAGACTCAGCAACCCAGACCCAACACGGGAAAATCATGACCAGTTCCGCACTCAAACTTCGATCCGCCCCGAGCGCCGCCGCATTGCTGGCAGGCGCACTCGGCAACGCCTACGCCTTCGTCGTAGCCCAGATCTCGTCGCTGATGCGCCCGCACAGCGAAGCCCCGGCCGAGGCCGTCATGCGCCTGCGGGTGCTGGCCGATCAGTACGCCCAGCAGCAACCGAGCTTCGCGGCCGACCTGCGCGCCGCAGCCGATCGCGCCGACGACATGCGCTGAACTGCCACAGCACACCGCCCTGAAACCGCCCTGAAACGCAAACAGGCTCCGCGAGGAGCCTGTTTGCATTCAGAACCGGCCGCTCAGGCTGCCAGAAGGGCCTCGATCTTCGCCTTGGTCGCGGTCAACTCGGCCGGCAAGTGATACGCCAGTTGCTGGAACAACTCGGCGTGCAGGCCGAGTTCAACCTTCCACGCCAGCTTGTCGATGTGGGTGACGGTGCGGTATTGCGCCGCCGTGAAGTCCAGCCCGGTCCAGCTCAGGTCTTGGTAGCGCGGCGTGATGCCGAAGGCGTTCTCGACCCCTTGCGCCTGGCCTTCCACCCGCTCGAGCATCCATTTCAAGACGCGCATGTTTTCACCGTAGCCCGGCCAGACGAATTTGCCGTCGTCGCCCTTGCGGAACCAGTTGACGCAGTAGATCTTGGGCAGCGCGGCACCGCTGGCCTCGATCTTGCGGCCCAGGCCGAGCCAGTGCGCAAAGTAGTCGCTCATGTTGTAGCCCATGAAGGGCAGCATCGCGAACGGGTCGCGCCGCACCACGCCTTGCTGGCCGGCTGCGGCGGCGGTGGTCTCACTGCCCATGGTCGCGGCCATGTAGACGCCTTCGACCCAGTTGCGCGCCTCGGTCACCAGCGGCACCGTGGTGGAGCGGCGGCCACCGAAGATGAAGGCATCGATCACCACACCGGCCGGGTTGTCCCACTCGGGGTCGAGCGCCGGGTTGTTGATCGCAGCCACAGTGAAGCGGGCGTTGGGGTGCGCTGCCTTGACCCCTGTTTGTTTGGCAAGCGCCGGCGTCCAGTCCTTGCCTTGCCAGTCGATCAGGTGCGCGGGGGCGGCGTCGCTTCCCTTGCAATCAAGGCCTTCCCACCACACGTCGCCGTCGTCGGTGAGCGCCACGTTGGTGAAAATCACGTCGCGCTTCAGGCTGGCCATGCAGTTGAAGTTGGTCTTGTCGTTGGTGCCGGGCGCGACGCCGAAATAACCGGCTTCCGGATTGATGGCGTACAACCTGCCATCGGCACCTGGCTTGATCCAGGCGATGTCGTCGCCGACGGTGGTGACTTTCCAGCCGTCGAAACCGGCCGGCGGAATCAACATCGCGAAGTTGGTCTTGCCGCAGGCGCTCGGGAAGGCCGCCGCCACGTGGTACTTCTTGCCCGCCGGCGAGGTCACGCCCAGGATCAGCATGTGCTCGGCGAGCCAGCCCTGGTCACGCCCCATGGTCGACGCGATGCGCAGCGCGAAGCACTTCTTGCCCAACAGCGCGTTGCCGCCGTAGCCCGAGCCGTAGCTCCAAATCTCGCGCGTCTCGGGGTAGTGAACGATGTACTTGGTGCTGTTGCAGGGCCAGGACACGTCTGCTTGACCTGCTTGCAGCGGTGCGCCCACGCTGTGAACGCAGGGCACGAAGTCGCCGTCGGCACCCAGCACGTCGAGCACCGACTTGCCCATACGGGTCATGATTTTCATGTTGACCGCCACATAGGCGCTGTCCGACAACTCGACACCGATGTGGGCGATCGGTGAGCCCAGCGGGCCCATGCTGAACGGCACCACGTACATGGTGCGCCCGCGCATGCAGCCCCTGAACAGCGCGGCTTCGCCTGTTTGCAGCAATTCGCGCATCTGCGCCGGGGCCATCCAGTTGTTGGTCGGGCCGGCTTCTTCTTTCTGCTCGCTGCAGATGAAGGTGCGGTCTTCGACCCGCGCCACGTCGCTGGGGCTGCTGCAGGCCAGGTAGCTGTTGGGGCGCAGCTCGGGGTTCAGTTTTTTGAAGGTGCCGGCGGCCACCAATTGGTCGCACAAGGCGTCGTATTCGGCCGCGCTGCCGTCGCACCAGTGCACGGCGTTCGCCTCGGTGAGGGCGGCCATGCGCGCCACCCAGTCGATCAGGCGGGCATGGCGAACATGGGCCGGCGCATTCAAACGCAGGCCTTGCATCGCTGGGTGGTTCATGAGACATCCAATTTCAGAGTCGAAAAAGCGGATCGGGAACAGCCCGCAAGCCGGCCACCATCGGCGAATTACAGCCGGTTTCATGAGCGCGCCAGGGTCTGCCCAGCGCTGCTGGGGGACGCGTTGTCATGCCAGTGTAATGTTGCTGTAACCACCGCCAATCAGCGGGCCATGCGAATTCGGTATGACTTCATGCGTGCATTTTCCAGGCTGCCGGGGCCGGCGTCGAAGCACCCGGCGTCGGCCTGCCAGCCCGTAAGATGCCGACGCATGAATTCGCGCCGCCGCACCCTGATTCGCCTTCGTGTTCGGCCGCGTTAAGCATGTCCGAACTCGAACGCCTGGCGCTGACCCTGAGCCTGCAAGTCGCGCTGGCCGCCGTGCTGCTGGCGCTGCCTCTGGCCGTGGCCCTGGCCTGGGCACTGGGGCGCGGTCGGTTCGTGGGCAAGTCGGTTCTCGAAGCCCTCGTCAACCTGCCGCTGGTGTTGCCGCCGGTGGTGATCGGGTACGCGCTGCTGGTCAGCTTCGGGCGTCAGGGCTGGTTGGGCCGCTGGCTCAGCGAGACCTTCGGGCTGCAATTCGTCTTCACCTTCAAGGGTGCGGTGCTGGCCGCCGCGGTGATGGCGCTGCCCTTGATGGTGCGGGCCATTCGCCAGGCATTGGAGGCGGTCGACGCCGGCCTCGAAGCCGCCGCGCGCACGCTCGGTGCCAGCCGCTGGCGCGTGTTCGGCGCAGTCACCTTGCCGCTGATGGCACCGGGCCTGCTGTCGGGCGCGGTGCTGGGGTTCGCGGCGTCGCTGGGCGAGTTCGGCGCCACCATCACCTTTGTGTCCAACGTGCCGGGTGAAACGCAAACCCTGCCGCTGGCCATCTACAGCGCGCTTCAGCAACCCGACGGCGACGAAGCCGCAGCGCGCCTGGTGTTGTGGTCGGTGCTGCTGGCGCTGGGCGCGCTGGGCGTGGCGCAGTGGTGCCACCGGCGCGTGCAGCGCTGGCTGGGGCAAATCTCGTGATCGACCTCGACCTGAGCATCGCCCGCCCCAATTTCACGGTGCAGGCGCAGATCGCGTTGCCGGCGCGCGGCATCACCGCCGTGATCGGCCGCAGCGGTTCGGGCAAGTCGACCTTGCTGCACGCGATGGCGGGCCTGCTGAAGCCGGCCCGCGGTCGCTTCGAGATGGCGGGTCGCCGCCTGTTCGACAGCCACGACGGCATCGACGTGCCTGCGCACCAGCGCGCGTTCGGCGTCGTGTTTCAAGAAGGCAGGCTCTTTCCGCACCTGAGCGTTCGCGGCAACCTGCAGTTCGGCAACCGGCTGTCGCGCCGTCCCGACGGCCCGCCCCTGGGAGACGTGGTCGACCTGCTCGGCATTGGCGACTTGCTGGCGCGCCGGGCGCACACCTTGTCGGGCGGCGAGCGGCAGCGCGTGGCCATCGGGCGGGCGCTGCTGTCGCGCCCGAGCGCGCTGTTGATGGACGAGCCGCTGGCCTCGCTCGACCCGGCGCGCCGCCACGAACTGCTGGGCTACCTGGCCGCGCTGCCGCAGCGCTACGGCCTGCCCATCGTCTACGTGACGCACCAGATGGACGAGGTGCTGCGCCTGGCCGACCAGGTGGTGGTGATGAACGAGGGCCGCAGCGTCGCCGCCGGCCCGGCGCTGGACGTGCTGGGCAACATCGACCTGCAACCGGTGATCGGCCGTTTCGAAGCGGGCAGCGTGCTCGCCGGGGTGGTCGCCGAGCAGCTCGGCGACTGGCAGTTGACCCGCGTCGATGTGGCGGGCCAGCGCATCACGGTGCCGCAACTCGACGTCGCGGTGGGCACGCACGTGCGGCTGCGCATCCGGGCGCGTGACGTGGCGCTGCAGCGCGAGGTGCTGCCGTCGAGCGCCAGCAACCAACTGCTCGGGCGCGTGCTGCGCGTGCTGGACCGCGACGGGCCGTACAGCATCGTCGAACTGGCTCTGGCGCATCAGCCGGCGCAAGCCGAGGTGCGGGCGGGACAAACGCTGTGGGCGCTGGTGACGCGCCGCTCGGTGCACAGCTTGGGGCTGGTGCCGGGGCAGGCCTTGGTCGCCAGTTTCAAGGCCGTGGCGGTGGAAGGCCGCTCGGTGGCGGCCTTCCACACTTGAACGACCCTCGGCGGCCGCACAGAGACACCTGAGCGTCGAGGCGACACGCCGTGCGGCATCATCGGCGCGATGCCGATGACCCTGCAACACCTGAATGTCTGCCTGGCCCGCCGCGTCGACATCCGTGGCAGATCGGTCATGACGGCGATCGGCAAACGCAGCGTCAGCGGGCCTCTCGCGGTCAAGTTGCTCGGCCTCGAAGGCGACGAACAGGCCGACCTGTCGGTGCATGGCGGGCTGAGCAAGGCGGTATATGCCTATCCGAGCGAGCACTACGCGTTTTGGCAAACCGTGCGCGCGCAGGCCAAGGTGTCGCTGTGGGACGAGCCACTGCCCAGCGGCTTCATGGGCGAGAACCTGACCCTGTCGGGCCTGCTCGAAACGCAGGTCTGGGTCGGCGATGTGCTGCGCTTTCCGAACTGCCAGCTCGCTGTCAGCGAGCCGCGCTTTCCGTGTTTCAAGTTCAACGCCTCGATGGGCTTCAGCCAAGCCAGCAAGTTGATGTCGGCCAACGCCTGGTGCGGTTTCTATCTGGCGGTGCGGGTGCCGGGCACGCTGGCCGCAGGCGAGGAATTCGAGCTGCTGCCAGGGCCGCGCGAGGTCGGCATCGCGGAGCTGTTTCGCTCGCGCGTGGCGGCACAGCGGTAGTCACCAGCGTGTGGGTGGCCGCCTACGGCGGAATGCGCCGCAAGCCGACACGCCGCGCTGATAGAGTCGACGGCGTTCGTCGCTTCGAACGCCGCAAACCGAAACCAAACCACAGGAGCATTCCATGAGCATCATCAGTTTCTTCAAGGCAGCCGGTGAAAAGTTGTTCGGCCACAAAGAAGCCGAAGCCGCCGCGACGCAGGCCAAAGCCGCACCCGACGACGCTGCACTGCAGGCGCAGGCGGTGGCTGCCAACCAGGCAGCAGCGGCGTCCATCGTCAGCTACATCCGCACCCAAAACCTGCCCGCCGACGACCTGACGGTCGAGTTCGACGGCGCCACCGGCAGCGTGATGGTGTCGGGGGTTGTCGCCGACCAGGCGACCAAGGAAAAAATCCTGCTCTGCTGCGGCAATGTGAGCGGCGTCGAGCAGGTCAACGAGCTGATCACGGTGGAATCACCTGCCGACGAGTCGCAGTACCACACGGTGGTGCGCGGCGACACGCTGTCGGCCATCGCCAAGACCTATCTCGGCAACGCGAACGACTACACGAAAATCTTCGAAGCCAACAAGCCGATGCTGAGCAGCCCGGACAAGATTTACCCCGGGCAGATGCTGCGCATCCCTGCCTGAGCCGCCGCAGCGAAGCACCTGAATCTGTGCAGCGAAGGGCGGCGCAATCAGGCGCAAGAAGGGGTTCAGCGAACAGCCGTTGACCGAGGCACCCCGACGCCGGATGCCGGCACTTCGTGACGATGTGCGGCGACTCGTCGAGCCGCCGTGCGCCGGGGATACTTGCCGGTGTTGCCCGTACAGTGCTCGTTCGCCTTCTTTCAGGTCCACCGCCATGCTCGCCTACCGCCATGCCTTCCACGCAGGCAACCACGCCGACGTGCTCAAGCACACCGTGCTCACGCTGGTGCTGCGCTACATGAACCAGAAAGACAAGCCCTACCGGCTGGTCGACACGCACGCCGGTGCCGGCGGGTATTCGCTGGAAGGCCGCTATGCGCAGAAAAAGGGCGAGTTCGAGGAGGGCATCGGACGCCTGTGGAGCCGCGACGACCTGCCGCCCGCCGTGGCTGACTATGTCGACCTGGTCAAGCAGTTCAACCCCGAAGGCCAGTTGGAGCAATACCCCGGCTCGCCGGCCTTTGCGAAGATGCTGCTGCGCGGCCAGGACCAGTTGCGCCTGTTCGAGCTGCACCCTACCGACCACAAGATTCTGGACGCGTTCCTGGGCACGGTCCGAGGCGCCGAGGTTTACGACAGCGACGGTTTCGACGGCTTGAAGGGCCAGGTGCCGCCTTCGACCCGGCGCGGCGTGGTCTTGATGGACCCGAGCTATGAAGGCAACCACGACTATGGCCGCGTGATCGCGTCGCTGCGCGAAGCCATGCTGCGCTTCGCCGAAGGCGTCTACATGGTCTGGTACCCGCAGGTGCAAAAGGTGGAAGCCGCGCAACTGCCGCGGCGGCTGGAAGCGCTGGCACCCCGGGCCTGGCTGCACGCACGGCTGACGGTGCAGTTGCCCGATTCGCAAGGCTTCGGGCTGGCCGGCAGCGGCGTGTTCATCCTCAACCCGCCGTTCACCTTGCACGACGAACTGAAGGCCGTGCTGCCCTATCTCACCGACGTGCTCGGGCAATACGACGGGGCCAACTACCTGCTGGAACAGCGCGTGGTTTGAGCCTTGCGCCGACGTGAGCAACCCCAATCGAGGTGCTGGAGATCCGATGAGCATGGCCTTGCCCCTGAACCGCGCTGCGCTGGCGCGAGTGGTTCCGTTTGCCGTCTTCATGCTGCTGTTGGGCCTGCGCGGTGCGCTGCCGGCCGATGGCTCTTGGGGCATCGACCCGCGCTGGGTCTACGCCGTCACGGTGCTGGTGGTGGGCGGCCTGCTGGCATGGTGGTGGCGTGACTACGGCGAGCTGTCCACGCAACTGCGGCCCACGCTGCAGGAAGCGGGGCTGGCAATCTCGGTCGGCGTGTTGGTGTTCGGGCTGTGGATCAAGCTCGACGCACCGTGGATGCGGCTCGGCGAGGCCACGGCGGCGTTCGTTCCGCTCGACGCGCAGGGCGGGTTGATGTGGCCGCTGATCGGCGTGCGCTGGATCGGCGCGGCGCTGCTGGTGCCGGTGATGGAAGAGCTGTTCTGGCGTTCGTTCCTGATGCGCTGGATCGAGAACGCGCAGTTTGAAGCGGTGCTGCCGCAGCGCGTCGGCCTGAAGGCGGTGCTGCTGTCAACCTTTGTCTTCATGCTGGCCCACACGCTGTGGCTGGCCGCCATCATCGCCGGCCTGGCCTACGCGTGGCTGTACGTGCGCAGCGGCAAGCTGTGGCTGCCGGTCATCGCGCACGCGGTGACCAATGGCCTGCTCGGGGTGTGGGTGGTGATGACCGGGAACTGGGCGTTTTGGTAGCTCCTGCATCCGCCCCTGCGCCCGCCCTCGCCGGCCCGCTCGCCGGGCTCAAGGTGGTTGAACTCGGGCAGCTCATTGCCGGCCCGTTCGCCGCCAAGACGCTGGCCGACTTCGGTGCCGAAGTCATCAAGATCGAGCCGCCGGCCCACGACGACAGCCCCGGCGGCGATCCGCTGCGCCAGTGGCGCTTGCTGCACAACGGCACCAGCGTGTGGTGGCAGGTGCAATCTCGCAACAAGCAAAGCGTGGCGCTCGACTTGAAAGACGCCGCCTCGCGCGACATCGTGCGCGCCCTGATCGCCGAGGCCGACGTGCTGATCGAGAACTTCAAGCCCGGCGTGATGGAGGCCTGGGGTTTGGGCTTCGATGTTCTCAGTGCCGCCAACCCCGGCCTGGTCATGTTGCGCATCAGCGGCTACGGCCAGACCGGGCCGTACCGAGACCGGCCGGGCTTCGGCGTGGTGGCCGAGGCGATGGGCGGGCTGCGCCACCTGACCGCGGAGCCGGGCCGCGTGCCGGTGCGCGTGGGCGTGAGCATCGGTGACACCCTGGCCTCGCTGCACGGCGTGATCGGCATCCTGATGGCGCTGCAGCACCGCCATGCCAGCGTCACGCCCGACGCGCCGAAGGGTCGTGGACAAGTCGTCGATGTGGCCTTGTACGAGGCGGTGTTCAACTGCATGGAAAGCCTGCTGCCGGAGTACAGCGCGTTCGGCGCGGTGCGCGAGCCCGCCGGTTCGGCCTTGCCCGGCATCGCGCCGAGCAACGCCTACCCTTGCGCCGACGGCTGGGTGCTGATCGCGGGCAACGGCGACTCGATCTTCAAGCGCTTGATGGCGGCCATTGCGCGCGACGATCTGGCCCACGATCCGCAGCTTGCCGGCAACGCCGGTCGCGTGGCGTGCGTGGCCGAGGTCGACGCGGCCATCGGTGCGTGGACCGCGCCGCGCACCGTGGTCGACGTGCTGGAGGTGCTGAACCGCGCCGCCGTGCCGGCAGGCCGCATCTACACCGCCAAAGACATTGCCGAAGACCCGCACTACCGCGCCCGCGAAATGATCCAGCGCGTGACCACCGCCGACGGCCTTGACATCGACGTGCCCGGCATCGTGCCCAAGCTCAGCCTGACGCCAGGCGCGATCACGCGACGCGCGCCGCTGCTGGGCGAAGACACCGAAGCGGTGCTGCGCGCGCTGGCGCAGCGAACGCCGCCGGTACGGCGCTGAGCGCCGGCCCCCTCGGCAACCAAAACAAGTCAGGCGAACGAATGACTGCCAGCCATCAAGCCCACCCGAACCAGTTCGCGTTGTTGAAGCAGCGCCGCTTCGCGCCGTTTTTCTGGACCCAGTTTCTCGGTGCCGGCAACGACAACCTGTTCAAGTTCGCGTTCACCGTGATGGTGACGTATCAAATCCAGGTGAGCTGGCTGCAGCCAAAGATGGCCGGCCTGGTGATCGGCGCGCTGTTCATCTTGCCGTTCCTGCTGTTCTCGGCCACCAGCGGGCAGCTCACCGACAAGTACGACAAAACGCGCGTGATCCGCTTCGTCAAGTGGCTGGAGATCGCCATCATGCTGCTGGCCGGCTACGGCTTCTGGGTGGCCAACGTGCCGGTGCTGCTGGGCTGCGTGTTCCTGATGGGCCTGCACTCGACGCTGTTCGGCCCGGTCAAGTTTGCCTACCTGCCGCAGCACCTGAACGAGCGCGAACTGACCGGCGGCAACGGCATGGTCGAGATGGGCACCTTCGTGGCCATCCTGCTCGGCCAGGTGGCGGGCGGGCTGCTGGTGGCGATCCCGCAGGTGGGGCCTCATTACGTGGCCTTCGGCTGCGTCGGCGTGGCGCTGATCGGGCGCATCGTCGCGCAGGGAATTCCCACGTCACCGTCCACCGACCCGGGCCTGCGCATCAACTGGAACCCGGTCACCGAAACCTGGCGCAACCTGATGTTGGCGCGGCAGAACATCGTCGTGTTCCGCTCCCTGCTCGGCATCTCGTGGATGTGGTTTTTCGGCGCGGTCTTTTTGTCGCAATTCCCGTCGTTCGCGAAGGAGGTGCTGCACGGTGACGAGCAAGTCGCATCGCTGCTGCTGGTGGTGTTCTCGATCGGCATCGGCACCGGCTCGCTGCTGTGCGAGGTGTTGAGCAAGCGACATGTGGAGATCGGCCTGGTGCCGCTGGGTGCCATCGGCATGAGCCTGTTCGCCGTCGATTTGTACTTTGCATCGCGTTGCTTGCCGCCATCCGACAGCCTGGGCTTGCGCGCCTTCGCAGCGCAAGCGGCGCATTGGCGCGTGATGGCCGACCTGGCCCTGCTGTCGCTGTTTGCGGGCCTGTACAGCGTGCCGATGTACGCGCTCATTCAGTTGCGCTCGCAGCCCAGCCACCGCGCCCGCATCATCGCGGCGAACAACATTTTGAATGCCCTGTTCATGATCGTCAGCTCGATCGGCGTGGGCGCGCTGCTGGCGGCCAACTTCACGATCCCGCAGGTGTTCCTGATCACCGGCCTGCTCAACGCGGTGGTCGCGTTCTACATCTTCATGCTGGTGCCCGAGTACCTGCTGCGCTTCGTGGCCTTCATGCTGACGCGGCTGGTCTACCGTTTCAAGGTGCGCGGCGACGAGAACATTCCGACCACCGGTGCCGCCATCCTGGTGTGCAACCACGTCAGCTTCGTCGACGCGGTATTGCTGATGGCGGCCAGCCCTCGGCCAATCCGTTTCATCATGGACCAGCAGATTTTCAAGCTGCCCGTGCTCGGCTGGTTCTTCAAACTCGCCAAGGCGATCCCGATCGCGCCGCAGCGCGTCGACCCGGCCGCTTACGAGCAGGCCTTCGCCCGCGCACGCGAGGTGCTGGCCGAGGGCGATTTGCTCTGCATCTTTCCCGAAGGTGCGCTGACCCGCGACGGCGAGTTGGGTGAGTTCAAGGGCGGCGTGATGAAGCTGCTTGAAACCAACCCGGTGCCCGTGGTGCCGCTGGCCTTGCAGAACCTGTGGGGCTCGTACTTTTCGCGCGTCGATGGGGCGGCGATGCGCAAGCCGTTTCGACGCGGTCTGTTCAGTTCGGTCGGCCTGGTGGCCGGCGCGGCCGTGCCCCCGGCCGGGGTGACTCCCGCTGCGCTGCAGGCGCGCGTGGCGCAACTTCTGGCGACCTGAACGATCCTGTCGCTCGGTGTGGTTCCGGCGCGAGCACGGCGCGCTGGTGGCGCAGACGCTGCCGAGCCCGTCGGTGGTCGCGCTTGCCCTCGATCCGCTCTGCGGTTAATATAACGAAAGTTATAACAACGGGGCTCACCATGCACGCACTCAAGCTCACCCAGATCGGCAACTCGGTCGGCGTCATTCTTCCGAAGGAAGTGCTGGCGCGGCTCAAGCTGAGCAAGGGCGACACGTTGCATGTCAGCGAGACGCCCGACGGCATCGCGCTCACGCCTTACGACCCGAGCTTCGAGGAACAGGTGGACATGGGCCGCGAGTTCATGCGCGAGTACCGGGACACGTTTCGCGCCCTGGCGAAATGAGCTGGCGCTGGATCGACCGGCGCCTGCTGGTGATCCTGCACGACGAGAGCCTTGCGGCACATGGTGGCGCTTCAGGCCTGCGCGACGAGGGCCTGCTCGAGTCGGCACTCGCCCGACCATTGAACCTCGTGGCGTATGGCGATCCGGATGTCTGCGAACTGGCGGCCGCCTACGGTGTCGGTCTAGCTAAGAACCATGCGTTTGTCGATGGCAACAAGCGCGTCGCGTTCCTCGCCGTGGGCTTGTTTCTGCGGCTCAACGCGCACCGGCTGAAGGCCTCGCAGGCCGACGCCACCGTCACGATGTTTGGCGTTGCGGCCGGCGAAATCAACGAGGCCGAATTCGCGCAGTGGCTGCGCACGCACAGCGAACCCACCTGACGGGCCTTTCACACTAAGAACCTATCCGTAAATAATATTGATCGTGAGTGGCACTTTTCGGAACGCGATGATCGCTGCGGCGATGTGGTTGAGGGCGATGAAGCTGCGAT
>JAYVCL010000092.1:0-4029 GCA_043749975.1 Burkholderiales bacterium
CATGTGGCCGACGCCGAACGGGTCGGTCAAGGTGGCGACCATGGTGTCGATCAGCTTGGTGTCGCCCATGCGCGCGCCGCTGCGCATCGCGGTGGACAGGTAGCCGCCGCGGCTCATCACTTCGACGCCGCCGCCGACGCCGTAATCGCAGTCGCCGAGCAGGATGTTCTGCGCCGTCGTCACGATGCCCTGCAGGCCCGACGAGCACAGCCGGTTCACCGACATCGCCACCGAATCCATCGGCAGCCCGGCCTGGATGGACGCCACCCGCGCCACATAGGCGAAGCGGCTGTCGGTGGGAATCGTGTTGCCCACCGTCACGTAGTTGATCGCCTTCGGGTCGACACCCGAGCGCTTGACCGCTTCCTTCATCACCGTGCCAGCCAACTCGGCCGGCTCGATGTCGGCCAACGCGCCGCCGAACGTACCGATCGCCGACCGGGCCGCGCCCAAAACCACCACATCACGCTTGCTCATGCTCTGTCTCCTTGCGAGGTTGAAATGCCGAATCGAAGTTGACACCTTCGGGCGGACATCGACCTTACGCCAAGTCAAGGTCTGGACGCAATGCGCACGGCCAGACTGCAACGCAGGCGTTGCTCGCTCAATCGACGATCGCCTGGTACGTCAGATTCTTCACCATGCGCCGGTAGTACGCGCGAATCGGGCTTGGTGCCTGGCTCATGAAAACCGCAACCAGTTCTTCTTTCGGGTCGACCCAGAAGAAAGTGCCTGCATAGCCGGCCCACATGAACTCACCCTGCGATCCGGCCACGCCCGCCACGCCGTTTCCCTGACGCACCATGAAGCCCAGGCCGAAGGTGTAGCCGGGGGTGCCGAGCAGCAACTCGCCCGGCGACACCGGTGCCGCGATGCGCGTGCCCAGATGGTCCGAGGTCATCAACTGGACGGTGCTGCGCGACAGGATGCGCACATCGTCGAGCTTGCCGCCTTGCAGCAACATCTGCCCAAAGCGCAGATAGTCGGCGGCGGTGGACACGCCGCCCGCGCCGCCCGAATCGTTTTTGGGTTGCGCGCTCACGTCGATGACGTTGATGGGCTGGCCCGACGGCAAATCCACCGCCAGCGGCTGCGCCACGCGGCTCATCTTTTCTGGCGGCACCCAGAAGGCGCTGTCGTTCATCTTCAGCGGCTTGAAGATGCGCTTGTCCATCAGATCGGCCAGCCGCTCGCCCGACGCGGCCTCGACCACGCGGCCCAGCACATCGACCGCCACGCTGTACTCCCACACCGTTCCCGGCTGGTGCGCGAGCGGCGCCTTGGCAAGCCGCTCGACCTCCTCTTGCGGCGTCAACGCGCGTGAGTCGTAGTCGCGCACGCCTTGCAGGTACATGCCAGCCTTCGCATAGGCCTCCTTCACCGGCGCGTTTTGCGTGATCTCGCCGTAGGCGAGGCCGGCGGTGTGGCGCAGCAGGTCTTGCACCGTCATCTCGCGTGCCTGCGGTACCTGCGAGTAGGTCACGCGGGCAAAGGTCGAATCGGCCAGCGGCACGCTGACCATCAGGTTCTTCATCGCGGGCAAGAACTTTGACACCGGGTCGGTGAGCTGCATCTTGCCTTCCTCGACCAGCGTCATCGCGGCCACCGAGGCCAGCGGCTTGGTCATCGAATAGATGCGAAAGATCGCGTCCTTCGTCATCGGCGTGTTGGCCGCCTTGTCGAGCGAGCCAAGCGATTCGGTGTAAACCAGCTTGCCCTTGCGCGCCACCATCACCACCACGCCCGGCAGGTTGCCCTTGTCGATCTCGCCCCTCAATGCCACACCGATGCGCTTGAGCCGCTCGGTCGACATGCCCACCGATTCGGGCGACGCAGCGGGCAGGCCTTGCGCCCACGCCGACACGGCGCTGGCGGCGAGCGCGATGCACAGTGCGAAGCGGATTGCAGGGATCGAGTGGATCAAGGGAATTTCGGCGCTGCGAAGCATGAGGTCTCCATGTGTTTTTGTGCGGCATTCAGTGTGATTGATCCGACGCGCGATGGCAACGCGGAGTCGCAGCGCGAGCTGAAGCCGTACGCGTCGGCGTCGACCTGGCCAAGTGCATGAGCCATCCCCAACCGAGGTCATCGACGACGAATGCGAATTCACCTTGACAAGGTCGGAAGTCCCTCTCAAGGGTCAGCCGTCTGGTTCATTGGAGTCGGCCTTCAAGGTGCGATGCGCTTTTGCATGAATACGCTCAGCGGATCGTCTGCGTACTTGCCAAACGGTCCACGGCGCTCGTAGCCGAACGAAGCGTAAAGACCGAGCGCCTCGGGTTGGAAGGGGCCGGTTTCGAGCTTGAGCAGCTTGCAGCCAGCCCTGACAGACTCCGACTCCAGCGTCAATAGCAGCTTCCGAGCGACGCCCTGGCCTCGACAACGGGGACTGACATACATCCGCTTGATCTCGCCGAATGCTGGAGTGAGGACTACTGCGCCACAGCCAACAGCTCGCGCCGCTGCGTCGCGCGCGACCACAAACAAGACATTGGCCTGCTTCAACGAGGCGAGATCGAGGGCATGTCTGCTCTCCGGCGGGTACAAGGTGTCCTGATACGCATCCAGCTCGGCGATCAAGGCGATTACCTCAGGTTGATCGGGCGATTCAAGAGCGATGGTCATGGATCAAGACGGCTAACGTTCGAGCTAAGCGGGCAACGACGGCAGGGCGCCAGGGCCCGGTTGGCGAAAATGTACCGCGCACCGCCGACCTGGCCCTGGTGGCGTGCCGTTGGTGCTCCGCTCGAGCAACGGGTATGAACAGTTCGCATGAAGCGCCCACTGCGGACCCACACGGTGGGTGATGTGGGGGCCAGGAGTCAAAAAACTCCCGGCTACCCGATTGGACGTCACTCGGCGAGCGCTGGCCTTGCACCCTTACACCCTTACGCCGCGACTTCTACGTATTCGACCCGGCTGGACGCCGCTGGAATAGAAAGCCCATCTTCGCGCATACCGTCGAGGTGGAACTCCATGGCTTCTCGGATCTCGACCTCGACTTCAGCGATGGTTGCACCCGTGGCGACGCAACCCGGTAGGTCTGGCACGTAGGCAGAGTAGTTGCCTTCAGCCTTTTCAATCACGATGGCATAACGCATACGGCCTCGCTACTTTAGGCCCGCTTGCTTCAAGATGCTGTTCTGCGTGCCAAGGGCGAGATCATCGCCAGGCTTGCCAGGAACAGTGACGCGACCGGGCTTGTTTGGGTGCTTGAACTGACGGTGACTTCCGCGGGTTACTGCCAGACGCCAACCATCTTGCTGCAGCAGCCTGAGGACTTCGCTTACTTTCACGTGCGGAGGATACCAGGGCTTGGCTCAGTCGCCGACTGGTGCCATCTTGGCGACCAAAGCACGGGGCTTTGCAGTGACGCCCAACGTGTGACATGAGGGGCGCTTGGAGGCCGTAGGCCGGAAAGCGTCCCCTCGATGGAAGGGTTAGGCTTCAGTGACGCGCTCCCGCTCAAGGACTCTTCTGACCTCTTCAAAGGCGGCGCCGATTCTACGGTTTGGAAAGGGAATGTGTGTGAGTCCGTGGATATTTGAGAACTCCTGGCAGCCGTCTTCGAGGAGAACTATTGCCTTCCGTGGTCCGAGTCTTCCTTGAAAGAGCCCCACCTCATGGATGACGTTTTGGCGGGCGTGGCGCGTTTGGTCTGCGTGCTCATCTTCAGCGGTCATTATTAAGAACGCGAACGTCGATACGGTCAAGAGGTGTTCGAGTCGTTCTGTCGTGGCGACGCCAGCCACGGATTCACGATTAAATTCCTCCCACGGAAGATGAAGTCGATCTTGTACAAAATCCTTGAACTCGCGCCATACGGGCGAGCGGCCATGACCAATGAATACCTTTTGACCTTGATTGCCAGTAAGCGACTTGGCCGGAGCCGCGTTCAGGTAGGAAAGCAAGCTCTCGGCCTTACGAAGCCGATCGGTGATGAGTGTTCGCGCTTGCTCGGGCGACAGAGTCTCAGGCGGAGTTGGCCACGAACGGTCCGCCTCCGAATCTGTTCCAAATGCCCTGCGA
>JAYVCL010000093.1:0-6820 GCA_043749975.1 Burkholderiales bacterium
ACTGGCAAGACTGGTACGCCGACAAGCAGCGCGGCGTCACCATCAACTCCGATTACTTCAGCGGCCTGAGCTTCAAGGCCGCCACCGATGCGGTGACCAAGGCGCTGCAACACAAGGGCCTGGGCGAGCGGAAAACGACTTGGCGCTTGCGCGACTGGGGCATCAGCCGCCAACGCTACTGGGGCACGCCGATTCCCATCATCCACTGCGACGAACATGGCGCGGTGCCGGTGCCCGAGAACGACCTGCCGGTGCTGCTGCCGGATCACCTGATCCCCGACGGCACGGGCAACCCGCTGGCCAAACATGGCGCCTTCGTGAATGCGCCCTGTCCGGTCTGCGCCAAGGCCTCGCGGCGCGAGACCGACACGATGGACACCTTTGTCGACAGCTCGTGGTATTTCATGCGCTACTGCGACCCGAAAAACGAGCAGGCGATGGTCGGCAACGGTGCCGCCTACTGGCTGCCGATGGACCAGTACATCGGCGGCATCGAGCACGCGATTCTTCACCTGCTGTATGCGCGCTTCTGGACCAAGGTGATGCGCGACCTCAAGCTGCTGAGCGTGGACGAGCCCTTCACCCGCTTGCTGACGCAGGGCATGGTGCTGAACGAGGCCTTTGTGCGCACCAGCCCCGAAGGCGGACGCGAGTATTTCTGGGAGCAAGAACTCGACCTGGTGCGCGACGAGCACCGCAACGTGCTGTCGGCCACCGCCAAGCGCGACGGGCAGGCGGTGCAGTGCGAGGGCTGGACGACGATGTCCAAGTCGAAGCACAACGGCGTCGATCCGCAGGCGCTGATCGACCGTTTCGGCGCCGACACCGCGCGCCTGTTCGTGATGTTCGCGTCACCGCCGGAGCAAACGCTGGAGTGGAACGACGCAGGGGTCGAGGGTGCCAATCGGTTCTTGAAAAGAGTCTGGAATTTCGGCAGCAAGCATGCCGATGCCTTGAGAGGTGCCGGCCCGGTGGGCAGCCCCTTGAGCAACGATCTGAGCGGCGATCTGAGCGACGAGGCCCGGGCCTTGCGCCGCGAGCTGCACACGGTCTTGCGCCAGGTCAGCTACGACTACGAGCGCATGCAGTACAACACCGTCGCCTCGGGTGCGATGAAGATGCTGAACGCACTCGAAGCGTTCAAGGGGCAAGCGCCTGCGCTGCTGCGTGAGGGCTTCGGCATCTTGCTGCGCACGCTCTACCCCGCCTGCCCGCACACCAGTTGGGTGCTGTGGCAGGAGCTGGGTTACGCCGCAGCCCACGGCGACCTGCTGGACGCGCCCTGGCCGCAGGTCGACGAAGCCGCGCTGCTGCAAGCGCAGATCGAACTGATGCTGCAAGTCAACGGCAAGCTGCGCGGCTCCATCACGGTGCCGGCCGGTGCCAGCAAAGCCAGCATCGAGAAAGCCGCCCTCGCCAACCCGGAGTGCATCAAGTTCATCGAAGGCATGGCCGTCAAGCGGGTGATCGTGGTGCCGGGCCGGCTCGTCAACGTGGTGGTTTGAGAGGGGTGGTTGCATGCCGCATCGCCGCACGCTGATCGCCCTGCCAGTGGCGTCGCTGCTGCTGGCGGCTTGCGGATTCGAGCTCAGGCGCGCGCCCGAGCTGCGCTTTCGCAGCATCCAGTTGATCGGCTTCAAGCCGCGTTCGCCGCTGGCCGAAGAGCTGTTGAAAAGCATCAACGCCAGCCAGACCACCCTGGTGGTCGAGAGCGCCGCACGGGCCCAGGTGGTGCTGGAGGCGCTGAGCGACGTGAACGAAAAAAGCGTGGTCGCCAGCACGGCGGCCGGTCAGGTGCGCGAGCTGCAATTGCGCTCGCGGCTCGACTTCAGGCTGCGCACGCCTGCCGGCAAGGAGCTGATTCCGATCACCGAGATTTTGCTCAAGCGCGACATGAGCTACACCGAGAGCGCCGCGCTGGCCAAGGAGCAGGAAGAAGCACTGCTCTACCGCGCCATGCAAAGCGACATCGTGGCGCAGGTGATGCGCCGGCTGGCTGCGGTGCAGTCGCTCTGATCACACCCGACAGCGCACCAGACAAGCACCGATGCAGCTTCGCCTCGACCAACTGACCGCGCATTTGCACAAGGGCGTGCGCCCGCTGTACACGCTGTGGGGCGATGAGCCGTTGCTGGCGCAAGAGGCGGCCGACGCCATCCGCGCTGCGGCCCGCGCTGCCGGCCACACCGAGCGTCAGGTGCACACCGTCAGCGGTGCGCACTACAACTGGAGCGTGCTGTTGGGCGCGGCCCAGGCCATGAGCCTGTTCGCCGACAAGCAGATCATCGAAATCCGCATTCCCTCGGGCAAGCCAGGCAAGGAAGGCTCCGATGCCTTGCAGCGGTATGCCCGCTTGCAGGCCGAAGACACCGTCACCCTCGTGACCCTGCCGCGCATCGACGGCCAGCAGCAAAAAAGCGGCTGGTTCAGCGCGCTCGACAGCGCCGGCGTGACGATTCGCTGCGAGCCCATCGCCCGCGCGGCGCTGCCGGCGTGGATCGCGCAGCGCCTGTCGTTGCAGGCCCAGCGGGTGCAGGACGGCGAAGCCGGGCAGCGCAGTCTGGCCTTCTTTGCCGACCGGGTCGAAGGCAACCTGCTGGCGGCGCACCAGGAAATTCAGAAGCTGGGCCTGTTGTACCCGCAAGGCGAATTGACGTTCGAGCAGATCGAGGCGGCCGTGTTGAACGTGGCCCGCTACGACGTGTTCAAGCTCGGCGAGGCGGTGTTGTCGGGCCAGGTCGAGCGTGCGCTGCGCATGCTCGACGGCTTGCAGGCCGAAGGCGAGGCCGCCGTGCTGGTGCACTGGAGCCTGAGCGAGGACATTCGCGCCCTCAAGCGCACCCAAGACGCCATCGACAACGGCAAACCGATGCCGATGGCGCTGCGCGAGGCGCGTGTCTGGGGTGCCAAAGAGCGGCTCTTCGAACGCGCTGTGCCGCTGTTCAGCGACAGCGCACTGGCCCGTTTGCTGCAAGCCGCGCAGGTGTGCGACGGCCTGGTCAAGGGCCTGCGCCACCCCGACTGGCCAAGCGACCCATGGCAAGCCTTGAGGCGGCTGGTGTTGATGACGGTGCAGCACACGGCGGCGGTGCCAGGCAGGGTGCCGGGACGCGGGCGCGCGGTGGCACCGCGGCTGGCGCTGAGTGCGGGCCAGCCTGAAAGCAGCGCCTGACCGCGTCCCTTGGTGCCAGCCCGCTCAGTAGGTCTTGTACGACAGGAACTTGCCCGACATCACGATGCTGACGCGGTCGCCGTTCGGGTTCGGCTCGCGCGTCAAATCCATCTTGAAGTCGATCGCGCTCATGATGCCGTCGCCGAATTCTTCATGGATCAGTTCCTTGAAGGTGGTGCCATAGACGCTGACGAGTTCGTAGAAACGGTAGATCAGCGGATCAGTCGGCACAGCGGTGGGCAGCGAGCCTTTGTAAGGCACCACTTGGAGCCACTTCTCGGCCTCGGGCGGCAGGCCGAAGGTCTTGGCGATGAGCTTGGCCTGCTTGGCGTCGAAGGTCATCTGGCCCAGGCAACCGGCCGTGACCCACTCTTTGCTGAGGCCCACCTTGTTGGCCACGTCTTCCCATTTGATGCCTTTCCTGACCTTGGCCTCGATGATCATTTCGGTGACGTCGTTGCGGTTCATGCGTGCTCCTGAGCGTTGGGGTTGATGGGTTTTGGACCCGGCTTGTGCGCACGATTTCGGCGACTCGGGCCGGCGGGCCCCGTTCCAACTTGTTGGTCATCAGCAGGATCTTGTCGGCCAGCAAAATGGCTTCGTCCACATCGTGCGTGATCATGAAGACGGTCTGCTTCGTCTCGGCGCAGATGCGCAGCAGCTCGTCTTGGATGGTGCCGCGGGTCAGCGCGTCGAGCGCACCGAAGGGCTCGTCGAGCAACAGCATCTTCGGCTCGATGGCGAAGGCGCGGGCGATGCCCACACGCTGCTTCATGCCGCCCGACAGCGCCGACGGCTTCTTGTCGATGGCCGACCCGAGGTCGACCAGGTGCACGTACTTTTCAACCTGCGCATCGACCTGTTGGCTCGACCAGTCGGGCCACTTGCTGCGCACCGCGAACGCGATGTTGCGACGCACGCTCAGCCACGGCATCAGCGCGTGGCCCTGAAACACCACGCCACGCTCCAGGCTCGGGCCGGCGACCTCGCGGTTGTCCATGAACACGTTGCCGCTGCTGGCGGTCTCAAGACCCGCCAGCACGTTCAGGATCGTCGTCTTGCCGCAGCCCGAGTGGCCGATGATGCAGAGGAACTCGCCGCGCGCCACGCTGAAGTTGACGCTGTCGAACACCGGCTCGGCGCTGCCCGGTAGGTCTTGGCCAGACCTTCGACTTTCAGGAAGGCCTCGGCGGGCTGCCTGTCGGTCGGCCGGTTTTCAGTCGACATACGTGACCGCCTTTTGTGCCCGCGCGAACAGCATGTCCAGCGCCATGCCGACCAGGCCGATGACGAGGATCGCGAAGATCACGTTTGGCAACGACAGGTTGTTCCACTCGTTCCACACGAAGTAGCCGATGCCGGTGCCGCCGACCAGCATTTCGGCCGCCACGATCACGAGCCAGGCGATGCCCATGCTGATGCGCATGCCGGTCAGGATGGTGGGCGCAGCCGCCGGCAGGATCACCTCGAACGCCAGCCGCAGCCGCGACACCTCCAGCGTCTTGGCCACGTTCAGCCATTCACGCCGCACGCCGGCCACGCCGAACGCGGTGTTGATGAGCATCGGCCACACCGAGCAGATGAAGATCACGAAGACGCCCGAGATCGACGAGTCTTTGATGGTGTACAGCGCCAGCGGCATCCAGGCCAGCGGAGAGATCGGTTTGAGCAACTGGATGAACGGGTCGAGCGCGCGGTACAGCATCGGGCTCATGCCGATCACGAAGCCGAGCGGGATCGCCAGCAGCGCCGCCATGCCGAAGCCCAGCGCCACGCGGCCCAGCGAATGCGCGAGCTGAATGCCGATGCCCTTGTCGTTCGGTCCGTTGTCGTAGAACGGACGAGCCAGGTTTTTCAGCACCGCGCCGCCCATCTGCGCCAGGGTCGGAAAGCCGTCGCTTTTCTTCACCTGCGTCGGGTCTTTGCCGAGCAGTTTCTGGTACTCGATCTGCTCGGCCGACGGGCTCGACGCCGCCGGCTCCACGCCGCCCTTCGGCAAGGTGGCCAGGTGCCACAGCGCCAGCACCAGCCCCAGGATCAGCAACGACAGCAGCCGGGCTTGCAGTGTCTGTTTGCGCGCGGCGTTCATCTAGCCGACCACGATTTTGTTGATGGCGAAACTCTTGGCGTATTCATCGGGCCTGGCCGGGTCGAACTCGCGGCCCATGACCTTGAACTTCTTGTAGGCACCCTCGGGCACGGCCTGGCCGAGCGCCTTCATCTGCCTCTTCGCCTCGGTCAGCATGAAGACTTTCTCGGCGATCTGTTTGTAGTTCACGTCACCCTTCACGTAGCCCCAGCGCTTCATCTGCGTCAGCATCCACACCGCCATGCTCTGCCACGGCAGCGGGTCGAAGTCGGTCCGGTCGGGCACGACCCTGATGCCGCCCAGGCCGTCGGCAAACTTGCCCGACAGCACCTGGTTCAGCACCGTCTCGGGCTGGTTCAGGTACGCGGCCGGCGCAATCACCTTGGCGATCAGTTCGCGGTTTTTCGGGTCGCGCGCCATCTGAGCCGCGCTCAGCACGGCGCGGTACAGCGCGGCGAAGGTGTTCGGGTTTTGTTTGATGAACTCGTCGGACACCCCGAAGGCGCAGCACGGGTGGCCGTCCCAGATGTCTTTCGACAAGATGTGGATGAAGCCGATCTCGTCGAACACCGCGCGCTGGTTGAACGGGTCAGGCCCGAGGAAGCCGTCGATGTTGCCGGCGCGCAGGTTGGCCACCATCTCGGGCGGCGGCACCACGCGCAATTGCACGTCGGTGTCGGGGTTCACACCCGCCTCGGCCAGGTAGTAACGCAACAAAAAGTTGTGCATCGAGTACTCGAACGGAATCGCGAACTTGAAGCCCTTCCACCTCGATGGGTCGCGGTTGTTCTTGTGCTTCATGGCCAGCGTGATGGCCTGCCCGTTGATGTTCTGGATCGTCGCCACGTTCATCGGCGTCTGGGTCGAGCCCAGGCCCATCGAAAAGGCCAGCGGCATCGGGCTCTCAAGGAAATGTGGCTTTGCCACTTTCCTTGATCCCCGCGGGGGACGGGCGCCGCGAGGCGGCGTCCTTGGGGCGCTCAGGAAGTGCGACGCGTCGTGTTCCTTGTTGATCATCTTGTCGCGGATCAAGGCCCAGGCTGCGGTCTTGTTGAGCTGAACGTTCAGGCCTTCTTTTTTATAGAAGCCCAGCGGGTCGGCCATGATCAGTGGGGTGGCGCAGGTGATCGCGATGAAGCCGAGCTTCAGATCTTTCTTTTCGAGCGGCGCCTTGTCCTGCGCCATCGCTTCGAGCGCGCCCAGCGGCAGCAACGAGGCGATCGCCGCGCGCGCGGTGTCGGCACCCACCGCCTGCAAGAAACGACGCCGCAATGGCTCGTGCGGAAACAGGGCTTTGACGAACGTGGCTTCGATGAAACTGGTGCTCGAAGCTGCGCTGTGAGCCTCGGGTGCGTGGTCGCGGCCACAGGCGCAGCGCAGCAGCAACGGGCGGTCGGCGTCGTAGGGGTCGAAGGCGACGGTCGGGTCGGTGGGGCTCATGCGCAAACTCCTTGGATGCGGTCAGTAGTGTCCGGTTAAAAGTCGAACAAGATCAATTGGTTAGCGGTGGGCGGCAGTTCGGATTGGGATCGATCTGGCTGCAAGGCGCATGAAACCTC
>JAYVCL010000094.1:0-3886 GCA_043749975.1 Burkholderiales bacterium
AGCACTTCGGTCTTGCCGCTGCGCACCCGTACCGAGGTGGCGTCCGTGCTCGGGCGCAGCCGTTCGGCGGCCTGCATCACGCCGGCCTTGATCAGCGCGTCGGTGTAGGCGCCGTAGGCCTGAATGATCTTGCCGATTTCTTCAGGCGGCATCTTTTGCTCGTCGGATTCGCTGGTGTAGATGGTCAACAGGTATTTCATTGGGTTCTCCTCGGGGATGGATGCAGCGACCTGCCGCATCTTTGCAATGACGTTCCGGCCGCACGGATTTCGACGCTTCCGAGAACTATTTCTTTCGAGAGCACGCGCGCACGCATTCGTGCATCACCGCGCGCACCTCGGCGCGGCTCTTGCCCGGGTCCAACCGCAGCCGGCCCACGCTGGCAAAGAAGCGGTCGAGGTGGTCGCTCAGGCGAAAGAACTTGCCTTGCCAGACATGGGCCCCGTCGCAGGTGGCGTCGGAGTGCAGAAAGCCCCAGTCGAAGATCGAGATCTTCGCGGCTTCAGGGGCGACGTACCGACCATCGACGTAAGCACAGCCTTGCATGGGATTGACTCCGTGGCGCGGTGCGCCGCAGTATGCGCCGCGCGCCGATGCCCGGCGCACCCACCGCCATGGACGACTCGACCGGCAAACTCAGTTTCATCTTTATCGCTGTCGGTGGTTGGGGTCAGGTCTTGCCGTTCGCCTTCGCCTTCGCCTTGGCCTGTGCAGGTTGTCGTCGTGCGCCTCGCCGGAATCAAGCCAGGACGGCGTTGCGGCGGGATGAACGGCGACATCCTGCGCACACCGGTCGAAGGCGAACGCGAAAGGCAAACCCTGAGCTTCAGACCTGGTCGTGCCGATGGGTCAAGCCGGGTGGCCCTTTCATCGAACAGGGTTGGGTTCAGGCTGACAGCAGATCGAGCCGGGCGTCGGAAGGCGGCAATCGGCAATCGGAAATCAGCAATCGGATGGAGCTGACCAGCCCGGCCGTCTGGACGCCTGCAACCGAAAAACCTATCCTTGCGGCTTGCCATCCGTGGCAAACGAGGAGGGACGATGCGAGCGTGGACTGTGGACGCCGACGACATTCGCGTCGCCGAGGATTTCGACGAATCCCTGCTGCACCGCACGCCGGAGATCGAAGGCTTCCTGACGCCGGGGCGTGACGACAAGTTCATCGTCATCGGCACCAAGGGGTTCGGCAAGACGCTGCTGCTCAAGGCCAAGCGCATCCTGTACCAGCGTGAAGGCCACGCGGTGTGCCTGCCCAGCGGCAACCTGCTCGACAAGCCGATCGGCGACAAGATCTTCGGCCGCGACTCGATTGCCTTCTTTTCCGCGTCGCCCTTGCCCTGGTCGAAGGTGTGGCTGACAGCCATCGCGGTGACTGCGCTGAAGCATGTGGGCGCGAGCGGCGGGCTGAAGGTGGGGCCTCGGCTCAGCAGCCTGATCGGCGATGCACAGTTGCACAGCGTGATCGACCACTTCGTGCGCCTGCTCGACTTCACGCCAAGCGAATTGCAGCGCTGCGCCACCGACACCGACGGGCACCTGGTGCCGCGGCTGCGTGCGCTCAAGTCGCCGATCACCATCTTCATCGACGGCATCGACGAGTACTTCAACAAGCACGTCGAGGAACTGCCGGTCAGCCCCAGCGTGACCGGCGAACTGTCACCCAATGTCTGGTATTTCTCGCAGCTCGGCCTGGTCGAGGTGGCGTATCAGTTGCGGCGCATCAACCACCATTTGAAGGTCTTCGCCGCGATTCGCAAAGAGGCTTACGCGCGCTGGCCGCAGCGCACGGCGATGGTTCAGCAATACCGCGGCAGTGCGGTGGACATCGTCTATTCGCCGCAGAGCCAGCGTGAAATCTTCGTCAACAACGCGCGCCTGGTGAAGGCCGACCGCATGGTTCATCCGGCGCGCGCACGCGCCAATCCGCTGGAGGCGTTTCTGGGTCGCGCCAGCGTGATCGACACCAGCACGCGCGAAGAAGAAGACGCCTTCGAGTACGTGTGCCGGCACACCCTGCTGCGGCCTCGCGACCTGATGACCATCGGCGACCGGCTGGGCGCGTTGCGGCCCGACGAGCGGCGCAAGGAGCACCGCCTGAAAGAGGCGGTGAACCAGGCCGCCACCGAGATCGCGCACGAGTACCTGGCCGAGATCGCGCCGTACGTGGGCGACCTCGAACTGGAGCAGCTGTTCCATCGGCTGCCGGGCCACATCCTGACCCGTGCCGAGCTGGAGGCGAATGTCGAAGAGCACAGCTCTGCGTCGAGCGACGGCTGGCATGTTTTCAGCGCGATGTACCGGGTCGGCCTGCTCGGCTACGTGCAGCACGACCGGGTGCGCGGCGAGTGGCGGCAACGTTTCTTGCGCCCCGGCGAGGCCACACTGGAACCCAACGGCGTGTTGCCGCGCGCCACGCACTACCTGGTGCACCCGGTGCTGTCGGACGTGATCGGGCGCATCAATCCGGATTTTTTGCAGCGCATCGACCGCGTCAACATCGTCGGCTACGACCGGCCGTGGCGTGAGCCGGGCGGCAGCGATCGCACAACGAATGTGCGCCCGTGCTGCGTGCTGAAGGCCGATGTGCACGCCTTCGGCAGCCTGATGCGATCGGGGTTGGACGCGCCAGTGCGCAAGGCGCTGGAAGCCGCGGTGGCGCGCTGGGCACCGGCACAATCCATCGCCGAAACCGGCGCCGGCGATTCGGCGCTGATCGCCGCCGACGACCCGGTGGCGTTGGCGCAAACGGCGCGCCACCTGATGGACGATGTGTACACCGCCGACGGGCAGCCACGGCTGCGCATCGCCTTGCACTACGGGGACGTGCACACGCGCGAGCGCGAGACCGACTTGCGCAGCGTCATCGTCGGCGGCGAGGCGGTCTTGTGTGCAGCCCGCGTCGAGCCCATCGTCGAGCCCGGGCAGATCTGGGCCACCGAAGAATTCCGCCAGCAGTTCGTGCAGCGGCCCTCGCTGTGGCGCACCACGGCGCTGTCTACGCCCGCCGGCGACGCGCGTTTCAATGTCAGAAAAGAAGGCTCGCTTGAACCCGACATGTGGGTGCGCCTGTATCGACTCGAGTCTTGACGGGTCGGCCACGGCGCCTCGCCGATCACCCACTCCCGTCCGACACCCGACACCTGACACCCGATGCATCCTGTTTTGTCCAACCCCAAGGAGAACTGCCATGCCCCACTATGTCGACGGCTTCGTGGTGCCGGTGCCGAAGAAGAACCTGGCGGCCTACCGCCGCCTTGCGCGCAAGGCCGGCAAGATCTGGATCGAGCACGGTGCGCTGCAGTATTGCGAATGCGTGGCCGACGATGTGAGGCCGGGCAAGCTCACCTCGTTCCCGCAGAGCGTCAAGCTCGAACCCGATGAGACGGTGGTGTTCGCGTGGGTCGTCTACCGCTCTCGCACGCACCGCGACAGCGTGAATGCCAAAGTCATGCAGGACCCGCGCCTGCCCAAAGACCCGAAGGCGATGCCTTTCGACGGCATGCGCATGTTCTGGGGAGGGTTCAAGGCGATCGTGGAGCTTTGAGCCGGCTGTTTCGCAGCAAGCCTTGTCGATTGGCCTAGCGTGCACCGCTCCCACGCGCTTCAAACCCCTCAACCGGAATTCCCCCATGCTGAAAACCATCCTGATCGCCGTCGTGGCCGCGCTGGCCCTGCTGCTGATCTACGCCGCGACCCGGCCCGACAGCTTCCGCGTCGAACGCAGCACACGCATCAACGCGCAGCCCGACAAAGTGTTCGCGCTCATCAACGACCTGCACGACTTCAACACCTGGAACCCGTTCAACAAGAAAGACCCCGCCGTCAAAGGCGCGTACAGCGGCGCGGCCAGCGGCAAGGGCGCGGCCTACAGTTGGCAAAGCGAGAA
>JAYVCL010000095.1:0-10266 GCA_043749975.1 Burkholderiales bacterium
GCACCGGCGGTCAGGTCGAGCACGAACTTGCCGAGGTCTTCGAGAAATCCCACCAGCCCGGTGGCGCTGTAGTCTTTGGTGACGGCGAACCTGCCGTCGCGCACGGCCGGCCAGCCCTTGCGAATGAAGTCGTTGAAGCCGCTTTCCTCGTAGTCGTCGCGACCGTCGTCGAAGCTGCTGTGGCCGCTGTGTTGGGCCACCAGCGTGAGCCCGTTCGAGCCGGTGAAGATCGCGCGCACCACATAGTCGTAGTCTGCGATGCGGCTGCTGTCGTGCATGTGGAAATGCACCTTGTAGCCGCCGTTGCTCCACAGCGTCATGTCGACCCAGCCGCCCAGTGCCGTGCCGGCCGGCGTCACCACGACATCGTGGAAGCTCTTGCTTTCGGGCAGTTCGATGGTGCCGTCCTGTGGCGTCCAGCCGATCTGCCCGTACTGAAATGCGCTGATGCGACCGGGCAGCGAGTTGGCCGGATTGACCCAGTCCATCTCATCGGAAACCGGATAGCCGAGGTAGCTCTGCTCGGCACCCAGCGCGTTCCAGCGGTCCAGGATCATGCCGTGCACCTCGTGCGCGCCGTTGTCGGGCGTCCAGCAGATCAGGCCGCCCTGGAAGCGGTTCAAACGACCGACGCCATCGGGCATGCCGAGTTCGTCGGTGATCGGCAGCCCCAGGAAGCCGGCTGCGCCGCCCAGCGCATACCAGTGGCGGCGAATTTCGCCGTGCACCTCGTGCGCGCCGAGCGCCGGCGTCCAGTAGATGTCTGCGCCGTCGAAGCCCTGGAAGCGGCCGAACGCGTTCACTTGTTCGTCGGAATTGGGCAGTCCGAGGAACGGCTGGTTGCCTGCGCTGGACAGGTCGCCGAACTGCGCATAGTCGGCGTAGATGGCCCCGTAGACGGCGAAGCCCCGGCGGTCGGCGCGGATGACCGCCACGCCGAACTCAAAGCGCTGCGCCTGGCCGCCCTCGGCTGTGCTGAACGTGTCGCCAACCGGCATGCCCACGGACGTGCGAACGTAGTCGCCAGTGGCCGTCGCCGACAGCCATTCCTGCTCGATGCTCGGGCCGACAAAAAAGGCACCGCGCCCCGGGGTGTCGTAGATCATCCCGTTGGCAAATTGCTGGCGCGAGCCGCCGCCGTCGGGATCGGCTGCAGCGTTGCTGAGCACCGGACCGAAAAATGATTCGCCGCCCAGGGCCAGCCACTTCTGCCCGATCGGTGTGGCTTCATCGACGGCCAGGTAGGTGCCCGACAGGGCGACGCTGCCCGTCAAGCTCGCGCCCTGAAAGCTCACCGCGCCAGCAACAGGGCCCGGCGGCAGCGCGTGATTCGGAATCTCCAGACCCACGTCCACCGTCACCTGTTGTCCCGCCAGGGCCGTCAAGGGGCTACCGCCATCGACGCGCTGGGCCAGGATGCGGTCCCAATAAAAGACGCGGCCATGATGTCCGGGTGGAAGTTCCGATTGATCGACTTCCTGCAGCACCAGGTCGTATGAGCTGAGACCGAAGGTGAAGAAGGCGGCTCCGGACGTCAGCGCCGCCGTCACCGTGTCGTCGGCGCTCAAGGTGACCTGCACGACCGGTTGCCCGATACGAATGTCGTGAGTGACCGGAGCGAACAGGCCGTTGACGAAGTCCTTTGGCTTCGGCGGAAAAATCATCTTGGAACGCGGAAGTCGATTCGTCTTCATGGTGATCTGCTCCTGTGGAACCTGTCGATGGACGAAGGCTGGGCGCCAGCGTCTCGTCAGCGCATGTCTGTAATCCTCTGACCGCTGGCGTGGTGGCAAGCACCGCGCCAGCTCAGCACTTGCTCAGATGCAGAAGCAGCGGCCGTTCGGGTAGCAAATCCGCTCGGCGGGCGGCCGGCATGTTGGCTGCAGGGTCCATGCGGTACGGGTGGTGCCATGTCTGGGCGGCAAAGGTTGTGGATTGATCGCGATCTGCGCCGCGTTTGCAGACGGTTGAGCGACGGATGGAGCATTCACCGTGCTTGCGCCGGCTAAACCAGCGCAAGCGACAAGCGCGATGAGCGCGGAGAGTTTCAACATTGCTTTCACGAGAGTTCCTTTCGCGACGCCAAGGCACATGAGGGTCGACCTGCAGGCTTGCGTCGGTAGGGCCGCGCCGGTCGGGGACAGCCCTGCATCGATGCAGCGCTGTCCTCACTGAGTAAAGACGCAATGGCTCGGCAAAGCGCGCCAAAAAAAATGACGAACCTGCGGCACCCGTGTAGCGCTCGGGCTCGCCGCAGCCTGGCCGAATGCGCCGAAGTCAAGCGCGTCCGGCGCACTTCGGCGGCCGCCGCGCCCACAATCATGGGGATACGGACAGCGCAGGCGAAGCCATAAACTGTGGAGCACCGAAGCTCACCAGGACACCATGGCTGAGAACACGCAAGCCCCGCTCTCGAGCGTCGTCGGCGATGCGAAGGCATCGAGCCAGCTCTTCGAGATCGTCTACGCCGACCTGAAACGCATGGCCCGCAGCCGGCTGTACCGCCATGGTCGCGTCGACGAACTCGACACCACGGCGCTGGTGCATGAAAGCTACCTGCGCCTGGTCGAGCGGGGGCAACTTCTGCCCTCGGACCGCGCCGCATTCTTCAGCTATGTCGGGCATGTGATGCGAAGCGTGGTGATCGACCACGTGCGCGAACGCCTGGCGCAAAAGCGCGGCGGTGATCAGGTATTCGTCACGCTGACCACCGGCGTCGAAGGCGAAAGCTTCGATGACGAGCGGCTGCTGGCGATGAACTCGGCGCTGGACGCGCTGGAGCGCATGGCCCCCGAATTTCACCAGTTGGTCGAGCTGCGCTATTTCGCTGGCTTGACAGTGCGCGAAGTGGCCGAGATTCGCGGCGTTTCCGTGCGCACCGTCGACCGCGAATGGGAGAAGGCGCGCGCTTTTTTACATCAGATCATGGACGGTGGCTGACCGCACCTGGGCCGTTCGGAGAGACATGTCGTGCAACTCAAGGACCTGACGCCCGAGCAAGCGCAGCGGCTGTCGGCACTGCTCGACGAGGCACTGGATCTGGCCCCGGGGCAACGCGACGCGTGGCTGGCCGATCTTGCGCAACGCGAGGCGCAACTGTGCGGCCTCGTCACCGATCTGCTGGCGTCGATGGGCGCTGCAGGTCGACAGCATTTGCTCGAAACGAAAGATCTGATCGAGCGCCGCTTTGCCCAAGCCGGCCTCGATGCGCCCTCGTTGGAAGGGCGGGTTTTTGGCCCGTACCGTGTGTTGCGCCTGCTCGGCCAGGGCGGCATGGGTTCGGTCTGGCTGGCCGAGCGCGCTGACGGCTTGTTCGCACGCCAAGTCGCGCTCAAGCTCGTGCACGCCCACCTCATCGGCCACGCGCTGACCGAACGCTTCGCGCGCGAGCGCAGCATCCTGGCGGCGCTGGTACATCCGCACATCGCGCGGCTACTCGATGCCGGCGTGTCGGACGAGGGCCAGCCCTACCTGGCGCTTGAATACGTCGAAGGCACGCCGTTGACGGCCTACTGCGACGCCGAGCGCTTGAACGTGCGGGCGCGTGTTTCGCTCGCCGTGCAGGTGCTGTCTGCGGTGCAGCACGCGCACCAGAACCTGGTCGTGCACCGCGACCTCAAGCCCTCGAACATCCTCGTCACGCGCGACGGCCAGACGCAGTTGCTGGACTTCGGCATCGCCAAGCTGATGGTCGAAGGCGAAGCCCTCGAAACCGAACTCACGCAGGCGGGCGGGCGCGCGTTGACGCTCGACTATGCCTCGCCCGAGCAGATCGCCGGCCAGCCGATCACCACCGCCAGCGATGTGTATTCGCTGGGTGTGGTGCTCTACGAAATGCTGTGCGGGCAGCGGCCCTACGCACTCGCGCGTGAATCGCGTGGGGCCATGGAAGAGGCGATCCTGAATGCTGAACCGGTGCGGCCGAGCCAGCGCGGAACCACCGAAGACATCGCCGACGCGCGCTCGACCACTCTGAAAAAAATCGCCCGTTCGCTGCGAGGCGATCTCGACACGATCACGCTCAAGGCATTGCGCAAGGACCCCGTGCAGCGCTATGCCACGGCCGATGCATTTCGCGAAGACCTGCAACGATTTCTCGATGGCGAAGCGGTACTGGCCCGGCCTGACGCGACGCTTTACCGCGCCGCCAAGTTCGTGCGGCGTCATCGCTTCGGTGTGGCGGCGACGCTACTCGTGTTTGCGGCGCTCGGTGCCGGTCTGGCGGGCACGGCCTGGCAGGCGCGCTTGGCGCGCCTGGAAGTCCAGCGGACGCAAGCCGTGAAAGACTTCCTGATCGGCCTGTTCAATCAGTCCGAGCCCTTGAAAGCTCAGGGACGCGAACTGACCGCACGCGAGATGCTCGACCGGGGTCAACACGATTTACAAGCCAAGCTGGCCGACCAACCTCGGCTTAACGCGGAGTTGGATGGCGTGCTGGTCGAACTCTACGCAAAGCTGGGCGATGAAGCGAAGGCGCTGCCACTTGCGCAAGCCCGATGCGACCTGACGCTTCAGCTTGGCGGGACGCAAAGCCTGGAGTACGGCGATGCGCTCTTCTCGCTGGCTGACATTCAGGGCGGGTTACGGCGGCATGAGCTGGCATACAAAACGTATATGCAGGCTCGCGAGGTGCTGCGGCGGTACGCTCCAATCCGTCAAAGCCAACTGCTCAGTCTGGAGGGTCATCTCGCGTACCAACTGGCGGAGTTGGAGCGATTCAAGGAAGCCTCCGAGCTGCTCATTTCGGTCCTGCCGAGACTGGACGCTCATTTCGGGCCACGAAGCTGGGAAGTCATCCAGAACAAGGCCCTCTTGTCACACACTTACTCGTCGCAAGGCGACGAGGCCAGTGCGTCAGCCATTGTTCGCGAGATCGAACCATGGTTGGGGACTGTGGATGCCAGCCACGTTCTCGACGCAGCCGTCGTGCGCAACAACATTGGCCTCGCACAGCTCGCCGCGTGGCATCCAGACGAGGCCGAGAAATCGCTGCGCGATTCGCTGGACGTCTTTGAGCGCCTGTTGGGTCCCAACACGTCAGCAGCGGTCGGCATACAGCGCACTCTCGGCATGGCTCTTTACGAGCGCGGGCAGTTCGAGCAAGCGTCCCGCATCTTCGACGAGAACGTGCAGCGCGCGGTGCGTGTCCTTGGGGCAGATAACCCGGCGACCAGACTGAGCGAGAGCTACAGCATCCGCGCGTTGATCATGGCTGGTCATGTCATCGAGGCAGAGAACATGGGGCGTCGATCGGTGCAGGTTGCCAACCGTTCCGACGACGGGACGACAGCGGTCGTCGGTGACTTCAACAACCGGCTTGCGCTGGCGCTCATATTTAACGGCAAGGCCGTTGAAGCCGGTCGGCTACTGGAAGGGTTTTCGGAGCAAGCCAGACAGACTGGTCTCGAGACCAGCGACATGCATGGCAGGACGCTGCTGTATCTGGCCGGTGCCTGGGCGGTTCAAGGCCGCCTGGATGCAGCCACACAGGCAAGTCGAGAGGCCGAAAAAGTTTTTGCGCAAAGTCCGATCGGTCGAGACATGTACGTCGCTCGCGCGGAATTGACTCAGGCGCTCGCCGTGGCGCGAGCCGGGAATGCAATCGGTGCGGAATATTTGGTGGCTCAAGCCGAAGAGCACCTCACGAAAGTCAGCAAGCCCGATCACCCCATTCACCTGATGGCGCAACTGGTCCGGGTCGAAGCCCTGCGCGCCGCTGGTCAGCAAACCGAAGCCGAACGCCTCGACCGCGCAACGCGCGAGCGCCTGTATTCCACTGCCGGTGCGGTGCTGCCCAAAGTCATCGCGTTGATCTTCTGAGGCGACCCTTGCAGTCCAGCGCTGTTCGGAGCCGCTAGATCCACACAGGCCTGCCCTTGGCACCCTTTTCCACGTCATTCCGTGTTCACCAGGCAAAAAAGGCCCCGCACGCGGGGCCTTTTTTCAATGCAAATGAGACAACTTACTTTTGCGACAGCACCCACTCGACGAGTTGTTTGGCTTCGGCTTGGCTGACCTGTGCGTTGGCCGGCATCGGGATGGCACCCCAGACGCCGGAACCGCCCTTGAGCACTTTCTGGGTCAACTTGTCGACCGCGTCTTTTTGGCCGGCGTATTTCTCGGCCACTTCTTTGTAGGCCGGGCCGACCAGTTTCTTGTCGATCGCATGGCAGGCCATGCAATTTTTCTTGGTGGCCAGGTCGGCGTTGGCGAAGACGGGACCAGCGGCCAGGGCGAGGATCAGGAGGGAGAGGGATTTCATGACTTCCTTTCGCGCCGAGGCGCGTGGTTGCTAAGCTACATTCGGCTCAACGGATTGTAGGGCGCAGCGGTTGACGCCAGGCTTGCAAACCGGGTTGCGCACTTCATTTCAAAGTGCCCCCAGGCCGACGTGTTCCGTCGGCCCTTGGTTTCCTTGAGGAGTCGGTCATGTACCTGGTTGTCCTGGGGGTCTTGTTGCTTGCGCTGAAGGTGACTGATCTCGGCCCGGTGGCCGGCATGCCGTGGTGGGCCGTTTTGCTGCCCTTCGGCTTGGCGGTGCTGTGGTGGGCCTGGGCGGATGCCTCGGGCTGGACCAAGCGCCGCGAGATGGACAAGATGGAACAAAAAAAGAAAGACCGGCGGGCCAAGAACCTCGACGCCCTGGGAGTGGACACGAAGGGCCGGCGCGGGCGGTAACGGCGACAGCGGGTTCGGTCGCAGTGGTTCTGCTGCGTCGCCTCGGCTCGAATCCAGGATCGTCAAGTCGTCAGGCCAGCGCTTGCTGGATTGAGCCGAGCCATCTCGATTCGTCGGCCACCGGGCAATTCCAACTCACGCCAGACCAGGGATTGCATGTCTCGCTGCGCAGCAACGCACACCGCGCGCGAAATCACGATCGGCCCGATGCGCACCATGCGGCCCGCTACTTGATCGGCTTCGTGCGGCGTCGGGAAGTGTTGTTCCAGTGCCGCAAGCTGCCGCACGTCATCGATCACGCTGCCTGCCGCAGTCAGCGTGCGCGTCAGGCGATCACCCGTTTCACCGATGGCGGCCATGCCGGTGTGCAGGTGAATGACGTGCTCGGTATCGCATCCGAGTTCGCGTTGCAGTTGCAGGTGCAGCACGTCGAGGTGCCGGTCGAGTTTGGTTGCGGCGCGCAGCGCTTGACGATTCGCTTCGATGGGTTCGACATCGAGCCCGAACAACACCATCACGCGGTCGCCCATGAACTGGTTGGGCACGCCACCGGCGGCGCGCGTCGTGCTGCCCACCGTGTCGCTGAAACGATTCAGCGCGTACAACAGATCGTGTGGCAGCAGGCGGCGTTGCCCTTGCGCCCAGCGAAAGTCGACCAGCATCACGGCGATGTCGCGCTCCGCGGCGCCGCTTGCCGAATCGTGCGAAGCGCTGGGCGCGGCGCTCAACAGTGGAACCACGCCGACGTCGCCCAGCGGGCGCAGTTGGCAGGCCAGGCGCGTGCCTTGGGGAGCGCGGATGCGGGACAGGGTTCGACGCTCATCTTCCTTCGGTGCAGGGCACTGGTCTTCCCCGGCCACCACGCGCACGCGGCATGTCGAGCAGCGCGCGCGTCCGCCGCACATCGACAAGTGGGCAATGCGGTGGCTGCGGCTGGCCTCCAGCACGGTCCAGCCGCGCGGCACGCGCACGCGCTGATGGGGATAGCTGATCGAGACCAGGCTGCCGCGGCGTTCTTCAATCCACCGGCGCGCGGCGCGTGCGATGAAGACCGCGGCAATCGCGCCAAAGTAGAACGCCAGCAAGCCATCGCGCACGCCGACCAAGGCGATGCGCTGCGCGTCATCGACTGCGACGATGGTCGTGGCGACCCATGTCGGGTCCTGCGCCAGCAGCGAGACCTCTTTCACCATCGACAGAAAACCCAGCACCGCGAGCATCGGAAGCAGCAACGCGGCACTGAACAAGGGAAGCCGAAAACGCGCGACCCAGGCGCGCGTGCCGAACGCGAAATTCAGACCCAGACAACCATGCAGCCAACCCGGCACCAGCAGCGCGATTTGCCGGCCTTCGCGCCCGGAATGCCAGAGCATCCAGACCACGTGGGCATAGTCGGGCGGATGGCCGTAAAGCTCGAACGCCAGACGCGTACCCACGGCATGGCCGATCAGCAAGGTCGGGATGCCGAACCCGAATGCGATGCGCAGCAATTCGAGCGGCGGCAGGCTGCGCAGGCTCCGGTGTTCGTACAAAGCCAGGAAAGCCAAGGCGATGTGGCTGCCGGCGGCACCGTATAAAAGCAGCGTGCCGAGCGGGTGTTGCCAGACGCTCACAGCGACGCGCAAGCCGCGTTCAGCAGCGGCGATCGAAATCAAGCCCAACGAGTGGTTGATGAGGTGAGCGGTGACGTAGCTGAACAGGATCAGGCCGGAGGCCAGGCGCAGATCGCGGCGACCCGGATACAGCTTCATCCTGCGGGTCGCGAACTCGATTCCGGTTCAGGCAAGCTCAACTGAAGCTCGGAAAATGAGTCTGTCAGTGCCATGACTCCAAGCAGCGCGAAGATCAGCGCGGCAACCACGTGCACGAGCCGCATCGACACCTTCAGGGCAATCGTTTTGCCGAGCAGTACGGCCGGTACGTCGGCCAACAGCATGCCCAGTGTCGTTCCGGCCACGACGCTCATCAAGTCGTGATAGCGGGCGGACAGCGCGACCGTGGCGATTTGCGTCTTGTCGCCCATCTCGGCTAAAAAGAAGGCCAGCACGGTGGTGCCGAAGACACCGAAGCGATGCGTCGCGTCGGTGCCGTCACTGTCCATTTTGTCCGGGATGAGTGTCCATGCCGCCATTCCCAAAAACGACAAGCCGACCACCCAGCGAAGCACGCCGGGGCTCATCGTTGCGGCCAGCCAGGTGCCTGCGGCACCGGCGAATCCATGGTTGATGATGGTGGCGACCAGGATGCCGGCGACGATGGGCAAGCGCCGCCGAAACTTCGCGGCCAACAGCAAAGACAGCAGTTGCGTCTTGTCGCCCATTTCGCCGAGAAAAACGACGCCCGTCGAGATCAGAAAAGCCTTCACCGGCGACTCCGTGGCCGCTGCGCGACGCAGGGCGGCATCGCATCTCCCGCTGCAGGCGCAGGCCGTGCGGTCATGCGGCGTGCTGCGGTGGCGGGCACGGAGTCACTTCTTCGGTTTTGGCGAAAACGCGATGCAATGGCCGTGCGGGTTGATCGTGCCTTCGACGAGCCTGCAGGTGCCCAGGTCTTTGTCTGTCTTGCCGGGTATGAACTGAGTGCAGTCATCGCAGTCCTTGCCTTCGTCTTTGCTGGCATCCACGTACTTCACAGCCGATTTGGCGAGCTTGGTGTCAGCGGCCCAGACCTCGGCTCCGGTGAGGCTGACCAGTGCCATGCCCGCGATGGCACCTATTGCGCGTTGAACGGCGTCGCGCCGCGAAACACCTTCACCCTTGTCTTGCTCCATGCGGTTCACCTCGTGATTTACTTGGCTGTGGCCGACGCTTTTTCTGTAGAGCAGAAGCGCCCGAGTTCGACGCTGAACGTACAGATCAGGAAACGATCAGCGTGCCGCTCATGTCCTCGTGCCCGCTGCCGCAGAACACATCGCACAGGAAATCGAAGCTGCCGGTCTTGTCCGCTGTCAACCGCAGCGTGGCGAGCTTGCCGGGCATGATGTCGGCGCGCAGACCGAAATCAGGCAGGCTGAAACCCATCGGCACTTCGGGTGCAGTGAACTGAAGCAACACGGTTTCGCCCTGCTTGACGCGAATCTCGCGCGGCACGAACTCGAACTTCTTGGCGATGACCTTGATGACGCGCTCTTTCGGTTTCGGCTTCGGCTTGGCGAACGCCAGCACCGCCACCGAACTCAGGGCCAGCGCCCCGGCCGCGCTCATCAGAGTTCGCCGGTGGGAATCGATGTTCATGGCATCAGGCCTTTTGAACCGGGAATTCGGTGATGGCGTATTCGGTTGGCTTTTTGTCGGCTTCGACCTCGCGGAAACCGAGCCCACGATAGGGCTGCGCCGGGTCCCAGGGCAGGGGCGAGCGTTTGGGCTGTGAGCCGGCCACCGGCAACGGGAAGATCAGCGACTTGGCCGAGTGATGGGGGATGTGCCCGGTCATGTGGTGATGTTCCTGGTGGATGTGGCCGTAGAACACCGTCACGTTGGAATACGGCATCAGCAGGTCGACCGCCTTGGCACCGTCGCGCGTGGCCCAGTCCCATTGCGGGTACAGGTCGAACAGCGGGCGGTGCGCGAAGACGACGATGCGTGCGTC
>JAYVCL010000096.1:0-4461 GCA_043749975.1 Burkholderiales bacterium
ATGACGCATTTCTTGATGGCGAATTGCTATCTGATCAGCATACGGCGCTGGCACGGCCGAACCTGGACAACGTGCGGGCCGCCTATTCCTGGGCCAGCGATATTGCGGGTGACCCGCAGATCGCGATCACACTCGCGGCGCGTGCAAGCGCAGTTGAGGATTTCGCGCTGGAGTGCGCCCCATGGTTGCTGACCCAGCGACAGCAGGTCGATGCTGGCGTCAACCCAGCTCTCGCGGCGCGCTATTGGCTGGGGATCGCTGACCCGGCGATGTTCAGCCTCTTTACCCGTCCCGCACAGGTCGAGGCTGCGCATTGCGCCGTGCGCTTGTACCAGGCGCTCGGCCAGGCTCGGCGCGTCTATTTCGGCTGGCTGTTGGTGGCACGACACCAGAACGAGTTGAACAATGACGAGGCGGCAAGCCAGGCGATCGAGCAGGCGCGGTGCATCGTTCAACCCGAGTGGTCAGCCCGGCTGCGGGTGCGCTTGCTACGAATGGACAGCTATGCCGCCAGACGCGCCCACCGCCTGCCTGAGGCACTCCAGCTATTTCGCGAAGTGGCTCGTGTTTGCGTTCAAGCGGGCGACTGGGGTCCCGAGATCGGTGCACGAAATGTTCTTGCCGATCTGCTGTGGGAAATCGGACCGATCGAAGAAGCAGCCCAGGAGGCATGCGAGCTTGCTGAACAACTGCGCACACGGCCCGCCAGCGTGACCGACACCGCGCTGGTGTTCAGCAATGTGGTGGGCATCCTGAGCGAAATGGGAAATGTTGAGGGGGCCAGCCGCGCAGCGCGCGAGTCGCTGCCCTTCATGCCCCGCGCAAAGCAATACTTTCTCGATGTCTTCGTGCATCTGCTCTGGCGCCGCAAGCAATACGAATCGGCAGTACTCCTTCTGGGCGCGTCCGAAGCGGTCATAGCGAACCATCAGGCCCCGCGGCAGCCGAACGAACAGCGCCTGATCGACCATGCGCGCCCTGCGCTCGAAGCTGCGCTGGCGCCCGACGCATTTGCACGCTGTTTCGCTGCGGGTTCGGTGCTCAGCGAAGCAGGATGGCACGCGGTTGTCGCGCAAGCCTTGTCTGAATCGCATCTCCCGGCGAGCCAGTGATCTCAGGACCGGCGCTGTCGTAGCCACAGCACGCAGCACATCAGCAGATTTCCATGCAGACTTCCATGCAGATCGTTTCGGGATTGACGTTCGGGTTGGATGCGCCGAGAAGCGTGTGCAAGAACGGATGAGGAGACCACCATGGCGGACGCGCAGGAGACCGTGCTCGAATTGTTCTACGGCCGGTGGCGCAGCCAGGTCGTCTACGCAGGTGTGACGCTCGATATTTTCGATATCTTCGACATGGCCGAGCACGCGCCGATGCACGCGACGCAGATCGCTCGCGAGCTCGGGCTGGATTGCGCACTGGGTTATCGCTTGCTCAGGGCACTGGGATCCCTGGGCCTGCTCCGCGAGCATGACGCGCACGCTTTTTCGATCACCGGGGCGGGCGAGTTGCTGCGCAGCGATCATCCGCAATCCATGCGGGACGCCGTCTTGCTTCGCGAGGGGCCGGAACACACCGCCGTATGGAAGCACTTGCCGGCGATCGTTCGTGACGGGCGGCAAAACGGCTTCGTGCGTGAGTTCGGCGCGTCTGCGTTCGACCATGCCACGCACGATCCTTCCTACGGCAAGGCATTTGACGCGGGCATGAGCAGCCAATCGAATTTGCAGACGATCTGGGTCATCGAGGCACTGCAGGATTGCGATTTCAGCACCATCGCGCATCTTTGTGACGTGGGCGGTGGGCGCGGTCATCTTCTGTGCCATCTCCTCGTTCGCTATCCGCATCTGGTGGGCAGCGTTCTGGAGCGGCCCAGCGTGATCGGCGATGGGCAGATGCTCTGGGCCGACAAACTCGAGGTGGGCGGTCGTTGTAGCTACGTCGCGGGCGACATGTTTGTCGGCGTACCCGCCGCCGATGCCTACATGGTGAAGATGATTCTTCATGACTGGAACGACGACGAGTGCGTGCGGATTCTTCGCAACCTGAACCGCCATGCGTCCCGGGCGGGTCGCATCTTCATCGTCGAACATGTGATTCCGGGCTCTGGCGGCCCGGACTATGCGGCGCTGTTCGACATCCACATGATGTGCTGGGGCAGCGGGCGGGAGCGGACGGTGCAGGAGTACCGCTCGCTCCTGCATGCGTCTGGATGGGAGTTCACGGCGGCATGGTTCCCGCCGAGTGGCGCTATCGGCGTCATCGAGGGCACGAAGTCCGAGCCACGCTGAGGGGAAAGGTCATCGAGCCTGGCGCTCGTGAGTGCCGCAGTTCGGACCCCGCCTGCGATGGCATCACTTCACGGGCAGTCACTGCGTTCTCGCTTCGTACGTTGCCGAATAGACCGAGCGCGGCCGTCCGCCTGCATTCGGCGACACTGCCGTCAAGTCGCCACCAAGGAATCGGCTGTCCTGAACGACGCCGGGGTTCACCGCATGCATGTACAAATCTGGGGCCAGGGTGGTCGCCTTCAGGCGAAGGAAATTCACCACCTCGGCCTCGGTCGTCCTCGGCGGGGCATCGATATTGTCGGCCTGCTCCGCCATCTCGTTGACGTCTGACCGTAGCCGCCGTCAATGACGGCCTCGGTCGGACTATCGCCGAGCACGTCGCGCCGCTCGCCCTCAACGCGCTTTTCGCCTGGCCAGCGGAATCGTGTTCGGCGTGTCGCCAGGTGCCAGCGTGAACAGCTTCGCAGCCCGGCCTTTGAGTTCCAGCAACTCACTGGCCGAGACCGAATACTTCTCGGACACCACGTCTACCTCGATGCGGAACTCGACCTCGCGGCCCTCGTTGGACAGCATGCCCGAAGTGAACTCGTAGCTCGCGTCTTCAGCCGGCAATCCGCGCAACTCCTTGTCGTAGTCGGCGTACTCGACACCGCGTATTTCACCACTGGCCAGGTCGAGCATGCCGGTGGCTTCGATCACCGCTTCGCTCAGTTCATCGAAGATGGCGATCGGTACTTTCAAATCCATTTTCTTGGTCCTTTCAGATCAGCCCGTCAAAGGGCAGCACATCCACCATGTCGCCTGCCGCCACGTTGCCTTGTTCATGGTGCAACACGACCAGGCCGTTGGCCTCGCTCATGCTGCGCAAAATGCCAGAGCCCTGTGAGCCGGTGATGCTGACGGTCTGCAGCCCGTCGGCCCCGCGCACGACGACGCCGCGCTGGTACTCGGTGCGGCCCGGCTTCTTGCGGATCGCGTGCGCGCTGGCCACGCGCAGCAGCGGCAGCGGCTGCGCAGTGGCCCCGCTCATGGCCAGCAGCGCATCGCGCACGAAGGCATAGAAGGTCACCATCACCGCCACCGGGTTGCCGGGCAAGCCGAACAGAATCGCCCGTCGCTCATTCGATGCGCCACACAGTCGCCCGATCGCCATCGGCCGACCGGGCCGCATCGCGATGGTCCAGAACAGCACGTCGCCGAGTTGCGCCATCACCTGCTTGGTGTGGTCGGCCTCGCCCACGCTGACGCCGCCCGAGGTGATCACCGCATCGGCGTTGTCGGCGGCGTGCCGGAACGCTTGCGCCAATGCCTGCGGGTCGTCGCGCACGACACCGAGGTCGAGCACCTCGAAGCCCAGCCGCTGCAACATGCCCCACAGCGTGTAGCGGTTGCTGTCGTAGACGCAGCCGGCGTCCAGCGCCTCGCCGACCGAGCGCAGTTCGTCGCCCGTGGAAAAAAACGCAACGCGCAGCTTGCGGAACACCGGCGCCTCGGCTTGACCCAGCGACGCGAGAAGCCCCAGGTCGGCCGGACGCAGGATGCGCCCCGCGCGCAGCGCCGCTTCGCCGATGGCCAGGTCTTCACCGGCCAGGCGGCGGTTGTCGCCGGTGCGCACCACACCGGCCGGCACCGTGACTTGGCCATTGCTCAACTGCACCAACTCTTGTGGCGCCACGGTGTCGTGGCCGGCCGGCATCACCGCGCCGGTCATGATGCGCAGGCAGTGACCCGCCGGCACCTCGCCCGTGAACGGTTGGCCGGCAAAGCCTTTGCCTGCGACGACAAACGTGGTCGGCGCGTCGGTGCGCAGTTCGCCACCGCGCAGCGCGTAGCCGTCCATCGCCGAGTTGTCGCTGGCCGGTACGTTGATGCGCGAGACGATGTCACGCGCCAGCACGCGGCCCAGCGCGGAGCGGATCGGCAGGCTCTCGATCACGTCGACTTTTGGCACCAACCGCGTGATGAACTCGCGCGCCTGCGCCACCGGCAGCGCGTTGGGGTCGTAGCCGCTGACGCAGGAGGCGATGTCTTGGAGCGTGGTCATGGCCTGAGGGTCGTGACCCGGCGTGGGCGCCTTAGAGGCTGAGAGGCAATCGGATGCACCCGCGCCGGGGTGGCCAAGGGCGCTGGGGTAGGCGCGGCGCGCAGCCCAGGCGTCTGCCTGGGCAAG
>JAYVCL010000097.1:0-4127 GCA_043749975.1 Burkholderiales bacterium
GCCAACGACCGCGGCATTCGCAACGGCGACACCGTGTGGGTTAAAACGCCGACGGGCGCGAAGATCGAAGTCAAGGCCATGGTGACCGAACGTGTCGACCGCGAAACGGTGTGGATGCCGTTTCACTTCTCAGGCAAATGGCAGGGCGTCGACTTGAAGCCCTACTACCCTGAAGGTGCCGCACCGGTGATTCGTGGTGAAGCCATCAACACCGCCACGACCTATGGCTACGACAGCGTGACGATGATGCAAGAGACCAAGACCACTGTCTGCCAGGTGGAGAAGGCAGTGGTTTGAGTTCTAGATTGGTGGGGCGCATTGACCCCACCCGGCCCTCCCCCAGCGGGGGGGAGGGAGTGGACGGCGCGCTGGCGCGCATGTGTTTTAGCTGGGAGCTCCTCATGGCAAGAATGAAATTCATCTGTGACGCAGAGCGTTGCATCGAGTGCAACGGCTGCGTCACCGCCTGCAAGGCCGAGCACGACGTGCCCTGGGGCGTGAACCGACGCCGCGTGGTCACGCTCAACGACGGTGTGCCGGGCGAGAAAAGTATCTCGGTGGCCTGCATGCACTGTTCGGACGCACCCTGCATGGCCGTCTGCCCGGTCGACTGCTTTTATCGCACCGACGAAGGCGTTGTGTTGCACGACAAGGACATCTGCATCGGCTGCGGCTACTGCTCCTACGCCTGCCCGTTCGGCGCGCCGCAATTCCCGACCAACGGCACCTTCGGGCTGCGCGGCAAGATGGACAAATGCACCTTCTGCGCTGGCGGCCCCGAGGCCAACGGCTCCGAAGCCGAGTTCGAGAAGTACGGTCGCAACCGCCTGTCCGAAGGCAAGCTGCCGGCCTGCGCTGAAATGTGCTCGACCAAGGCGCTGCTGGGCGGCGACGGCGATGTGGTGGCCGACATCTTCCGCACCCGCGTTCTGAACCGTGGCAAGGGCAGCGAGGTCTGGGGCTGGGGCACCGCCTACGGCAAGCCCGCCCAGGGTGGCGTGGCGCAACCCAAAGAGACCACCAAGTCATGAAGTTTGCATGGCTGATGACGGCGGCGTTGGTGGCGGCCATCGGCCTGACCGCTTGCGGTGATTCTTCCACCGGCGTCAAGGCCGCGAAGAAGGTCGATGGCAAGTCGTGGGAGGGGGCAGGACCTGCCTATGCCGCGAGCGGCTGGAAGGTGGGTGACAAGGCGAGCTGGGAAGAGCAAATTCGCACGCGCGCCCAGAACCAGAACGATTACGCGCGTGCCAAGTGAATTGACCTTGCTGAAGGAGACCGCATGCACCGCCTGAACCGCAAGATGCTGCTGGCCCTGGGGGCGCTGGGCGCGGCCCTCGTCGTCATGGGTTCTGCCTTGGCTCAGGACCCGGCTGGCCCGAAAGAGACCGCCCCGGCAGGCCCGCCGGCCGGGTTTGTGGCCCCCGCCGAGCCCAAGCCGGACGACAGCAACGCGCAGCGCGCCAAAAGCCAGCCTGGCAACAACGCGCCGTTCTGGCGTGCGGTTCGCGAGTCGGGGCAGACCAAGGGCGTCAGCAACCTGCCTGGTGCCGAGAAGGGCGTGTTGATTCAATCGTTCACCCAGTACCCGGGCTCGCGTCTGGCGAACGCCGGCGACGCATGGCGGCAGGTGCGCAACCAGTGGCTGCTTCCGTACGGCGGTGCGCTGTTGGTCATCGTCGTGCTGGCCATCGGGCTGTATTACTGGCGCAAAGGCGCGATGGGCGGGCATGAGCCCGACAGCGGTCGCGTGATCGAACGCTTCACCTATTTCGAGCGGGCCGCGCACTGGAGCAATGCGATCGCCTTTTGCGTGCTGGCGATCTCGGGGCTGGTGATGGCCTTCGGAAAATTCGTGCTGCTGCCGGTGATCGGCGGGGCCTTGTTCGGCTGGCTCACCTACGCGTTCAAGACAGCGCACAATTTTGCCGGGCCGCTGTTTGCGGTGTCGCTGGTGGTGGTGTTTTTCACCTTCCTGCGTGACAACAAGCCGAGCCAGGGCGATCTCGAGTGGCTGCGCAAAGGCGGCGGGCTGTTCGGTGGCACCGAGGTGCCGTCGCACCGTTTCAACGCGGGCGAAAAGCTCATTTTCTGGGGCGGTGTGTTTTCGCTCGGCATCGTCGTCGTCGGCTCCGGCTTGGTACTCGACAAGCTGATCCCGGGCATGGACTACCTGCGTGGCGATATGCAGATCGCCAACATGATTCATTCGGTCGCCACGGTGCTGATGATGGCGATGTTCCTCGGCCACATCTACCTCGGAACCATCGGCATGAAGGGCGCTTACCAAGGCATGAAGACCGGCTATGTGGACGACGGTTGGGCCAAGGAACATCACGCCCTGTGGGCTGCCGACATCCGGGCCGGAAAGATTGCCGCCCAGCGCACGCCCCTGGTCAATCCGCCGACGGCCGATGTGCTGACGCGGTCGTGACCTTCACCCGGTTCAGTCACTTATTCTTCATCACAGGACGCACCATGCGCATCGCTTCGTTCATGGCCCTGGTGGCCTGCATGGCCGCCACCACCATCATCAGTCCGCCTGCCGCCGCCAAGCTTCCCGCCTTGAGCGACGACGCCAAAGCCAAAGCCGCAGAGGCGGCGGCCAAAACGGCGTGGGGCGAGAAGATTGCCGGCTTCCAGTTGTGCAAGTCGCAAGACAGGTCCGCTGGCAAATACTTCGACGGCATGAAACAGGCCGGCAAAGACGTGAAGCCGGCTGCGCCCACGACCCCCTGTGCCGATCCCGGTCCCTTCGTTTCTGCCGCTGCGTCGGGTGCCGCGCCGGTGGCGGCAGCCGCAGCGCCGGCAGCACCCGCCTCGGCGGCAGCGGCCAAGAAGTCTTGAAAGGGTTTTCTATGCCGTACGGTATTTCACTCAAACTCGCGGCCGCGGTGGTTGCTTTGACGCTGGCCGCTTGCGCGAGCCCGTCAAATCCCAATCAGCCGCCGCCATCGGCGCAGGGCGTGTATTTCGTCGAGCCCGCCAACGGTGCCACGGTGAGCAGCCCGTTCAAGGTCAGGTTCGGCCTCAAGGGCATGGAGGTGAAGCCCGCCGGTGAGCAGGTTGCCGGCCAGGGTCACCATCATTTGTTGATCAACGTCGACAGCCAGCCCAAAGGCGAGATCATTCCCGTCGACGACACCCACATCCACTTCGGCAAGGCGCAGACCGAAACCGACCTGAAGCTGCCACCCGGCACCTACAAGTTGACGATGCAGTTCGCCGACGGTTACCACCTGTCGTATGGCCAGAACATGAGCGCGAGCATCAGCGTGACCGTCAAGTGAACATCAAGTGACGTTCAAGTGACGTTCAAGTAAGCGCCCGCCCCACAATCGAGGGCCGCCAGCGAGGCGGCCCTTCGCGTTTCGCGAGTTCCTCATGCCTTCGACACCCCGACTCACCCAGGCCCGCGCAGGGCTCACGCAAGAGGTTTCGGTGCTCGACGAGTTCGGGGCCAGGCGCCAGATCACCATCCCCGCCGAGCGCGCGCTCACGCTGTTCGTCGACAACCGCGAGCTGGTCACGCTGATGACGCTGGGTGCCGCGCCCGAATTGCTGGTGCTGGGCTATCTGCGCAACCAGCGGCTGGTTGAATCGGTGGATGACATCGACTCCATCACCGTCGACTGGGACGTGAACGCGGCGGCTGTGAAAACTCGCGCCGGCATCGAGCACTTCGATGCGAAAACCGCCAGGCGCGTGGTCACCACCGGCTGCGGCCAGGGCACGGTGTTCGGCGACTTGATGGGCGACATGGACCGCGTCTCGCTGCCGCCCGCCATCGACGCCTCGGCACGCCTGAGCCAGCGCACGTTGTACGGCTTGCTCAACGCCATGCGTGCGCAAGAGAGCACCTACAAATCGTCGGGCTCGGTGCACGGCTGCGCGCTGTTTTGCCAAGACGAATTGTTGACCTTCGTCGAAGACGTGGGCCGCCACAACGCCGTCGACACCATCGCCGGCTGGATGTGGATGAACGGCGTGGGCGGAGGCGACAAGATCTTCTACACCACCGGCCGGCTGACCAGCGAGATGGTCATCAAATCGGCCCAGATGGGTGTGCCGGTGATCGTCTCGCGCAGCGGCATCACGCAGATGGGCCATGCGCTGGCGAGTCAACT
>JAYVCL010000098.1:0-6413 GCA_043749975.1 Burkholderiales bacterium
CCGAGGATGTAAGCCACCGTCAGAATCGTCGTTCTCCAGGGATCGGAGAGCATCTTTTCACTGGCGAGAAACGTCAAGATAACGGGCAGTACGGCGGCAGCGGGAAGGGCGGACTTGTCGAAAAGGTCGGCGAGCTGGGCGTAGGATTCCAGCTGTACTTTCTCTTCCCGACGGCGTGCCAAGATGACGAGGTCAAGTATCCGTTGGTCTTTGACATCGGCAGCCCCAGCTCGCAATTCCTCCAGGGCACCAACGTCGGTCACGCCTGAGTAGGCGTTCATGGCCTCAATGCGCTCAGCCAAAGCCTGCGCAGCGATATTTTCGATGGACATGCATTGATTCTCCTTGATGGAGCAAGCAATGCACGGCCCGAACGGGCTGTGAAAAGCCCACTCGGGTTGATGATGAAAATGACTTGACCAGGCCTTGGGGGTCTGGTGCCCGGATTTCAAAGTCTGATCCGATGCGTTTTGCCACGAAGGCAAGAACAGCCAAACCTTAGCACGCCGGGCGTTCTCCGTGCCGCAATAGCCAGTGCCGCTCCGTCAGACTCCCACGCACCTGGAGAGGCACACGTGATCACCGCACAACGAGACCTTGGCGGGTCGAATGATTTCCGAATGATGGTCGACGAGTTGGGCCGCGCCTTCGTGATTCGGCACCTCGCGATTTCTCGACAGCAACTCGCAGCCTGGTTGCTGCCGAACGCGCAGGTGCCGCGTGCGAGCGTCCTGGCGCTGTACTGGGAGACGCATTGGGGACGAAGCCTGATCGACAGCGACCGTCACAACGAGCTTGACCTGCTGCGTGGACTCGTCCGGTGTCACAAAGAGACCATCGCCACACTTCGCCAGCGCGTGGCAATTCTCGAAGCCGAGCTGCGAGTCAATGCGCTGGTCGGATTGAGCGCCAACGAACGCTGGTTCGACTGCGCCCAGTCGGATCCGCGGCGCGCCCGAGACGGTCAGAGGATGTGTTCGCCCGGCGCGGGTCGCCCAGGATTACCCTCGAAGTCGGCACCCGGTGGACCTCAGAATGTGAAGTTTTGCACGTTGACACTGCATGCATGACCGAACATCCTGCGATTGGTGGAGGGCAGCTTGGCGTCGAAATTGTTGACACAAGCCGTCGGCGAAGTTACCGTCCGCCTGCGGGGTGCGATGCAGCGCCTGTTTCGAGTGGACATCAGTTTACATAATATACATAGTAGCGTATTGAATAGCGGTCGCGACGAGGATCAAACCCCGCACCAGACTGCCAGCTTCTGCCACAGCCCGTGCGTCAGCGCCCAGCCTGAGGCCGATGCGAGACCGAGCCCCGCCACACGGAAACCGAGCGTCGCCACTTGCGCCGCAGACGGCGCGCCGCCGCGAAGTGCCTGCCATTGCGCCAGGGCCCACGGCGCCAGCGCCAGCGCCGGCATGGAGCCGAGTGCGAATGCCGCCATCGTGAAGGCACCACCCTGTGCGCTGCTGGCCAGCGCCGACAACAGCAGCGCACCCTGCAAGGCCCCGCACGGCCAGGCGATCCACGCCAGGCCCGCAAGACCCGACCGCAGCGGCCGTCCGCGGCGGGCTACGAGGCTGATCGGCACGGCTGCGCTTCGCTTCATCCAGCTCGGTTGCCGTCCGGTGACCAGCCACCACAATCCCAGCGCCAGAAATGCCAGGTGCAGCAGCGTCCACAACGGCCGCAGCGCCGGTGCCGCCTGGCTCCACGCGCCGAGTGCGGCCACGCTGCTGGCGGCCACCGCCCCCCCCGCCATGTAGCCGAACAAGCGGCCCAGATGAAACCCCGCTGCGTTGCGGCCGCAGCCGCTCGTCAAGGCCGCGCACGGTGCGCCGCACATCGCCACGCAATGCGGCGAGGCGGCCACGCCCATGGCCAAGCCGGCGAGGATCAGCGGCGCGTCCACGTGAGGTCGATCTGCTGCTGTCGCAGCACGCAGCGCTGCGCATGCCAAGCCATCACCGCCGCTCCAGGCCGAGCGGGTTCACATCGTCGGGCTCGAGCGACAGCAGCGCGGTCATCGCGCCGGCGGTCGAGATCAAGGCCCAGAAGAGCAAGAAGGTGACGGTGTAGACGGCCTGCGCCGACCAGCCGATCGACGGCCCGCCGCACCAGCGCAGGTCGGCGGGATCGACCACCGCGAACACCAGCGTCTCGAGCACGCCAGCGACCATGAAGGCGGGCCAGAGGATTTGCAATGCACGCTGCTTCATCATCAGGCTCCGTGCTCGATCAGGTCAAGGTGCAGGCGCAGGCGTGGCCGCATGGTTGCGCGCCTGGAGCGCGGGCGAGGTCGGCGCGTTCGGCGCATGGCGTGCACCGCTGCGAACGGCGGGCTGCGGCTCGACGCTGTCGGCATGTCGCACGGCCGTGGCCAGCAGCGCGAAACTTCCGATCACCACCAGCCCCAAGCCGCCGACGAAAAGCCACATCACGCCCACGCGCCACCATGGCACGGGGGCCAGGTCTTGAACGCAATCGAGGCGCACTGCGTCGATCAAAGAGGGTGTTTGCATTCGAACGTCCTTTCTTCAGCGAGGCACCACGAAGGTGGACTTCTCGTTCACTTCGGTCCGCGTGCGGCCGGCCGTTTGGGTTGCGGGCGCTGTGGCCGATGTGGGTGACGTGGGCGAATCAGGCGAATCAGGCGATTCAAGCAACGCGATGCGAAAGCGCATCGGGTGCGCGCCTGCGCCCAGGGCTTGTGCGACTTGCGGTGTGATCTGCACCGCAACCGGCACCCAGCGCGCTTGTGTGGCGCCGACCTCGATGTCGGTGCCCGGCGCGATCACCGCGCCCGCCAAGCCGTCTACCGCGATGCGAAACCGCTGCACAGACTCGGTCGCGTTCATCAACTGGATGCGGTAGACGTTCTCAATCCGGCCGTCCTCGACCAGCCGCGCCAGCGCGCCCCTGTCGCGCACCACATCGGCCTTGAACGGCGTGCGCAGCAGCAGGCTGGCGAGGAACGCCGTCACGATCAACAGCAACGCCCCGGTGTAGACGAGCACCCGCGCGCGCAGCACCCGCTTCCATATTTGTGCGGCGCTCCAGCGGCCGTCCATGCTGTTCTGCGTGGCGTAGCGGATCAGGCCGCGCGGGTAGCCCATCTTGTCCATCACGCCGTCGCACACGTCGATGCAGGCGGCGCAGCCGATGCACTCGTATTGCAGGCCTTCGCGGATGTCGATACCGGTCGGGCACACCTGCACGCACAGGGTGCAGTTGATGCAGTCGCCCTTGCCCACTGAGGCGGGTTCGACGCCGCGCGGGCGCGAGCCGCGTGGCTCGCCGCGCGCAGTGTCGTAGCTGATGATCAGCGTGTCGCGGTCGAACATCGCGCTCTGAAAGCGCGCGTAGGGGCACATGTACTTGCACACCTGCTCGCGCATGTAGCCGGCGTTGCCATAAGTCGCGAAACCGTAGAACAGGCTCCAGAACAACTCCGACGGACCCATCTTCATGGCCAGGGCATCGGTGGCCAGTTCGCGCGCGGGCGTGAAGTAGGCCACGAAGGTGAAGCCGGTCCACAGGCCGATGGTCAGCCACACCGCTTGCTTGCCGCCACGGCGTGCCCACTTGCGCAAGGTCCAGGGCGCAGCGTCGAGCTTGATGCGCGCCTGGCGGTCGCCCTCGAAACGGCGCTCGACCCACATGAAGATTTCTGTGTAGACCGTCTGCGGGCAGGCGAAGCCGCACCACAAGCGCCCGGCCACCGCCGTGAACAAGAACAGCGCGAAGGCCGAGATGATCAGCAACGCGGCGAGGTAGATCACGTCCTGCGGGTACAGCACCAGGTCGAAGATGTAGAAGCGCCGCGCCGCGAGGTCAAACAGCACCGCCTGGCGGCCATTCCAGCGCAACCACGGCAAGCCGTAGAACAGCAATTGCGTGAGCCACACCAGCGCCCAGCGCCAGCCCGCGAACCAGCCGGTCACCGACCGCATCTGAATCTTCGCGTCGCTCTGGTAGAGCGAGACCATCTCTTGTGATGTCCCCCGTGACGTCACTTTTGTGGCGGCTATCGGGATGATCTTCATCGGCGCGGCGGCTGCGGTCATGGTGCGCGGCGATGCATCACGTGGTGCCCTACTTGCTCGCCGCCAAGGCGCTCTGCGACAGGCTCCACACGTAGCTTGCGAGCACGTGAATCTGCTCGGGCGTGAGCCGCCCGGCCTGCGCCGGCATCGTGTTGGTCTTGCCGTTCACGACCATCGCGACGATGGCGTCTTCACCCCAGCCGTGCAGCCAGATCTTGTCGGTGAGGTTGGGTGCGCCCAGAGCCTGGTTGCCCTTGCCGTCCGCACCGTGGCACGCCGCGCAGGCACCGAACTTGGTCCGCCCGGCAGACGCGCCGATCGAGTTGTGCGCGCTGCCCGACAAGCTCAGCACATAGTTGGCGACGTTGTGCACGTCCTCGCTGGTGCCCACTGCCGCAGCCATCGGCGGCATCATGCCCACCCGCCCCAGCGTGATGCTCTCTTCGATCTTCTCGGGCGAGCCCCCGTGCAGCCAATCGGTGTCGGTCAGGTTCGGGAAACCTTTGCTGCCGTGCGCGTCCGAGCCATGGCAGGCGGCGCAGTTGTTGATGAACAGGCGCTCGCCGATGGCCATCGCTTTCGGGTTGTGGCTCAACTCGGCGGCGGGCAGGCCGTTGAAGCCGGCATAGGCCTTCGCCATCGCCGCGTTGGCGGCTTGCTGTTCGGCTTCCAACTGGTTTTGGCTGGTCCAGCCAAACTGCCCCGGCAGGCTGCCCAGGCCCGGAAACACCGCCACATAGCCGAACGAAAACAGCACCGTCAAGACGAACAAGATCATCCACCAGCGCGGCAGCGGGTTGTTCATCTCGACCAGGTCTTCGTCGAACACGTGGCCGGTGCTGTTGTCGGCGGCCATCGGCTGGCGTTTGGCTGCGATGAACAACAACCACAGGCACGCCAGCAGCCCTAGCAGCGTGGCCACACCGACGAAGATCGACCAGCCGCCGCTGAAAAAGTCGCTCATGACCGCGTTCCCTTCGGCTCGGGGCCAGCGCTTTCAGCCACGAACGGCAACTGCGCCGCCTCGTCGAAGCGCGCCATGTTGCGGCGCGACCAAGCCCACGCGACGATGCCGATGAAGGCGATGAACGACAACACGGTCACGGCGACTCGAAGCTCGTTCACATCCATCACAACCTCCTTCACTTGATGCTGGTGCCGAGCACCTGCAGGTAGGCCACCAGCGCATCGAGCTCGGTCTTGCCGCGCACCTCGTCGGCTGCCTTGGCGATCGCGGCGTCGCTGTACGGCACGCCGACCCGGCGCAGGCCGGTCATGTGGGCGCCGATGCTTTCGTCGTCGACTTTCGCCGCCAGCAGCCACGGGTAGGCCGGCATGTTCGATTCGGGCACCAGATCGCGCGGGTTGATCAGGTGGATGCGATGCCACTCGTCGCTGTACTTGGCGCCGACACGGTGCAGGTCGGGCCCGGTGCGCTTGCTGCCCCATTGAAACGGGTGGTCGTACACGAACTCGCCGGCCATCGAGTAGTGGCCATAGCGCAAGGTCTCGGCATGCAGCGGGCGGATCATTTGTGAGTGACAGTTGTAGCAACCCTCGCGGGTGTAGATGTCGCGGCCCGCGAGCTGCAGCGCCGTGTACGGCTTCAGGCCTGGCACCGCCTCGGTGGTGGAGCGCTGGAAGAACAGCGGCACGATCTCGACGATGCCGCCCACCGCCACCACGAGCAGGATCAACACGATCATCAGGAAGTTGTTGGTCTCGATCTTCTCGTGCGAGAAGCGGGCGGACTTGGCTTGCGGCTCGATCATCTGATGGCTCCGTGGTTCAGGCCGGGCTCGGCACACCGCCGTGCGCTGTGGTGGGCGAAGTGGGCGAAGTCGGGATGCGAACCGGCACGTATTGGCCGGCTTGCGCGGTCTTGAAGACGTTCCACACCATCACGCCCATGCCGCCCAGGTACAGCGCCCCACCAGCGAGGCGGATCACGTAGAACGGGAAGGTGGCTTTCACGCTCTCGACGAAGCTGTACACCAGCGTGCCGTCGGTGTTCACCGCGCGCCACATCAGGCCCTGCATCACGCCGGCCATCCACATCGCGGCGATGTACAGCACGATGCCCAGCGTACTGATCCACAAGTGCAGTTCGATCGCCTTGACGCTGTACATGCGCGTTTGGCCGAACATGCGCGGCACCATGTAGTACAGCGTGCCGATCGTCATCAGGCCGACCCAGCCGAGCGCGCCGGCATGCACGTGGCCGATGGTCCAGTCGGTGTAGTGGCTCAGTGCGTTGACCGTCTTGATCGACATCATCGGCCCCTCGAAGGTGGCCATGCCGTAGAACGAGAGTGCCACGATCAGGAACTTCAGGATCGGGTCGTCGCGCAGCTTGTGCCAGGC
>JAYVCL010000099.1:0-6787 GCA_043749975.1 Burkholderiales bacterium
TGGTCGATCTTGATGCTGCAGCCGGCCTCCTTGCACCATGTGACGAACAGGTCGCGGCCGTCGCGGTCGAGGTCGGTCAGCGCCAGGCGGCAGACGCCACCCTTCGGCGTGGCGCCGATCTTCGCCATCGTCATCAGGCTGGCCCACAAACGGTCACCGTTGATCTTCATTTCAGCCATGACGAGACTCCTTGCTGTCATCCGACGAGATCCGGTTTATGCACCCGAACGCGGCGTGCGTCCACCATTCACCCTCAAGAATGCAACCCGCATGCCAGTTTGACCATATGGACAAATACCGAGTCGCGGGCGAGACTGATCGCTCAACCACCCGAACGAGGCCGCCAGCCGTGACCCGAAAGAAGATCGCCGCGCCGGTTGCGGACAAGCGCACGGCCGTGCTGCATGCGGCGCTCGGGCTGTTCTCGCGCTACGGCTTGCACGGCACCAGCGTGGACCAGATCGCGGCACGCGCCGGCGTATCGAAGAGCAACCTGCTGTACTACTTCGTGAACAAGGAAGAGCTGTACGTTTGCGTGCTGCGCGACCTGCTGCAGGTCTGGCTTGCGCCGCTGCGCGAGTTCAGCGCCGAGCAGGACCCGCAGCGCGTGATCGGCGACTACATCCGCCGCAAGCTCGCCGCGTCGCGCGACAACCCGGACGCGTCGCGCCTGTTCTGCCTCGAGATTGTCCAGGGCGCGCCGCTGTTGCGCGACGAACTCGGTCGCGAACTGCGTGACCTGGTGGAGCAGAAATCTGCCGTGATCCAGAGTTGGATTGACGCCGGGCGCCTGGCGCCGGTCGACCCGCAGCACCTGCTGTTCATGCTGTGGGCCACCACCCAGCACTACGCCGATTTCGCGGTGCAGGTGGAGGCACTGACGGGGCAGACGCTGGCGAACCCGGCGTTCTTCGAGCAGACGGTGGCGAATGTGCAGGCGGTGGTGTTGCGGGGGGTGGGGCCGAGGTAGGCGGGGCGGTGGTCGGCGCGTGACCGCAATCGACCCAAAGGAGCCCGTGGCGGTTTTCTGAGCGAACGACCGGTCCACCTTGGAACTTGACCTTCGCCGACGCCGTCGAGCAATTCAGAGAGGGCGACAGCGGTCGTTCGCGGGTGGCAACTGCCGACCGGGACAAGATCGCGGCTGAACGGCTGCATCCGAAATTCGCGAACTGGCGCTGACGACCCGGAGCTGCCATGCAGCTCTATGAGGAGCGGACAACCAAACTCATAGCGTTCGAGCGCTCACTGCCTCGAATGCTGCGAGCTTCAGCACGCACCACGCGATCAGCAATCGGTTCCTAGTTCCGCAGGTTCGATCAGATGTTCACAACGACTGGCACGGCCGCCTGTGCGGCCACCTTTTGAGCAATCGGCGTGTAAAGGTCAACGTCCGTCTCCGGGGTGCGGATCGAGACGATGAGGCTGTAGCGGGCTGGCAAGTTGTAGCGTTCTTGGGCCGGTCGGGTGCGCCACCAGCCCTTGGCGGGGTAGACGGCAATGAAGCCACGGTTGGCCAGTTCGGCTGCCGTGCCTCGCCAGATGTCTTTGTGCAGCGAGCCGCGATGCCGCTGCCGATCCCCAAGGACCCAGTCTGGGTCCTTTGGATCGGTCGGGTCGCCATCGTCTTCGCGTTCGACGGCGGCATTGATGCGGGCGACGAAATCCTCGGTTGTCGCGTCAAGCGGCCGTTGAACATCAAAGCGAAGTCGGTGCGATGCGTAGTGGAACTTCGACGTCGTGCCTCGCGCCGAAGGGTTCGGCTCGACGAAGTAGGACAGGGTCACGCACATCTCGACGTTGGTGGCCGGCGGCAACGCAAGCAACTCCTGCTTCGGCCAGGGCAGCGAATGGAGATTCATGTCGCGGCTGCTGATGGGCTTGCCCGTGAATTTTTGGAACGGGCGCACCATGTCCTCTACTACCAGGGTCAGCGAGTTACCCGCACTCCACAAGGCCCGCTCAAGGCTCGGCGCTCCCCACCCGCAATGTCGAATCATGCGTACGTACTCGGCCTTGCTCGCGTTGCCATTGCCATTGCCTGGCAAGTAGACGGCGCGCATTGCGACTGTCCAGTCGGCGGAGTGCACGATCAGCGCTCGAATGGTCTCGGGGCGCAGCGCCGGGTAGGACGCCATTAACTGCGCGGCCATCCGGGCACCAAGTGCCGACGCCGCACTGGTGGCATTGGTCGTCGTGAAGAGTCGCTCCAGCGGCAGGTTGTTCGTGGACAGCAGATGCAGGCTGTGGAGGCCGATCGCGCCGCGCACATCCTTTCCTACGTTGCCGCCTTCAAAGACCACGTCGGGTTTCAAGGGCCACGCTGGCTCCCAAGTCGCAGACGTGCTGGTGTAGGGGCTGAGGCCACCCAGTGGCGCCACCGGCACCGAGTCTTGGGCGTTGGCTTCGGTGATGACGACCTTTTCCGTGAAGGCACCAACGGTGAGCGCGTTCCAAGCCTGCCCAGGGTCGCGAACGCCATTGGTGCTCAAGCTCGCGGGGTACCTGTTCCATGCCTGGGGATCTTCGGTGTTGCCCGCGCACAGCACGAACAGGCGGGGAAACTGCCCGTCGCCGTCGTAGTCACTGGCCAGCCGGTCCACCGTGGCCGACCAAGCGGAGGGGCGTCCACGATCCCGGTCGTCGCTCGACGTGACTGCCGACGTGAAGACCCTTGGGCGTTTTGGCGCGCTGACCTCCGGGCGACCCACTGCCTCGGCAAACAGGTACCCATGTTGCCGGGAGTCATCGGCATTGGCGCCTTGCTCTGGCGTGAGCTTGACCGACTCCAGGCGATGAGAGCCGACAAGCGGCCCATTTGATGCAAGTGCATCCGCCAGATCGCCCAGCGCCACCAAGCCGGCGAGACCGGTGCCATGGTTCGCGGTGTCGTCGACGCCCCACGCCGGATTGACAGTGTGAAGGTCGGCGGTGGCGATGAAGGGTGACAGAAGAGGATGACCGCGATTCACGCCCGAGTCGAGCAGGCACACCCGAGGCGTTCCATCTTCGTCAGAGGCGACCGTCAATCGAGCGAGGGCTTCCTCGGCCCACTCCTGCTGCTCTTCCGGCTCCAAGCCGTCGAAGAAGGCGGCAGTTTCCTTTGCTCGGCGCAATTCGGCCACGCAGTTCAGTGTCATCACAGATGTCGAGAACTGCTGTTGCGAGCCGTACATCAAAACGACGGTCCGCTCGGGGAAGTTGATCTGGTGCTCGGCAACCTGGCACTCGGCGAGGCTGGCCAGCTTGCGGAAATCTGCGACCACCGCGTTGCGGTTGCCCCGCACCGGCAACCAGATCTCCCACCAGAATGGCTCGGAGGCATCATGCGGAAGCAAGGCTGGATCGTCGGTCCACATCGCCCGAACTTCGGCGCGGCGGATGGACGAGATCGTGTTCAGCAGCGCGTGGTGATCGGAGGAGTCGCCGTTCGCCTTCTTGCGGTCGGCCAGGTAGTCCTCGACGTACTTCTCGAAATGATCGAGCTTCCCGTCAGGGACGAAGACATTGGCGTACGTCGTACCCGCTTCGGTGCGGATGCTCAGCACCTCGATCTTCTTCCGAGCGTCCTTCCCAATCTCGCTGCCGAGGCTTTCAAAAGCGAGGGCAATGTCCGGTATGCCGGCGAACTGAACTTGGAGGCCCAGGCCACTTTCGAGCCCCTGTTCTTGCTGGGCAGCGACCACCGCAATCGAAACTGACTTCAGTGCGACGAGTTGGGCTTTCAGCGAAGTGCCGTGCTGCGCGCGGTCGGGCACGGGCACTTCGGTCGGTCCACCGCCGCCGGACGAAGGCGCGGTGAACGCCTGCGCCGCCGACGTGTTCGACAGGACGAGATGTGGGCGCCTATCCTGGGGTTGATCCGGCATGGGTGGACGAGTGCTTTGTGTTCTGTGTCAGCTTTGCACTGATGAGACGGCGCTCCTCTAACGCGCGCCCCAGCTCAGCTGGTTGCACTTTCGTGTGGTCCTGCAGGATCGCGTGCTTGATGGCTGCGTCAACCGCCCTACAAATCTCGGCATGACTCAGAGCTTCAACCTGCCCAAGAAGCGCGTCCTTGCGGAATGGCTTGGGCGCGAAGCGGCCGAGGCGCGAGCGAATCAGGTCTGCGGCTTGCGCTGGCGATGGAATGTGGTACTCCACCACGTCGTCGAACCGTCGGAAAAGCGCGTAGTCGAGAATCTCTCCGTGATTCGTCGCGGCGATGATCAGGCTGTTCGAAGTGTCCTGCTCAATCATCTGCAGAAAACTGTTCAGCACCCGGCGAATCTCGCCCACGTCGTTCGCCATACCGCGCTGTGATCCGATGGCGTCAAACTCATCGAAAAAATAGACGCCGCGAATATCGGTCACCGCGTCGAATACCTGACGAAGTTTCGAGGCCGTTTCGCCCATGAATTTCGTGATCAGCGAATCGAGCCGAACCAGGAACAGCGGGATACCCAGTTCACCCGCCAGGGCAGAAGCCGTCATCGTTTTGCCGGTGCCGGGTGGGCCGACCAGCAGGAGCTTGCGGCGCGGCGCCAGTCCGTGTTCCTTGATGCGGGCCAGCTGGCGCTGCTCCTTGAGCACTCGCTGAAGCTGGTTCGAAGCGACTTCGTCCAGCACCATGTCACCCAGCCGGTTCGCAGGATGAGACACCGTCAGCAGGCTGGCCAGCTCGCCGCGCGGCTTGGCTGCGCTGCCGATGGCGACCAGTTTGCCCGAGGCGTCTTGGCCAATCCGAGCCTTGGCCGCATCGATCATCTCGCGGAGCTCTTCGGCAAGCTTGCCATGGCCCAACTTCGCTTCATGCGCGGCTACCTGCATCGCGACGGACAAGAATTGTCCATCGTCGCGACTGATGTGCGACTTGATGAGCGCCTTGAGTTGGTCGGAGCTGGCCACGGGAAGGTATGAAAAAGATGACGGTTAGGGTGGATCATTGTGCCTGTCCGCGCCAGATTGAGGGTCAGGGACGGCCCTGAAGATGTTGCCCCTCGATTGGTGCTGGACGAGGCGCCGGATGTCTGGTCTACGAGACTTTGACGAACGTCCGCAACTGGCCGGGACTACCCGTTCGCAGAGCTCGCCGACAGCTGCCATTGGGCAACCTTGCGATCATGCTGAAGGACTGCTGCCGGTCGATCGAACTGACCGAGTGGCCGCTTCCGCTGGAAACCAACCATCCCGCTCGAATACTGCACACCCGTAGCTCCGTCGCAACTTGCTCTTGCAGAACTTTAGCGGCCAACCTAGCTGTATCGCCGGTATAGGCACTAGCCGCCCGAGTTAGCTCTGGTACCCGTTCGTTGGAGGCACAGCGAAATCACGGGTTACGTCGGATTGGGCGTGTTGATCAGATCGCGCTGAACGTATGGCTGATCCAGTCCGAAGTTCTCATCGATCTCGAAATCGGTGAAGTCGCCATGTCCAAATCTCTTTACGAGGTATGCACGCAATTCGATCTTGCTCTTCGCAAGCAGTTGGAAAGAGTCCTTGAGCAGGCGGATGCAATTTTCAGTGCTGTTAATCAGGGAGCCCACTAGCTGTGCGCCGAGAATTCTCTTGAGGTCGGCCAACGTGACTTCTGCCTCTCCCTCGAAACCAGCGGCTGCTAGCTTCGGCTGAGCTTCGTTCCGATGCATCAACGAACGGTCGTTCCACGTTCGCAAGACTTCCCTGTAGTTCTCTTGGGCCATGTAGAACCCGTACAGGACGTGGCGTCCTTCGCCTTTGTCGAGCAAGTACGACAGAGTCGAGAGATCAAGGGCATCACGCTCTGGATCGAAAGGCATCGTGCCAGGAATTGCGAGAAAGCGCGCGGGATTCTCGGCGTGTGCGTGAACGAAGTCCCGCTGAATCAGCACCAGCGTGTTCATTTGCTGGAGTAGCGAGAACATCGTTCGATGGGCCGCCATCTCTGCTGCCCTGCGTTCATGCTTCTTCGCGATTCCCAACTGGAAGTAGTACGCTCCCAACGCACCCACGAACGCACCAGCCAACGAGCCGAAGATCGTGGCTCCCGAATTCGCGATCGCATCGTTGGTGATCGCCCATGCGGACGCCGCCGCATGCGCAACTGGCAGAGTCGCTGAAGCGGCGTGCGACGCCGCAGCAGTGACGGCTGATGCGACCATGGATGGCTGACTTGCGGGCACCGAAGCCGCGTGAGCCGCCGAAGTGGCCGCTGACGATACGATGGACATCGGTACTGCGTGTTGGTCACTCTTGAGAATCGTCGCGATGAGCGAGGCGAACGAAATGCACGCTGCCCCGATCGCAATGCGAATCGACCACCACGTCTTACCGTGTTCCGAGTTCAGGCCAGCCAGGATCGCGACAAGGTACGGCATATTGATCACGTGCCGCTCGTTCCCTACCTTCATCGAGAACAGATGAACCTTTGCACCGTTGTCCTGCGCGTACCTGTGCTTGAAATCGAGGTGGTAGTAAATCTGGCCGAACAGTAGATGTTCTGAGCACTCCAGCCTCTGGGCAACTGCCCTGATGTCGATGGGTAGGTAGATCTTCTGGTCGCCCATGGAGTCGTCCTTGACTCGCTCTTCGTACGCGGGCAGGTACATCTCGTAGATGCAATTCAGGATGTCTCGGTCTATCGGAGGTCGCTTCACTTCGAATCCGTGCTTCCGTACATGGATGAGCTGAATCTTGGCACAGGTTCGGCGACCGGCGCTCGGGGGACGTTGGCGGAATTCCGCCAAAGCCATGTCAGCTTTGCCAGCGAAAGCACACCGTTGACTGAATGCCGTGACCAGCTACTTTGGGTCAGCAGTACCAGTTCGCC
>JAYVCL010000100.1:0-12439 GCA_043749975.1 Burkholderiales bacterium
TCGAATTATGTCGTCGCAAGTGACGGCTTGCAGAAATGCCAAAGGCACCGGCCACAGGGCACGGTGCCTTGCACGGGCAGCACGCGAATCAGGCCGCCATCAACTCGTCAAATGGCAGCACCTTGTCGGTGACCTTGGCTTGGCTGAGGACGAAGTTGGCCACGTTGTTCTCGGTCACCACGGCCTCTACTTCTGCCATGCGCTGGCGGTCACCCAGGTACCAGCGCACGACCTCGGACGGCTTTTCGTAGCTCTGCGCCATTTCCTCGATGTGCGCTTGCAGTTGGTCTGGCTTGGCCTGCAGGTTGTTGGTGCGCACCAGCTCGCCCACCACCAAACCAAGACGCACCCGGCGCTCGGCTTGCGGCTGAAATACCTCAGATGGAATCGGGGCCGTGTCTGCGTCCTTGACGCCGCGCTTCTTCAAGTCGGCGCGGGCACTTTCCACCATGCGTTCGACTTCGCTGTTGACCAGGGACTTGGGCACATCGAGCTCGGCTGCCTTCACCAGCGCCCCCATCACCGCCGCCTTGTTGCGCGCCAGCACGCGGAATTTGACCTCACGTTCCAGGTTGCGCTTCACGTCTGCGCGCAGGCCGTCGACCGTGCCTTCCTTGATGCCCAGAGACTTGGCAAAGGCTTCATTCACTTCGGGCAGGTTCTGGACTTCGATCTTCTTGATCGTGACCAGGAAATCGGCCTCTTTGCCGGCCACGTCCTTGCTCTGGTAGTCGTCAGGAAACTGCAGTGGGAACGTCTTGGATTCACCAGATTTCATTCCGCGCACGGCCTTGTCGAAAGCCTCCAGCATCTGCCCTTCGCCGATCAGAAACTGGAAGCCTTCGGCCTTGCCGCCGTCGAAGGGCACACCGTCGATCTTGCCTTCGAAGTCGATGCTGATGCGATCGCCTTCTTCAGCGCCCTCGGTTGCTGCTCGCTGCGCGAACGTGCGGCGCTGCTTGCGCAGAATGTCCAATGTCTTGTCGATTGCCGCGTCGGTCACTACGGTGGACACACGCTCGACTTCGGCCACGCTCAGGTCGCCGAGTTTGACCTCGGGATAGACCTCGAAGGTCGCGTCGAAAGACATTTCTTCGGCTTCGGACGTGCCCTCTTTTTCGGTGATCCGCGGCGCACCTGCAACCCGCAGATTGGCTTCGCTGACAGCTTGCGAAAACACCTGGCCGACCTTGTCGTTCATGACCTCGGAGTGAACCGAGTAGCCATAGCGCTGCGCCACCACGCTCATCGGCACCTTGCCGGGGCGAAAGCCATCGGCTTTTACCGTGCGCGAGAGCTTCCTGAGGCGCGAAGCGACCTCGGAGTTGATGGTGGCGGCAGCCAGCGTCAGCGTGATGCGGCGCTCTAGCTTCTCAAGGGTTTCAACAGTCACAGCCATGATCAAAAAGATTCTCTCGTTTCGTTGCCGATTTGTGTGGTGCGCGGGGGGGGACTCGAACCCCCACACCATCGCTGGCGTCAGGACCTAAACCTGGTGCGTCTACCAATTTCGCCACCCGCGCGGGGTTCAGGCACTGCTAACAGGACAGCGGGGTCGCCGAGGCAACGCCTATTCGTCTGATACTTCTGAAACCTTTTTTCCAGGCTTCAATTCAACCGCCCCGTATTTTAGCTGGCTCGTGCCAACCGGTCGTCGGACGGCGGTTTGACGCGGAACCAGGCGGCGTACATGGCCGGCAGCGCCAGCAGCATCAGCACGGTGGCCACCACCAGTCCGCCCATGATGGCGTCGTCCACCAACAGACCCAGCGCGATGATCAGCGAGCCAAGTGAAATCTTGTGCAGGCCCACGCCCCAGTAGTACATGGTCACGAAGGTGATGGCCAGCACCAGCGGAATCGTGATGCCCGCCACCATGCCGGGGCGCCAGTCGATCGTGAACTTCCACGAGCCCGGCTTGAAGTGCAGGCCCAGACTGACGAAGCTGACCACCAGCACGATCGACACCGCCTCGATCAGCACGCCCACGAACTCGCCCACCGAGCGGGCCGGTGTTGCGAAACCTCGATGACGATTTTTTCGTCCTGGGCCCCGAAGATTTCGACCTTGTTGACGTCTTTCACCTTCAGCAGGCGCTGGCGCACGCGGTCGGCATGCTGCTTCAGCTCTTCGTAGCTAAAGCCGTCGGCTGACAGAGAGTAAATCGTGCCATACACATCACCGAACTCGTCGTTGAAAGAAGGGCCGACGACACCGGCCGGCAAGCTGCCGCGCAGGTGGCCAGGTGCTGGCGAAGCAGGCCGCCAGGGCGAGCGCGACCCACAGGGCGATGGACACGGTTGGGCGCATGAAATACCTCGACTGACTGCTTCGATCGGCCAACAACTGACTGACTGGTCAGTAATATAGGTGGGCCGACGCCGGCTTGTCAATTGCAGCCCACGCCGCGGCGCAAGCGTTGCAAACAGTACAAGCTGTCACCGTGGACAATGCGCAGCGTGAGCGTGAACCACTACGAAAACTTCCCCGTCGCGTCGGTGCTTTGCCCGCCTCGGCTGCGCCCCGCCGTGACGGCGATCTACGGCTTCGCGCGCACGGCCGACGACCTGGCCGACGAGGGGGTTGCCGCGCCCGCACAACGCCTGGCCGACCTGGCCGACTACCGGCGGGACCTCGACGCGGTGGTGGCTGGCGACGCGCCTTCGCCACGCTGGGCGGCGGTGTTTGTGCCGCTGTCGAAAATGCTTGTCGAGCACCGGTTGCCCGTGCCGCTGCTGCACGATTTGCTCAGCGCTTTCGCGCAAGACGTGGTTCAGCACCGGTACCCGGATCGCGCCGAACTGCTGGACTATTGCCGCCGCTCGGCGAACCCCGTGGGGCGTTTGCTGCTGCATCTGTACGGCGTGAACGACGCACTGTCGCTGAACCGGTCAGACGCGATCTGCACCGCCCTGCAACTGGCCAATTTCTGGCAAGACCTGAGCGTGGACACGGTAAACGGCCGCCTGTACCTGACGCTGGCCGACTGCAAGCGGCACGGGGTCGATCCGCAGCGTGTCCTGGCGCGCCAAGACGACACCGATACGCGTGCGCTCGTCGCCGATGCCGTGGACTGGGCGCGCACGCTGATGCGGCAAGGCGCACCGCTGGTGCATGCCATACCGGGCCGCGCCGGCTGGGAGCTGCGGCTGGTGGTGCAAGGCGGCCTGCGCATTCTTGAGCGGATCGAGCAGATGAATTTCGGCTGCTTGTCGGCGCGCCCCAGCTTGCACGGGTTCGACGTGCCAGTGCTGCTTTGGCGCGCCTGGCGCATGCAGCCCGGCACCCTGTCCACGCGGCGGGAGGCGGCATGACGCCTGAGCAGTACGTGCAAGACAAGGCTGCTAGAAGTGGCTCAAGTTTCTATTACGCCTTTCTGTTCTTGCCCCCGCCCCGGCGCGCTGCCATCACCGCGTTTTATGCCTTCTGCCGCGAGGTGGACGACGTGGTGGACGAAACCACCGACCCCCGCGTGGCGGCCACCAAACTGGCCTGGTGGCGCAAGGAAGTGGCGTCGGCGTTCAGCGGCTCTCCCAGTCACCCGGTGATGAAGGCGCTGATGCCGCACAGCGCTGCCTACGGCATTCAGGCAACGCACCTGTTGGCGGTGATCGACGGCTGCCAGATGGACCTGGACCAGACCCGCTTTCTCGACTTCGCCGGGCTGGCCCGCTACTGCCATCTGGTGGCGGGCGTGGTGGGCGAGGTGGCGGCCAGCATCTTCGGGCGCAGCAGCGACACGACCCTGCAGTACGCTCATCAACTGGGCCTGGCGATGCAACTCACCAACATCATTCGCGATGTGGGCGACGACGCTCGGCGCGGTCGCATCTACCTGCCGGTCAGCGAGCTTCAGCGCTTCGAGGTGAAGGCCAGCGAGGTGCTCGCGCGCGCGGCACCGCACGGCTACAGCGACCGCTTCACGGCGCTGATGAAGTTCCAGGCCGAGCGTGCGCATCGCTGCTACGACGATGCCTTCGCCTTGCTGCCCAGCGCAGACCGCAGCGCACAGAAACCCGGCCTGATGATGGCCAACATCTACCGCACGCTGCTGCGCGAGATCGAGGCCGACGGATTCCAGGTGCTGCACCAACGCACCTCGCTGACGCCGCTGCGCAAGCTGTGGATTGCCATGCGCACCAATTGGCGCGGGCGGTGACGACACAGGCAAAGACGGTGGCTGTGGTCGGCGGCGGCTGGGCGGGCCTGGCCGCTGCCGTCGAAGCGACCCGAAGCGGCCACCGCGTCACGCTGTTCGAGATGGCACCGCAACTCGGTGGCCGCGCCCGCCGCGTCGATGTCGACGGCTTCGAACTCGACAACGGCCAACACATCTTGATCGGTGCGTACACCGAAACGCTGCGGCTGATGAAGACGGTGGGCGTGGACACGGCTCAGGCCTTCGTGCGCACACCGCTCGCTCTCGTCGGGCCCAACGGCCTGGGCCTGCAGCTGCCGCCAGGCAACGCCAGCCTGGCCTTCGCGCGTGGCGTGCTGGCACACGGCGGCTGGACCTGGGGCGAGCGGCTGCGCTTGCTGGTGCATGCCAGCGGCTGGATGCTGCGCGGCTTTCGGTGCGCGCCCGCGCTGAGCGTCGCTGAGCTGACAGCCGGCCTGCCCGCGTCGGTGCGGCATGAGCTGATCGACCCGCTGTGCATCGCCGCGCTGAACACCCCGTCGACCCAGGCCAGCGCCCGCGTATTTTTGCGCGTGCTGCGCGACGCCTTGTTCGCCGGCCCGGGTTCGGCCGATTTGATGCTGCCGCAACTGCGGTTGAGCGCGCTGATCCCGCAGCCCGCAGCCGCTTGGTTGACCCGTGCGGGTGCCGTGCTGAGGCTGACTTCGAGGGTCGAGCAAATCGCGCGTTCCGGCGACCAGTGGCAGGTCGACGGCGCAGCGTTTTCGCATGTCGTGTTGGCCACTCCGCCGGGCGAAGCGGCACGGCTGGCGACCGAGCTGAACCCTGAATGGGCGCAGGCGGCAGCGGCGCTGCGCTATGAACCCATCGTCACCGTGTACCTGCGAAGTGAAAATACGCGGCTGCCGCGCCCGATGCTGTCGCTGCGATCAGACCCCACGCTGGCACCGGCCCAGTTCGTTTTCGACCTGGGTGCGCTGGGCGGCCCGCCGGGTTTGCTGGCCTTCGTGATCAGCGGTGCAGCGCCGTGGGTCGAGCGCGGCACCGAGGCCACGCTGGCGGCCACCTTGGCACAGGCTCGTTCGACGTTGAAGTCCAGCCTTCAGGGGCCGCTTCAAATCGTGAAACTGCTGACCGAAAAGCGCGCGACGTTTCGCTGCACACCCGCCTTGCAACGGCCCGAAGCCTTGATCGCGCCGGATTTGCTGGCAGCCGGCGACTACGTCAGCGGCCCCTACCCCGCCACCCTGGAAGGCGCTGTGCGCTCGGGCATTGCGGCGGCGCGGTTGATCGGCTGATTCCGCACGGGGCCGATTCACTGCCGCGCGAACGGCGCGGCCAGCGGTTCGCCAACGAACACCCCTTGCTGCGGCCAGGCCACGCTTTTCCAGTACGCCTCGATCACTGTGCTGCCCTGCATGTAATGCAGCAGCAGCAACTGCGGATGCGGAAACTTCTGCACATGCGAGCACGGCTCAGACACGCTGCCGTAACTGGCGGTGGCACCGGAGCCGATCCACTCCAGCACGCTCATCTGCCCGCTCTTGGCGTCGAGTTGGCCGCCGAACGAAGTCAGGTGATCGGCCACCGCGCCCGGCACCCAATTCAGCGTGTCGAGCTTGTCGACGCGTGGCAGTCCGGTTTCGTACAGCAACAGGCGCGACGCCCCTTCCAGCGCCTGTTGCGTGTCGACATGCACCTCGATGCCTTCGCGTCGAAGCAGGCCGGGTGGCGGGAACAGCGCTGCGCGCACGCTGCGGGCACGGTCGTTGGTGGCGAGGTAATGCGCATGCACGGGCGGTGCGCCGCGCAGTCCAAGCGTTCGGTCGGAGGACACACCGCGCTCGATCAATGCCTTGGCACCAACCACGTCGTGCGCGGCCAGCAGCATCGACGGCCGGATTTTCAGATCGCGGTGCGGCTTGGTGGTGGCCGAATTGAAGTAGCGCGAAAGCCGCGAAGGCGCACAAGAGTGCGCACACAGCGCGGCATCGAAGCCCAGCGCCAGCGCGCCGGTGATCGAGTTGCAGTTGACCGCATACGGCACCGTCCAGGCCAGCGCGAGGGCCTGCGTGCGCTCGCCGAAGTGCGCGTCGATCTTTGCGGCCAGCATGGCGAACTCTTCCGGCGTCAGCACGGCCTTCACCGGCAACTCGACGCGCAGCACCTGGGCTGCAGACAGCTTGCGCGCAGCCGCATAGAACTCACCGACTTCAACCGAATACGGGTCGGCGGTGTTGATCACCAAGCCCAACTCGGCCGACGTCAATCGGCCCGCTGTTCGGGGCGCGTTCACCCAGGCTCTGGCCGGCAGATGGCCCGAGGCGGCTGTTGCGACAGGGACGACTGTGCCTGGCGCGATTTCGGTGGACGCTGCGGCCGACACCACGCAGGCCGCACCAGCGACTGAGAAAACGAGACGGGCTGCCAACCCGTCCAGAACGCGAACAGACTTCCAGAATGCAAAGACAATTTTCGCCATACAAAATTTAGCTGAACTGGGTGAGAATGGAATCATGAAGAACCAAGAAGCCAAGCCACCGACCATACAGGTGCTGGAACGTTGCTTCGCGTTGATCGATGTCCTGGCGACATACCAGGATCCGGTGTCGCTGAAGATCATCAGCGAACAGACGGGCCTGCATCCTTCGACTGCACATCGGATCCTGAACGACCTGACCATCGGCCGCTATGTCGACCGCCCTGCCGCCGGAAGCTACCGGCTGGGGATGCGCCTGCTTGAGCTGGGCAATCTGGTCAAGGCCAGGCTGGACGTGCGCGAGGCCGCCCTTGGCCCGATGCGCGAGTTGCACAAGCTGACGCACCAACCGGTGAACCTGTCGATGCGGCAAGGAGACGAGATCGTCTACATCGAACGCACTTACAGCGAACGCTCTGGCATGCAGGTGGTGCGCGCGATTGGCGGGCGCGCACCTTTGCATCTGACATCGGTGGGCAAGCTGTTCTTGGCGCACGACGACGTGCAGCGTGTGCGTGCCTACGCGACTCGCACAGGCCTGGCCGGCCACACCAAAAACAGCATCACCGACCTGCCGACGCTGGAGCGCGAATTGGCAAAAGTCTTGCAATACGGCACCGCGCGAGACGATGAGGAACTCGAACTCGGGGTGCGCTGCATGGCTGCGGCGATCCTCGACGACCAGGGCCGGCTCGTTGCTGGCCTGTCGATTTCATCGCCTGCGGATCGGCTTGAGGAAGCCTGGCTGGAGCGGCTGAAGTCCACGGCCACCCAGATTTCATCTGCGCTGGGCTACCGCATCAAGGCATGACGGCGGCCATCGTCGCCTCGCCTTGCCTGTCACCGCCTCGACCCGTTGAATCAGGACGTCACCTTCGGCAATGCCGCCAGGGGCCGCACGGTTGAAGGCGCTTCGGTGATCCACTTGCGCACGCGTTCGGCGTCGCCCAGGCGAGAGTACTTCCCGCTCGAGTCCAGAAACACCATGATCAAATGCCGCCCCGCCATCTTTGCCTGCATCACCAGGCAACGCCCCGCCTCTGAGATGTAGCCCGTCTTTTGCAGGCCGATCTCCCACGCGGGGCTGCGCACCAGGACGTTCGTATTGCGGTACTGAACCTGTCGGTCTCCGATCGCCACCTGATATTCCAGCGAGGTCGAGAGTTCGCGAATGATGCGGTGCTGGTACGCGGCATTGACCAAGGTTGCCAAGTCGCGAGCGCTGGACTGGTTGCTGCTGGACAGCCCCGTGGGTTCGGCGTATCGGGTGTCCAGCATGCCCAATTGAGCCGCCTTTCGATTCATGGCCGCGACGAACACGCCCAGGCCGCCCGGATGACTGCGGCCCAGCACGTGAGCGGCCCGGTTTTCAGACGACATCAAGGCGAGATGAAGCATTTCTTCGCGCGTCAATTGCGTGCCAACCATCAGCCGCGAGCGGCTGCCTCTCTCGGTGTCCACATCGTCCTGCGTAACGGTCAAGACTTCATCCAGCGGAAGCTTGGCCTCGGCAACAACCAAGGCCGTCATCAACTTGGTGAGCGACGCGATCGGCAACACGGCCTGCGAATTCTTGCTGAACAAGATTTCTTTGGTGTCCTGGTCCAGAACCAGGGCCACGCTGGACTTGAGTTCGAGTTCGTCGGCGGTGGCGTGCAAGCCATACGCTTGCCCGAATGACGGTCGCGCTGGCTGTATCAGGACGGCTGCCACCCGAACGATGTGCTTGCCCTTGCGAACAACGACATGCTTGCCGGCGACCGCGTGTTGCTTGGCCTTGACCTTTGCGTTTGCCTTGACGTGCAGCGGCTTCTTGATCGCCTTGTGCACCGCAGCCGTGGCCAGATTTGGCGCGCCGAGCGCCAACAACATCGCCATCAGGCCAACGGACACACATTTCTTGAAATCTGTCACAAATCGCCCCTGCGTTCTCGCTGTTGCGAGTGTAGGTGAAAGAAAAAAAGCGCACAAGATCAGAAACTTAGGCGCTGTTCCTCAAGTCACCACGAGCGATCTGTCAGGATCGTCACAAACCTCAACCCTGGGCCGCAACGCGCTCGATCTTGCTGTGCAACTTGTTCAACGCCGCGAGATAGGCCTTGGCCGACGCGACGACGATGTCCGGATCAGCACCCACACCATTGACAATTCGCCCGCCATGCTGCAAGCGAACTGTCACCTCGCCTTGAGATTCTGTGCTGCCCGAGGTGATGGCATTGACCGAATACAGCAGCATTTCGGCCCCACTTTGCAGCTTCGACTCGATCGCCTTCAGGCTCGCATCGACCGGCCCATTGCCATCGCTTTCGGCGTGGTGCTCGACCGGCCCGGCCGCGAAGGCCACGCTGGCGTGCGGGCGTGCACCCATTTCCGAATGCTGCGACAGCGCGAGCAACCGGTAGTGCTCATGTTCGGCTGTTGCGGATTCGTCCATCACCAGCGCCAGAATGTCTTCGTCGAAGATGTCGCTCTTGCGGTCGGCAAGCTCTTTGAACTTCACGAACGCGGTGTTGATTTCCGCTTCTGATTCCATTTCGATGCCGAGATCGTTCAGCCGCTGCTTGAAGGCGTTGCGCCCCGACAGCTTGCCGAGCACGATCTTGTTGGCCGCCCAGCCGACGTCTTCAGCCCGCATGATCTCGTAGGTGTCACGCGCCTTGAGCACGCCGTCTTGGTGAATGCCCGAAGCGTGAGCGAACGCGTTCGCACCGACCACCGCCTTGTTCGGTTGCACCACGAAGCCGGTGGTCTGCGACACCAGCTTAGAGGCCGCCACGATGTGCGAGATGTCGATGCCGACATCGAGCCTGAAATAGTCGCGGCGCGTCTTCACCGCCATCACCACTTCTTCAAGCGAACAATTGCCCGCGCGCTCGCCCAGGCCGTTGATCGTGCATTCGATCTGCCTTGCGCCACCCAGCATCACGCCTGCCAGCGAGTTCGCCACCGCCATGCCGAGATCGTTGTGGCAATGCACCGACCAAACGGCCTTGTCGGCGTTGGGAATGCGCTGGCGCAAGTTGAGAATGAACTGCCCGTACAACTCAGGCACCGCGTAGCCCACGGTGTCGGGAATGTTGATCGTCGTCGCACCCTCGGCGATCACGGCTTCGAGCACGCGACACAAGAAGTCGGGGTCGCTGCGATAGCCGTCTTCTGGTGAAAACTCCACATCGCCGCTGAGGTTGCGGGCAAAGCGTGTCGACAGGCGCGCCTGCTCGAACACCTGATCCGGCGTCATGCGCAGCTTCTTTTCCATGTGCAGCGCACTGGTCGCCAAAAACAGATGGATGCGCGTGGAAGCGCCACCTGCCAGTGCTTCGGCAGCACGCGAGATGTCGCGGTCGTTGGCGCGTGCCAGCGAACAAACCGTGCTGTCCTTGATCGCATGGGCGATGGCCTTGACCGCTTCGAAGTCGCCATTCGACGAGGCTGCGAAACCGGCCTCGATCACGTCGACTTTCAAACGCTCAAGCTGGCGCGCGATGCGCAGCTTTTCGTCTTTGGTCATGGACGCGCCGGGCGACTGTTCACCATCGCGCAAGGTGGTGTCGAAGATGATCAATTTGTCGGTCATGAAGGAACTCCTCAAAGTTTGAAACGGGTGGTCGATCTCAGTGGGTGTATTTTCTGGGCCCGCGCGGCACAAAGCAAAACGGCCCGCTGCGGGTTGCATGCGGGCCGTTGAGACGAAAACGTTTGGACGTGAACGATCAGCGCACCCGTGGTACCTCAGGCAGTAGGGCTAGCGGGCGCGATGTCGAAAACATAGTGCGCGAAATGTAGCACGCGTTCTTCATCGATGCAGGCCCTCTTCGTCCGGCTCGTCGGTGGACGTCGCGATCAGGCTCACCGGCTTGCCCTTCATGCGCTTCCATACGTAGACGCCGTAGCCCGACAAGCCGTAGAACATGAACAAGCCGAACAGCGCGCCGGGCAGGTGGATGTTGATCACCGCGATGCCCAGCGCAATGGCAACAATCACGATGAACGGCACCGACTTCTTGAAGCTCACGTCTTTGAAGCTGTAGAACGGCACGTTGGTGACCATGGTGAGTCCTGAATACAAGGTGACACCGAAGGTGGTCCACATCAGCCACTGCCCTTCGGCCCCGCCATTGAAACCCTGGTTGTCCATCAGCCAGATGAAGCCCATGACCAGTGCAGCCGCTGCGGGGCTCGGCAGCCCCTGGAAAAAACGTTTGTCGACGACCGCGAGATTGGTGTTGAAACGCGCCAGTCGCAAGGCCGCGCAAGAGCAGTACACGAAAGCCGAGATCCAGCCTGGTTTGCCCAGGCCTTTGAGCGCCCATTCGTAGGCGATCAGCGCGGGCGCAGCACCGAACGAGACCATGTCGGACAGGCTGTCCATTTGCTCGCCAAAGGTACTTTGCGTGTTCGTCATGCGTGCCACGCGCCCGTCCAGGCTGTCGAGCACCATCGCGCAAAAGACGCCGATTGCCGCTTGCTCGTAGCGGCCGTTCATGGCCATCACGATGGCGTAGAAGCCGCCGAAAAGCGCCGCCAGGGTGAACAGGTTGGGCAAGATGTAAATGCCCTTGCGACGCGGCCGTGGCGGTGCCTCCGCCACCTCGCTGGCACTGCCCACCACGTCCTGAATTTCACTCATGGCTTGGAGGATACCGCACGAAAAAGGCCGCAAGGTTTCCCTCGCGGCCTGTCTTGCGGACTCCGTGCAATCAGTTTTTCGATTGGTCGACCAGGCGGTTTTTCTTGATCCACGGCATCATCGCGCGCAGTTGCTCGCCCACCACTTCGATCGGGTGCTCGGCGGTCAACCGGCGACGCGACATCAGCGTCGGTGCGCCGGCACGGTTCTCGATGATGAAGCTCTTGGCGTACTCGCCGGTCTGGATGTCCTTGAGCATCTTGCGCATCGCCGTCTTGGTCTCGTCGGTGATGATCTTCGGGCCGGACACATATTCGCCGTACTCGGCGTTGTTCGAGATCGAGTAGTTCATGTTGGCGATGCCGCCTTCATAGATCAGGTCGACGATCAACTTCAGTTCGTGCAAACACTCGAAGTAGGCCATCTCGGGCGCGTAGCCGGCTTCCGTCAGCGTCTCGAACCCTGCCTTGATCAACTCGACCGCACCGCCACACAACACGGCTTGTTCGCCGAACAAGTCTGTTTCCGTTTCTTCACGGAAGTTGGTTTCAATGATGCCGGCCTTGCCGCCGCCGTTGGCTGCGGCATAGCTCAGCGCCAGGTCGCGGGCCTTGCCGGTCTTGTCGGCATGCACGGCGATCAGGTGCGGTACGCCGCCGCCTTGGCTGTAGGTGGAACGCACGGTGTGGCCTGGGGCCTTCGGCGCGACCATCCACACATCCAGGTCGGCGCGCGGCACGACTTGGCCGTAGTGCACGTTGAAACCGTGGGCAAAGGCCAGCGAAGCGCCCTGCTTGATGTGCGGCTCGACATCGTTCTTGTAAACAGTGGCGATTTGCTCGTCGGGCAGCAACATCATCACGATGTCGGCAGCTTTCACCGCCTCGGCAATCTCGGCAACCTTGAGCCCGGCCCGCTCGACCTTGGCCCACGAAGCACCGCCCTTGCGCAGCGCCACCGTGACCTTGACGCCGCTGTCGTTCAGGTTTTGCGCGTGCGCATGGCCTTGCGACCCGTAGCCGATGATGGTGACGTTCTTGCCTTTGACCAGGCTCAGGTCGGCGTCCTTGTCGTAGTAAACCTTCATGCTTCTCTCCTTGGGATGAATTCAGTAGATGCGGGTGGGTGGGTCGAACAGCTTAAACACGCAGGATGCGCTCGCCGCGACCGATGCCGCTGGTGCCGCTGCGCA
>JAYVCL010000101.1:0-19379 GCA_043749975.1 Burkholderiales bacterium
CCGCGCACGATCTGCTCTTCGCTGGCGAGCCGGAAGGGCCGGTACAGCAGCAGCCGCAACACGGCGTAGAGCGCGGCGGCTGTGACGCCGATCCAGGCCAGCCTGGCGCTGTAGAAAAACATCATGGCCAGCGTGGCGGTGGCCATCACGCCGTCGATCAGGGCTTCGAGAAAGCTGGTGGTCAGGGTGCGCTGGATGCTGTTGAGCGACTCGAAGCGCGACACCACGTCGCCGATGTGGCGCTTGTCGAACCAGACCATCGGCAGGCGGATCAGGTGGCGGAACAGGTTCGACAGCAACTGCAGGTTGAGCGTGCTGCCCAGCACCATCAACACCCAGGCGCGCAGCCCCGTCACGCCGGTTTGCAGCAGCGCCAGCAACAAGAAGCCGATGCCCAGCACGCTGACCAGATCCCGGTCTTGCGAGACCAGCGCCTCGTCGACCACCCACTGCATGTAGAACGGGCCGAGGATCGCGAACACCTGCAGCACCAGGGCCAGTACCAGCACCTGCGTGAGGCCGCTGGCCAGGTGCGGCAACTGCCCCACCAAGACGCGCAGCGGCACGCTGCGGCGCTCGTTGGCAGGCGTGAAGGCGTGCGTGGGCGTGAGCTCGAGCGCCACGCCGGTGAAGTGTTTCGAAAACTCGGCCAGTGTCAATTCGCGGCGGCCGCTGGCCGGGTCGTGCAGGGTCACGCGTCCGGCGCGCACCCGCGTCAACACCAAGAAATGGCTGAAGTCCCAATGCAGCACGCAGGGCAGCTTCAACTCGGGCAGGTGGCGCAGCTCCAGCCGCAGCGGCCGGGGGCTGAGTTGCAGGCTGCCGGCCACCTGCATCATGTCGTTCAGCGTGGCACCCTTGAGCGACACCGAATGGCGCGCGCGCAGGCTTGCCAGGTCGATGCGGTGGCCGTGGTGGCCCGCCACCATCGCCAAACAGGCATGCCCGCATTCAGCCGCTTCGGTCTGCAGGACCAGCGGCGTGCGCCGAAACCAGGAGTGGTTCAGCATGGTCTAGACCTTTCCGGTGACGGACACGATGGGGTCGAACAGCCACTCGATCACGCGCCGCCGGTCGACCCAGATGTCGGCGTCCACCGCCATGCCCGACTGCAGGTTCATCGCCTGCCCGTAGGCCAGCACCTGCTGCGCCGGCAAGCGCACCGTGACGCGATAGACCGGCTCGTTCAACGTGACCGGCAGGCTCGATTCGTTCGGCTGGATCACCGTGCGGCCGACCCGCAGCACCTCGCCCTGGTAGTGGCCGAAGCGTTGGTACGGGAAGGCCTGGTAGCGCAGCGCCACCGTCTGGCCGGGCTTGATGAAACCGGCGGCGCGGGTGGGCACCAGCAGTTGCGCTTCGAGCGCGGCACCGGCGGGCAAGATCGACAACAGCGGCACGCCCGGGTTGGCCAACTGGCCCACTTCGGCCAGGATGGTGGTGACGGTGCCGTCGGCCGCGGCGGTGAGCACCACGCTGCGACGCGTGTCGGCTTCGGTGAGCTGCTGTTGCAGCTCTGACATCTGGCGCCCGATGAGCGCCGCGTTGTTGGCGCGCTTCAGGCTCGCCGAGGCCAGTTCGATGCGGGCTGCTGCGAGGTCGCGCCTGAGCCCGGTGATGCTGCGGTTCAGGTTGGCCAGCAGGCTGCGCTGGTCGAGCAATTCGTCTTGCTTTTGTTGCAAGGCCGCTTCAGAAAGAAAGTGTTCGGCCACCAGTTCTTGCTGGCGCTTGATGCTGCGCTCGGCACTGGCCACGCGGCTGCGCTGCAGCTCCATCTGCGCCTGGGCTTGTTCGAGTTCGGTGGCCAGACCCTGCATGCGCTGCGTCAACGCGGCGGCCGACAGCGTGTCGATCTCGGCCTGCTTGCCTTGTTCGCGGTGCAGGCTGTCACGCCGATCGGTCAACTGGCCCTGCACGGCGGCTTGCGATTCGCGCGTGCTCGACGAAGCGCGTTCGCTGGAAATCACGAACAGCACGTCGCCTTGTTTCACCGCCTGGCCTTCCGACACCGGCCGCTCGAGCACGGTGCCGGCCTGCGGCGTGAACACCTTGATGAGCCCGCGCGTGGGTGCCAGAAAACCCACCACGTGTTCCTTGCGCGTGTACTGGCCCCAGCCCGCAAAGCCCACGATCAGCGCGGTGCTGAGCACGGCCGCCAGCAACAGCAGCGTGACGGCCGGCGTGCGTGTCACCAGGGTGGCACCGTAAAGCGAATCGGCCTGCGCCAGTGCCGCTTCCTTGCGGTACGACAGGGCGGTCATGGGTCAGCCGCTCAGGCCAGGGCGCTGGCTTCGAGCCGCGCGCCGACAGCGGCACCGGCGCTTTTGCCTGGGTTGCCAGCCGCTGCGGCCGACGCGAGCCAGGCGTTGAACCGGGCCACGTCCCAGCCCAGCAGTTGCATCAGTTGCTCGGCAGCGGGCCAGTACTTGACGCGGCTGGCCTCGAACGGGCCGTAGTTCAACACGTACGAACTCAGCAGCGAGACCGCCCGTCCGAGGTCGGGGGCACGTTCGCGCACGTCTTTGTCGAGGTAGTCCTCGTAGTCGTTCGACGAGTGGTGAATGAATTTGCTGCCGTCCAGTTTGTGGCACAGCTTCATGTACTCTTTGGTTTGCAGTATCCAGTAATGCCAGACGTCGTCTATTTCATCTGAAAAAGGAATACCGCCATGGCTGTGGACGGCCATGTTCAGGTATTTGAGAAGTTCTTCGATGCGGGCGTCGACTTCGCTGCTCGACAACGGCGCGAGTTTGCGGGCGAAATAGTGTTTCATGTTTGCGCCCAAGAATGTCGCGCGCAACTGCTGGTTGGTGATCATCGGGGGTCTCCTGAATGAAACGGGGCGAAGCCAGGTGCTTCGCCCCGGGGGCGGCTGGTGCCTGTCAGTGGCAACTGCAGCAGTGGCAGGCGCAGCAGCGAATGGCACGAGCGAGGCCGCCGGCCACTTGTTGCGTCTGGCCCAGCTCGAGTTCCAGCATCTGGGTCAGCTCGGCCGTCTGATCCGACGTGACGAACTCGGTCGGCAGCACGGTTCCGCTCGATTCGCTGCTGGTCGCGATTTTGGATGCATTCATGAAGATTCTCCTAAAAGTATCGAAGTGAGACAAAGACTCGTCGTCCGGTACAGACGATTCATCGCGGGGCATGGAACTCTGAACACGACATGCGTCGGTCTGATATTCCATGAGACGACTATAGATTCAAGCCGGGCGTTGAGAATCCTTCAAACTGGGTGGGGGAGGCCGACAAACTAGGTGGGGTCGCTTCAATTTGGGTGGCATTCGGCGCCTGGCACCGAGCCTCGCCCCACGCGACGCCCCACTGAGGGCATCGTGTCCGCCAGGCACGGCTGGTTAGATGTGGGCTGCCCGGCAAACGACAGCATCACCGGCGTGTGGCGTGCGATGCGCAGGCCTTGCAACTCGCGCAGCACGCTGCGGATCGCGTCTTCACCGCCTTCGATGATGGCGCGGTCGGCCCTGCGCAGCGTCTGTTCGATCAGCGCGGCGGCGAAGCAGCCGATGGAGCCCATGGCGGCGTAGTGGCGCTCGATTTCGCGGCAGCGCGCCTGTTCGGTGGGCAAGAGGGTCAGCAAGCGGGTGTCCATGGCGGTCGTCCTAGTCAATGCGTTGGTGTGATCTGCATTGCATCCAGGTCGAGGCCCCATTGCGTCGCCGCCTGTGGGTGCTGGCGCGCTGGCCGCCAGACGAACGGCAGACGACTCCAGACGAAGGGCCCAAGAATGGCAGCGCACATTCCACAAAGAGAAAACCCCGGCACGCCGGGGTTGATAGGGTTTGCGCAACGCTCAGTCTTTGGTGTTCTTGTACGGCGGGTGGCAGGGCGGCACGCGGGGTGTGCGCTTGGGTTCGTAGCTGGCGTTGAAGGCCGGGAACACCGGGATCGATGCAGGCCACAGGCCGGCGAACTTAACGTCGCGGTGGTACTCCTTGATGAAGTCGACCCAGTCGGTGATCTTCAGGAAGTCGATCACGTGCGGCTGCACCAGCGGGCGGTCCGACTCGGCATCCACCGCCAGGTAGAACGGTGAGCGCCAGTCCCACAGCCCGCGCAGATCGGGGTCGGGCAGCAGGATGTTCATGGCGAGGTTCTGCGACGAGAAATCCCAGCGGATGCCGGAGTCGTCGGGCACCAGCCAGGGGCGCTCGTTGTCGCCGTATTGCCGCATGCCGGCCAGCGCGTCTTGCAGCGCCTTTGCCGCCGGCAGCACCGTCAGCGGGTTGAACGCCAGCAGTGGGTCTTGCAGCGCGGCCGCCAGGCTCATCAGGTCGGTCAACGAGTCGGGCGTTTCAAGTATGAAATTGGCGTTGCCGGTGTCGAATTGCTGCGCCGCCTTGATGGCCGTGCGCAGGCGCTCGACCACGTCGGCGCGCGCCGCGCTGGACGCGGCCGTGTTCAGTTCAGCCAGCAGCGCATCCGACAAATCATCCACGCGCTCGGCGATTTCCTGCATGCGCGACAACTGCACCACGCTGCCCGTGGTGGGGTGGTTGCCCTTGTCCGAAAGCATCTTGTGATTGGCCTCGGCGAACCATTGCGCCAGCACCTGCGGCGTCACCGGCCCATGCAGGCGCAGCCGCTCGAACACGCCTGGGTAGCTCTCGCCGGAGGTGAAGAAGTTGTAGTTCGGGTAGCCGGTCGCGAACTCGGCATGCGGGGCGATGGTGTGCATCAACTCCACCGCCATGTTGAAGCAATTGTTGAAGTGGATCACCGCGAGCTTCGGCACGCCCGCGTCGTTTGCCAACTTCAGCGCATGGCCGATACCCCAGGTGGACAGGGGCATGTGGTTGGCCGGCAAGATGGGCGAGCCCATCGGCAGGATTGGGGAACCCATTGGCAGGATGGGAGAGCCCATCGGCAGCACCGGGGAGCCCGACTCTGGCGGCGAGATTTGCCAAACGATGGGTTCCTTGCCCAGGTGCGTGAGGTTCTGCTGTGTCAGTTGGCGGCGGTCGATCTCGGGCAGGTAGCCGGCGCCGTGGCCTTCGAGCGCCAGCACCACCGCCGCCGTCGGATGCGCCGCATGGGCCTGCTGCAACAGCCCGGCCAGGGTGTTCGGCGAGGCCATGTCCTGCTTCCAGCGCGAGGTGGTGCGCGCGCTCTCGGGCTTGCCCGCCTCAATCTGCACCAGCACCGTGTCTTCTTGCACACGGTCGATCAGCGCGACCACGTGCGTGCCCTGCGCGGCCACGTCGATCAGCGCGGTGTACAGCGGGTGCTGCAACAGGTCGGCCGAGGCACCGTCGGGGTAGCTGCTGAGCACGTCGTCGGTACCGAACGGGGCATACACGACCAGCAGCACGCTGTCGGTGGCGGGCGCGTCGGCGGACTCGTGGGTGAGCGTGGGCAGGGGCATGGCTTCTCCTCAAAGTTGTGGGTTGGGCGCGCAGGTCGCATCGCTAAGCTACGCTTTGGCTGGTCGCATTGACAAGCATGCGCGCGCGTGAACACCATCACGCCAGCAGACGATCACCAGACGATGGACGCTGCCGTTGGACACATCAAGTTACACATTACTTCGCGCTGACGACGCCCGCATTCGAGTCGCTTCGCCCCGGGTCGCCGAGGCGCTGGTGCAGGCCCTGCTGAATGCATACCGCGACGGAACCCTTACGGAATGGCTGCGCCAGCACCGGCATGTCGCGCGCTGGTTGGCGCGCCGCGTGCTTCCACCGGTGATCGGTGCGGCTGGCGATGCGTTGCGCGGCGAACGCGCACAGGCCAGCGCCGTCGAGTGGCTGCTGCGCTGGGGCATCGCCCAGATGCGTCCGGACCGCGCCCAGACGCCCATCGGTCGCGAAGACTGGCTGTCGCGCACCAGTTGGCGACCCATGTTGTCGGTGATGTGCCACTACGGCTTCGAGCCGGTGCAGGCGTTTCGCGACCGCTACCACCCGCAGGCCGATGAAGCGCCTGCCAGCCACCTGTGCGGCCTGTGGTCGGTGGGCCCGAGCACCTATTACCGCTACCTGGAAAAGGCCAAGCGTGCCATGGCGGCACTCGTGCGCACAGGGGCTCTGGATGTCGCGCAGCGGCTGTCGCTGCGCTCGCTGGTGCAAGAGCGCGTCTACCGGCAGTTGAAGCTGGACGATCCCGCAGCCCGCCGCGCCTGGCATGCCGGGCAGGTGCCGCAGGCGCTGGCTGCGGCCGATGCGCAGAGTGCTTTGTGGCATTCGGGCCAAGCCGGTGATGCCGACGCCTTCATCTCGTTGCTGTTGCGCTGCGCGGTCGAACTGGCCAATGGGGCCGAGACCGACGGCCTCATCGACGCGCTGGCGGTCGAAGCGCTGCTGCCGCACCAGCGCTTCGAATTGTTGCTGGCGCACGCGGCGCTGTGGCGCATGCGTGGCCTGGCCGAGCGCGAACAAGGCGCGTACGAGCAGGCGCTGCGCATTGCCGCCACCGCCGACGACTCGCTGATGCTGGGCCGTGTCTACGGCGCACTCGGCAAATTTCATGAGCCACGCGACGCTGACCGCGCCTTCGCGTTCTACCAAGACTGCACCGACCACCTGTGGCGTGCCGGCGTCGGCGACGGTGCGAGCACCGACGCGCGCCTGGTCGAAGAATTTGTCATCGCGCTGGTGCGGCTGGGCTGGTCTTACGTGCTGCGCAACGACCCGCGCTCGAGGGCCGCACTCGACCGTGCCGAGACACTGCGTGCGCGGCATGCGCTCACGCAGCCGACGCAGGCGCTGCTGGAGCAAACCCTGGGCGAATACTGGCGGCGCGCCGGCGATCTCGCGCGTGCGCTGGAGCACAAGCACCACGCGCTCAACCTGTACGAGCGCCTGTCCGACCGGGCTTCGGTCCTCAAGACCTACACCAACCTGAGCTTGATTTACGGTGAGGCCAAAGACTTTCCGCGTGCGATCGAGTACTCGCAACGCGTGCTGGCACTGGCCGACACGATGGCCTTGGAGCCTGAGCTTGTCGCGTCTACGCGGCTGAATTTGGGCGCGACGTATTTTTGGCAGGGCGACTATCCGCAAGCGCGCCAGCAATACGAAATCGCACTCGACCTGGCGATGAAGGCACAGCTTCGCGTCGTTGCCGGGCGTGCCAACTACAACCTGGCCGAGGTGGCTTACCTTCAGTTCAAGCAAAGCCGCGACAAGGCCGACGAGCAGCGCGGCGACTGCCACGCCGCCGCCGCCCTGACCGTCTGGCCGCATGAGAGCGACCCCGCTTGCGCGGAAGCCACCAAAAAGCTCAAGGGAGAGATCCTTGGCGCAGATGCCGACCGCTCCGCCGACCGCATGGCGCCACAAGAGGCGCTGCTGTACCCGACCGAGCTGGCCGAGGTGCAAAGCCAGCGCCAAATCCTGGCCGTGCCCTCGGCACCTGAACCGCACGTGCGGGCCCACCTGCGCATCGCCAACGCCTACCTCGCGGTCGCGATGAAAGAGCGCGAAGCTGCCCTGTCGCTGATTCAGCGCCACGCGCTGGGGGATCGCTTCGGGGTCGAGATCGGCGCCTTGCACGCCACCTTCGCGCGTGAGCTGACGCTCGAGCAGACGTTGACGCGGCAGTGGACCGCCGCCACCGGCGATCTGCTCACCCCCGCACGCTGCCATGCGGTGCTGGCGCGTTTGCTCGAAGCCGGTGCGGTCAACAAAAGCGGCTTCGCCGAGCTGTGCGGCCTGAGCCCCGCCACCGCGTCCAAACACCTGGCCGCGCTGGCGCAGCGCGGGCTGTTGACGCAGACCGGCAAAGGGCCAAGCACGCGCTATGTGCTGCCGGGCACCGCCGTGGGCCATTGAGCCAACGCGGCTTGCAGTGGTGAACTTGTATCGCGACGGTTACATCAATGCGGGAAAAGCACCGGGTTTTTTCTCTGACACCCGCCGCCGCCGCGGGCGAATGATGGCTGACCGGTTGCCGTCGCGCCGGTATTCGGCTTTGCATCAAGGAGAAACCCGATGACCGACCTGGCTACCCACCCGACGCAGGCCGCCAGCGCCTGGTTGGCCGACTTCACTTCGGCGCTCGAACGAAGCGACATCGAAGCTGCCGTTGCGCTGTTCGAGCCGGATTGCTATTGGCGCGACCTGGTTTCCTTCACCTGGAACATTTGCACGCAGGAAGGGCCGGCGGCAATTCGCGAGATGCTGAAAGCGCGGCTGGCCGACACGCGGCCGAGCGCGTTTGCGGTGGAAGGCCAGGCGACCGAGGCCGGCGGGGTGATCGACGCATGGTTCACGTTTGAGACCGCCGTCGCCCGGGGCCGTGGTCACCTGCGGCTTCGCGCGGGCAAGGCCTGGACCCTGCTGACGACGATGACCGAACTCAAGGGTTTCGAAGAAAACACCGGGGCACGCCGAGTCAAGGGGGCCGAGCACGGGGTGCGCCCCGGCCGCAAGACCTGGCTCGAGCAGCGCCAGCACGAAGCCGCCACGCTGGGCCACACCGAACAACCGCATGTCGTCATCGTCGGCGGAGGGCAGGGCGGTATCGCGCTCGGCGCGCGACTGCGTCGGCTCGGCGTGCCGAGCATCATCATCGAGAAGAACGAGCGGCCCGGCGACTCCTGGCGCAAGCGCTACAAGAGCTTGTGCCTGCATGACCCGGTCTGGTACGACCACATGCCCTACCTGCCGTTCCCGGACGACTGGCCGGTGTTTGCGCCCAAAGACAAGATCGGCGATTGGCTCGAAACCTACACCAAGGTGATGGAGCTGAACTATTGGGGCTCGACCACGGCCAAGAAAGCGCGCTTCGATGAGGCGAAGCAGGAGTGGCAAGTCGTCGTCGAGCGCGACGGCCGCGAGATCACGCTGCGGCCCAAGGAACTGGTCTTTGCCATGGGCGTGTCGGGCCAGCCCAGCGTGCCGAAGATCGCCGGGGCCGAAAGCTTCGAGGGCGAGCAGCACCACTCCAGCAAGCACACCGGCCCCGAGGCCTACAAGGGCAAGAAGTGCGTCGTGCTCGGCTCCAACAATTCGGCGCACGACATCTGCGCCGCGCTGTGGGAACACGGTGCCGACGTGACGATGGTCCAGCGCAGCTCGACCCACATCGCACCGTCTGATTCGCTGATGGAGCTGGCGCTGGGCGGCCTGTATTCCGACGCCGCAGTCAAGGCCGGCGTGACCACCGACAAGGCCGATCTGATCTTCGCGTCGATCCCCTACAAGATCATGGCCCCGATGCAGGTGCCGGTCTATGACGAGATGAAAAAGCGCGACGCCAACCTCTACGCGCGCTTAGAGAAAGCCGGCTTCATGCTCGACTTCGGCGTCGACGGCTCGGGCCTGTTCATGAAGTACCTGCGGCGCGGTTCGGGCTACTACATCGACGTGGGCGCGTCGGAGCTGGTGGCCAACGGCAGCATCAAACTGCGCAGCGGCGTGAGCATCGAGCGCATCAACCCGCGCTCGGTCACGCTCAGCGACGGCACCGAGCTGCCGGCCGACCTGCTGGTCTACGCCACCGGCTACGGTTCGATGAACGGCTGGCTGGCCGACCTGGTTTCGCCCGAGGCGGCCGACCGTGTCGGCAAGGTCTGGGGCCTGGGCTCCGACACGCCGAAAGACCCCGGGCCGTGGGAAGGCGAGTTGCGCAACATGTGGAAGCCCACGCAGGTGCCGCACCTGTGGTTCCACGGCGGCAACCTGCACCAGTCGCGCCACTACTCGCAGTTTTTGTCGCTCCAACTCAAGGCCCGCATGGAGGGCCTTGCGACCCCGGTGTACAAGCTGGCACCGTCGCACCACACGCGTTGAACTTTGCAAGTTCTTTTCTGACCATGAGTGAACGCAATGCAAGCAGCCTTCTATGAACGCACCGGGCCGGCGGCTGAGGTGTTGCAGCTTGCCGAGTTGCCCGACCCGGTTCCCGGCCCTGGCGAGGTGCGTGTGCGCCTGCGCTGGTCAGGTGTCAACCCGTCTGACGTGAAGTCACGCGCGGGCATGCGCAGCAGCGTCATGCCGTTTGCGCGCATCGTCCCGCACAGCGACGGCATGGGCGTGATCGATGCTGTGGGCAGCGGCGTGGCCGGCGATCGCATCGGCCAGCGCGTCTGGGTCTGGAACGCGGCCTGGGGCCGGGCCTTCGGGACGGCGGCGCAGTACGTCGTCTTGCCGCACCGGCAGGCCGTGGCCTTGCCAGCCGGCGTCAGCGACGAGGCCGGCGCGTGCCTCGGCATCCCGGCGCTGACCGCCCTGCATGCGGTGGTGGCGAATGGCGGCGTGGCAGGCCGCAGGGTGTTGGTGGCCGGTGGCGCAGGGGCGGTAGGCCACTACGCGATTCAGTTCGCGCGCTTGCTCGGGGCGCGCCAGGTCGTGGCGACGGTGAGCAGCCCGCAGAAGGCGGCTCTGGCGAGCGCAGCGGGTGCCGATACCGTCATCGACTATCGGCGCGAAAACGTTGTCGAGCAGGTTCGCCTCGCCACCGAAGGGCGGGGCATCGACCGCATCGTCGAGGTCGACATCGCAGCCAATGCCGCACTCGATCTCGAACTCATCCGCCCCGGCGGCGATTGCGTGGTCTACGGCAGCGGTGCGGCCCAGTTCGGACTGCCGTTCTTCCCGCTCATCGTCAAGAACGTCACGCTGGTGTTCTTCATCGTCTACAACCTCGACGACCTGCAACGCCAGCGCGCAGTGGCCCAACTCACCGGCCTTCTGGAGCAGGGTGTGCTGATCCACAACATCGCCGAACGCGTGCCGCTGGCGGACATCGCGCACGCGCACGAACTTGTCGAACAAGGCCGCACGGCCGGCAACGTCGTGCTGGAGATTGCGTAATTAATAACGCAGCACAGACTGCGTGTTGCCTCGCCTGGCCTGGGCACGGTCAGTGGCCGCCCAGACGCCGAAGCCGCGAACGAAGCGCGTCGATTTCGTCGAGCAGGTCGAGCACCATGGCGGCGCCGGCTGCGGTCAATTCGAGATCGCGCGTGAGCCGCAGGGCGGCACGGGCGCGCCGCAAACTGCTGCCGTCGAAGCGCCACAGAGGCGGTGCTTCGCCGACGGGTGTCAACACGCCCTCGTCGACCAAGGCGATCAATTGTTCGATGTCGGCGCGGCAGGCCCGGCCCAACTCGATCAGCGTGAACTGAACTTCTTCTTCGACGATGACGGCATGCATCAGCGTCAGGTTCTGCTGGCTCATCGGGTGAGGCCCTCGGGTGCGCTGCGCGGATTGAAGTCGCTGAAGGTCTTGGCCATCGCGCGATAGGCCTCCTGCTTCGACGCGGTGTCTGCCGGCGGCAGGGCGATCGACAGCACCGCGTACAGGTCGCCGGGCGGGACACTGGGCAATCCCTTGCCCTTCAGACGCAGCTTGCGGCCTGGCGACGAGCCGGCCGGCACGCTCAATTCGATGCTGCCGTCGGGGGTCGCCAGCGTGACCGTGGCACCCAGCGCGGCTTCCCAGGGTGCCACGGCCAGATCGAGGTACACATCGCGGCCATCGACGCGAAAGTTCGGGCTCGGCGCGAATTCGATTTCAAGGTACAGGTCACCGGCAGGGCCCTCACCGCGCCCTGGCGCACCCTGGCCGGCGAGCCGAAGGTGTTGACCCGCGCGAATTCCCTTCGGAATGTTCAGCTCCAGTTGCCGGTCCTGCATCGTCACGTGACCCTGCGAATCCATTTGCGGAACCCGCAGCGAGATGGTGCGCTGGCCGCCGCGATAAGCGTCTAGCAGGTCGATCTGCACTTTGGCATGGTGGTCGCCGCCGGCCGCATGACCGGCGTTGCGCGGGCCGCGTGCGCCCGCCGCTTGCCGCCCGAACAGCGATTCGAAGAAGTCGCTGCGGCTGAAATCCTGGGCGTCGCCAGCACCGCCTCGGTCGCCTTCGCCGCGGCCGCTGAACTCGAAGCCGCTGTCCCATCCCGGGGGCGGACTGAACTCCTGGCCCCGCTTGTGGCGGTCGGTCACGTCGTCGTAGGCAGCGCGCTTTTCGGTGTCGCCCAGCGCCTCATAGGCCTCGGCCAAATCCTTGAAACGCCCTTCCGCGTTGGGCTCCTTGCTCACATCGGGGTGGTACTTGCGCGCCAGCTTGCGGTAGGCGCGCTTGATCTCTTCCTGCGTCGCCGCGCGCTTGACGCCCAGCGTGGCGTAGTAGTCCTTGAACTCCATCGCGGGCTTCAGGCAGCAGGATTAGTTCGCGGGGTTGACCTGGCCTCTGATTTCTCCCCCGGGGTTGGCCGCGGTGTGCACGTTCATGTACCACTTGCCAGCCAGCAAGTCGGCCGCCTGAGCCGCAGTGAGGGTCGACTTTCCCTTCATCGGGCTGGCCATGTCGCCCGTCAGCGGCACCACGACGCCGGCATTCGCGCCAGGCATTGCCGGGCCGTGAAAATGCGCCGCCGTGGCCGGGCCGCTCAAACCGGAATAGGTAACGGTCCAACTCAACTCGTTGCTTTTCTTGTCCAGGCTCGCTTCGACGCGGCCACTCGCGCTGCTCGCGGTCGGTGGCACCTCGCTTGCGCCCGAAAGGCGGGCCGACATGGCGGTGGCGTCGGGCATCGTCATGGGTTGGGTACTGCACGCGCCCAGCGCCAGCGCGCAAAGCAACAAGCCTCCGCAAATCGAAATACGTGAATCAAGCATCGCTGTCTCCAAAAAAAGTTGCATCAAAAAGTTTGCTTCCCATGATGTTCGCCTGGCGATGCGCTGACTGTGCGATGGCGCACACAAGGGCCGCCGCTTGAAACTGTGGGTGGTGACGCGATGTTGCCGCGAACGCGCTGCACAGGCTGTACTCCTACAGCAGGACAGACCGCGGTCCGACGCGGCGCGGCACAGCGGGCTTTCATGATCGTGCGATCCAAGTCTTCCTCGATCAAGCGTGCCGGTTGCAGCCTCGGCAACACGAGCCCAGAAGGCTAGTCCTCAGGACACACGCATGAAAAACGAGACTCGAACCAGCGCCAAGCCGGCTCTGTTGATCGCGCTGGGCCTGCTACTGGCCGTGGTGGCGGGCCTGGTGCTGGGTGAGGCGACGGGGTGGCCGTTTTTGGCCAAACCGCTGCAACGCATGCTGTCCGACAAGCTCGATCGGCGTGTCAGTTTTGCGCCTGATGGCGTAGCCAACGCGTCGCGGCCGACCTTCGGGATTCGTTTCATCGGCGGCCTGCGCCTGCAGGCAGCGCAACTCGACATCGGCGCGCCCGCGTGGTCCGCCGCGCCGCACCTGCTGCTGGCGCGAGACGTGACGCTGGACATGCGCTACATCGACCTCTGGCGCGCCTACCGCGGCGAGCCGATGCGCATCGAGCGCCTGCGCGCCGCGCGGTTGGACGCCGAGCTGGAGCGGCTGGCCGACGGGCGCTCATCGTGGCAATTTGCGCCGCCACCGGCAGCCGGCGCTTCAGCGGCGCAACCGTTGTCGCTGCCTCGGTTCGGCAGCTTGCAGGTGGTGAGCGGCACGCTGCGTTACCGCGATGTGCCGCTGGCGATCGATGCCGAAGCGCGTCTGTCGTTGGCCGACTCTTCGTTGGTGGCGAGTAGCCCGGCGCCCGCAGCCAGCGGCACGACCGCCACAGTTCAACCCACCAGCGGCTTGCAGGTGAAGGCCAGCGGCCACTACCGCGAACTGCCGCTCAAGATCGAACTGGCCTCGAGCGGCGTGTTGCCCTGGGTGGCCGATGACTCGGTGGGCGTGCCCGTTCCCGTGACCTTGAATGCCACGGTCGGCCGTGCCAATCTGGTCTTCAAGGGCAGCGCCACCGATGCCCTGAACCTGGGCGGGCTGAACGGGCGCTTCAGCGTCAGGGGCCCGTCGCTGGCGGCGGTGGGCGACCCGGTCGGCGTGACGCTGCCGACCACCGGTGCTTTTCGCACCGAGGGGCGGCTGGTGAAGCAGACCGACATCTGGCGCGTGCTGATCGACGATGCCACGGTGGGTTCCAGCCGCTTGAACGGGGCCTTCAGCTTCGATGCGGGCCGCAGCGTGCCGATGCTCTCGGGTCGACTGAACGGCACCCGGCTGCTGCTGGCCGACCTGGGGCCGGTGGTGGGCACGACGGCGGCAACAGCGGCGCCGGCAACGGCGTTGCCAGCAACAACCGCTGCATCGGGCGCATCGACGAGGCGGGGCGCTGAGCCGAAACCTGTTGCCAACACGGCCAAAGCCAGAGGCAAGGTTTTGCCCGACCGCCCCTTCGACCTGGCTGCATTGCGCGCCATGGACGCGAATGTGTTGATCGACATCAGCGATGTCGATCTGAACACCCGCCTGCTGGAACCCTTGCGCCCCTTGCACGGCCACCTGCAATTGAGCGGCGGCGTGTTGACCTTGCGCGACCTCGACGCGCGCACGGCGGACGGTCGTTTGACGGGTGCCCTGCGCCTGGACGGTCGCGGCAGCCAGGCCATCTGGAACGCCGATGTGCGCTGGGACGGCGTGCGGCTGGAACGCTGGGTGCGGCAGGCGCGCAGCGATGGCGCGCCGCCGTATGTGTCGGGCCGCTTGAACGGGCAGGCCAGTCTGCAGGGGCAGGGGCGTTCGACCGCGGAGATCCTGGCCAGCCTGAAGGGCCGCACGCGGACGCAACTCCGAGACGGGGCGGTTTCTCACCTCGCCATCGAAGCGGCCGGATTGGATCTGGCCCAAAGCCTGGGCGTGCTGATCAAAGGCGACGATGCCTTGCCGGTGCAATGCGCGGTGGCCGATTTGCAGGTCGAAGGCGGCGTGTTTCGCCCCCGCTTGATGGTGCTCGACACGACCGACTCTGCAGTCTGGGTCGACGGCTCGCTGTCGCTGAAGACCGAGGCGCTCGACCTGCGTGCCGTGGTGAGCCCGAAAGACTTCAGCCCGCTGACCCTGCGCACCCCGTTGCGGGTGCGCGGCAGCTTCGCCAATCCGGAGGTGTCGCTTGACAAGGGGCCGCTGGGGCGCAAGCTGGCGACTTCGCTTTTGCTGGCCTTGGTCAACCCGCTGGCGGCGTTGATTCCCCTGATCGACCCAGGCGACGCCGAAGCCGCCCAACGCGGTGCGGCGGGCTGCCCTGGCCTGGCCCAACGCCGCGGCGCGAAGCCGGCCGCCGCTGCCGAATCTACCAAGGCCACCAAGGCCACCAAGCCCACCAAGCCCACCAAGGTTCGCCATGCCGGCCCACCGATCCGCCGCTGAGATGCGGGTCAGCGAGTTGTTGCGTCGTTGCGTAACGCGCTGAAAGTCTCGCCACTGTGTTCGCTACCGCACTGAACTTTGCGGGTCGCGCGCATAGGCTGGCGTTGTTTCAACTTCCACAGGAGATACTGATGAATCGTTCGATTTTGATCCCCGTGCTACTCGCCGCTTCGAGTCTGGCCGCTTGTGACAAACCCACCGTCGTCAATGTGCCCGCGCCGGTTGCGGTGCCCGGTCCTGCCGGTCCTCAGGGCACATCGGGTACGCCCGGCAGCGATGGCAGCAAGGGCGACGCTGGCAAGCCGGGCGAAAGCACCACCGTGATCGTGATGCCGCCCGCCTCGGCTGCGTCCAATTGAGCTTGACCTGACAGAGCCGGCCCGGCTTGCCTGAATCGCACACAACCACTCGGAGAACTCCATGAGCCTTGGAACCATTTTGTTGATCGTCTTGATCTTGCTGTTGGTGGGTGCCCTTCCGAGTTGGGGCCATAGCAAGAGCTGGGGCTACGGGCCCAGCGGCGGCTTGGGTCTGTTGCTCATCATCGTGATCGTGTTGCTGGTGATGGGACGGCTGTGACCGGCATCCCCTGAAGCCCGCCGCAGTGTGGGGGCGCGCCGGCATGCTGCGCTGGCCCGGGCAACCATGTGCCTGGGCGGCTGCAACACTCGTTAGTGCTTGTCCATCCACCAAGTCAATTTTCAGGAGTCATCCATGAGCCTCAAAGCAGACAGCACAGACAACACATCCGCACCCATTTCGCCGGCGCAGCCCGCCCAGCCGACCAAACCCACCGGGCAGAAGCGCAGCCTGGAGCGCGGCAAGGCAACGCACAAGAAAAATCCCGGCAAGCGAGCCAAGCAGGGCGGCGGCTGAGCGGAGCGCTTTTTTTGCAGCAGGTTTCGGAAGATGCGCCTGCTGTGTTGAATGAAGCTGGCGTGGGCTTGAACGACACGTGCGCGCGCGGCAGGCAAGATGTGCCTGGTAGCAGTCCCTTCCAACACGCCAGCCACAGAAAGTTTGCATGAACAGCACCTTCCGCGACCTGATGCGCGCCGCCACCCGGCTCACGCGCGCCGGAAGCTTGAAAGAGGCCACCCAGGCCATCCAGCGCGCGTTGAGCGGCGCGAAACAATCAGCCCATGCTGAGGCGGCACCGCCCGAAATGCCCCGCCATCCGGAGGCTCACAACGATGTCAAAGGCTCCATCAAGGTCGACCCTGCCACGCCGCAGGCAGAGTCCATGGTGCTGGACGGCTGCGTGTTCGAAGTCGAAACGCCGAAGCCCGCGCCCGCAGGCGCAGCCGCAGCAGGGTTTGGGCAAGCGCCCGGTGTCGATTCACCAGCGCAAGAATCACCCGAGCCGTGGCACTCGGCAGAGGAGGCTGCCCCCGCTCCGAGCCCAACCCCAACCCCAGACCGGGCCTATGCGCCAGCGCCGGCAGGCGCGGACGAATTCAGCAGTGCCACGCACACACACGCCTCACTGACGCGCGCTTACAAGCTCTATGCACCTGCGAGTGCTGCGAGTAAATCACTGGCGCTCGTCGTGATGCTGCACGGCTGCACGCAAAACCCCGATGACTTCGCTGCGGGCACCGGCATGAACGAGCGGGCGCGTGAGCAAGGTTTCTTCGTGCTGTATCCCGAGCAGTCGCAGGCTGCCAATCCGCAGCGCTGCTGGAACTGGTTCAAGCACAACCACCAGCAGCGCGGCAGCGGGGAGCCAGCGTTCATCGCCAGCCTCACGCAAGCCGTCATGCGCCAACACGGCATCGACTCGCGGCGCATCTACATCGCAGGCCTGTCTGCGGGAGGGGCCATGGCGGCCATCGTGGCTTCGGCATACCCGGAAATTTTTGCGGCGGTCGGGGTTCATTCGGGTCTGCCCAGCGGCGCTGCGAGCAATGTGGCCGAAGCCTTGAGCGCGATGAAAAGCGGGGCCACGGGCCTGGGGCTGCGCACTCGGGCCAGCCGTGTCGGCAGCAGTTCGTCCGCGGTGCCCACCATCGTGTTCCACGGCGATCAGGATCAGACGGTGAATGCGCGCAATGGCGAGCAGGTGATTGCCGACCTATTGGGCAGCGCCACCGCCGAATTTGCTGACGCAGGCGAGGTGTCAAGCACAGCGAGAACGCCACAGGTCGAACAGGGCGTGTCTGCCAAAGGCCGGCGATTTACGCGTTCAACCCATCATGCACACACGGGCAAAGCGCTGGCCGAGCACTGGCTGGTTCACGGGGCCGGGCATGCCTGGTCGGGCGGCCATGCCAGCGGCTCGTACACCGATGCCAGTGGGCCCGATGCCACGCGCGAGATGCTGCGTTTCTTTTTCGAGCACCCGCATGAGCCACGCCATTGACCGGCACCAGGGTTATCGCCCGGGTTTAGATTGGTCCGACGGGTCGATCCCCTTGATCGGCGACTGGGTCACGTCGGGGCCGATCTCGACCAGTTTGTCAGCAGTCTCCTTGTCCTTGTAGTTCTCGGGCTGGTGCAGATCGGCGTTCTTTTCAGACTCGGCAAGCGCGTCACGCTGGCCGTCGGGTTGAACCGTGGATTGTCGATTGGGAATGTTCATGAGGGCTCCAGTGAGGCGTTTCGGTGACCCTCCAGGGTAGGCCCGGTCGGCACCCAAGAGCGTCGGCGCTCGCCACCATTGCACGAAGGACCATTCCTACGCCGGCACCACAACGACGATGCAACCGGTCGAGATGGCAGCTTGTCCTACATGCCGGCAAGCACGCAGCGCGCAAGCTGGAGCCACCCGAAACAGCGCAGGAGCCTCGCCATGTTGAACAGCGTCAGCCACATCACCGGTTCGACCCTCACCGCGACCGACGGCGGGATCGGGCATGTCAAGGAAGCCTTTTTCGATGACCAGGCCTGGGCGATTCGCTACCTCGTGATCGACACCGGAACCTGGCTGTCCGGGCGCGAAGTTTTGATCTCGCCCTACTCGGTCAAGCAACCCTTGAGCAGAGTCAAGAACATCGACGTCGGCCTGGCGCAAAAACAGGTCGAGGACAGCCCCTTTGTCGACACGCACCAACCGGTGTCTCGAAGGCACGAACGCGAAACCCTGAGCCACTACGCCTATCCCGAGTACTGGGGCGGGGCAGAGCTGTGGTCGATGGGCGCATTTCCGCTCTTGCCTCCAGCGCTGCCCACCGAGGTGGAAGCGCAGTCGGAGATCGAGTTGCGGGAAAAAGACCTGCCTGAAGAAGATGTCCACTTGCGCAGCACCGCCAATGTGACCGGGTACGACATCCAGGCCACCGACGACAGCATCGGGCATGTCAAGGACTTCATCTTCGACGACGAGTCCTGGGCCATTCGCTACCTCGTGGTGGACACCCGCAACTGGTGGCCGGGCGGCAAGAAAGTGCTGCTCGCCACGCGCTGGATCGATCGCATCGACTGGGCCGACAAAACGGTCTACACCAAACTGACGCGCGACCAGATCAAGAACAGCCCCGAGTACGATGAAACCGAGCCGGTCAATCGCGACTATGAAGAGCGGCTGCACGATTCGTATGGGCGCGAAGGGTACTGGGACTAGTACTAGAAACTCGGAGCGCCGCCATTTGCAAGTGTGTGTCGTCCCACACGGTCAAGCCCGGAGCGTCGATGCCCCTGTTCCCGCAAGAAGCCCTGAACGATGGCGTGCGCAAGCGCGAAGTGTTCGGCTGGGCCATGTACGACTTTGCCAACTCGGGCTTCACCACCGTCGTCCTGACGGCGGTCTTCAACTCTTACTTTGTCAGTGTCGTGGCGCAAGACGCCGCCTGGGCCACGCTGGCATGGACGCTCACGCTTGCCCTGTCGAGCCTGATCGTGATGGTCGCCATGCCGGCCCTGGGTGCCTATGCCGATCTTCGAGCCTGCAAGCTGCGCATCCTGCTGCTCGCCACAGTGGGCTGTGTGGCCGCGACGGTGATGCTGATGGGCGTCGGTCGAGGTGACCTGGCGTGGGCGGTGGTCCTGATCGTCGTGTCGAACACCTTTTATTCGGTCGGTGAGTCGATAACGGCTTCTTTCCTGCCCGAGCTGGCGCGGCCTGACGCCATGGGGCGCGTGTCAGGCTGGGGCTGGAGCTTCGGCTACCTCGGCGGCATGTTGTCGCTGGGGCTGAGCCTGGCCTATGTGCTGTCGGCTCAAGGACGTGGCGAGCCTGCGACTTCGTTCGTTCCAATCACGATGCTGATCACTGCGGCCGTGTACGGCTGCGCCGCGTTGGTCACCTTTGCGTTGTTGCGCGAGCGGGCGGT
>JAYVCL010000102.1:0-22015 GCA_043749975.1 Burkholderiales bacterium
CTGATGCACTCCAGCACCAGCCCTCAGTACGCCATCATCGCCTCGTGCGACGTGGCCGCAGCCATGATGGAAGCGCCCGGCGGCCCGGCGTTGGTGGAAGAAAGCATCTCGGAAGCGCTCGACTTTCGCCGCGCCATGCGCAAGGTCGCCAAAGAGTTCGGACGCGACTGGTGGTTCAAGGTCTGGGGGCCCGACAAGCTCACCGAATCGGGCATCGGCAAGAGCGCCGATTGGGTGCTCAAGGCGGGCGAGAAGTGGCACGGCTTCGGCGACCTGGCCGAAGGCTTCAATTTGCTCGACCCGATCAAGAGCACCATCATCACGCCGGGCCTGGACATGTCGGGCAAGTTCGCCAAGACCGGCATCCCGGCCAGCATCGTCACCAAGTACCTGGCCGAACACGGCGTGGTGGTCGAGAAAACCGGCCTCTACTCGTTCTTCATCATGTTCACCATCGGCATCACCAAGGGCCGCTGGAACACGCTGGTGACCGCGCTGCAGCAGTTCAAGGACGACTACGACAAAAACGCGCCGATGTGGCGCGTGCTGCCCGAATTCGTGGCCAAGTTTCCGCGCTACGAGCGCATGGGCCTGGCTGACCTGTGCCAGAGCATCCACACCATGTACGCCAAGGGCGATATCGCGAGGCTCACCACCGAGATGTACCTGTCTGACCTGCAACCCGCCATGAAGCCCAGCGATGCCTATGCCTACATTGCACACCGCAAGACCGAGCGGGTCGAGATCGACGCACTGGAAGGGCGCATCACCACCACCTTGCTGACACCGTATCCGCCGGGCATCCCGCTGCTGATTCCGGGTGAGGTGTTCAACCGAAAGATCGTCGACTTCTTGAAGTTCACGCGCGCATTCAACGCCGCATTTCCGGGCTTCGACACCGACGTGCACGGCTTGGTCGAATCCGACGGCGACGCCGACACCCACTGCTATTTCGTCGACTGCGTTAGCGTCGGGTAGCGCGTACCGGCTACGTGATGTCGGACGCGCCAGGCATGGCGTGGCTGAAGCCGCCGTCGACGTAGGTGATCTCGGAGCTGACGCCCGCCGCCAGGTCGGACAGCAAGAACGCCGCCACGTTGCCGACATCGTCGATGGTCACGTTGCGGCGCAGCGGTGAAGTCTTGGCGACCACCTCCAGGATCTTGCCGAAGCCCTTGATGCCCGACGCAGCCAGCGTCTTGATCGGCCCGGCCGAAATACCGTTGACCCGCACGCCCCTCGGGCCGAGGGTGGACGCGAGGTAGCGCACGCTGGCCTCCAGCGACGCCTTCGCCAGGCCCATGGTGTTGTAGTTGGGGACGCTGCGCTGCGAGCCCAGGTAGGTCAGCGTCAGCAAGGCCGCGCCCGGGCGCAGGTGCGGTGCCGCCGCCTTGGCCATGGCCGCAAAGCTGTAGGCCGAAATGTCGTGCGCGATGCGAAAACCTTCGCGCGACAGACCTTCCAGAAAGTCACCGGTGATCGCTTCCTTGGGCGCAAAGCCGATTGAATGGACGAAGCCGTCGAATTGCGGCCAGCTCTCGGACAGATCGGCGAAGGTGCGCGCGATGGCATCGTCGTCGCCCACATCGCAGTCGTACAGCAGGTTCGAGCCGAATTCGGACGCAAAGTCACTGACCCGGTCTTTGAAGCGGTCTCCGACATAGGTGAAGGCCAGTTCGGCCCCTTCGCGGTGGCAGGCCCGCGCGATGCCGTAGGCGATCGACCGGTTCGACAACACACCGGTGATCAAGAGTCGCTTGCCAGCCAGAAAACCCATGGTGTCTCCAATTTTCGAGGTGTCGCTCGATTTTGGCACGCAGCTCCAGCGGCGCCGGGCGTGACGGGCTGCCGAACAGCCGGCCCCAGCCCCACTTGACAGCATCATGGGTTGCCTGTACTTCGGCGTCACAGTACAATGCTGGTTTTCCAGACAAGCTGTGCCGGGCTGATTCTTCGAGCCCTTTTTTTTTGGCCGCTTGCCTTTGATGCAGACGATTGAGCCTGCTTTTGAATGACCTGAGAATGACCTGACGGACTGAACGAACCGACTGACTGAATGACCTGGCAAACAAGCGTTGAGACGACGGTAAGCGGCCTGGGCTACGACTTGGTGGACACCGAGCGAAGCCCGAGAGGTTTGCTGCGCGTGTTCATCGACCATCTGCCGAAGAACGCCCCAGACGTCGCCTCGAACGATGCCGCTGGCGATTTCATCACGGTCGAGGATTGCGAGAAAGTCACTCGGCAGTTGCAGCACGTGCTCGAAGTCGAGGGCTGCGCTTACGAGCGGCTGGAGGTGTCGTCGCCAGGCCTGGACCGTCCGCTCAAAAAGACAGCCGACTACGCCAGGTTCGTCGGTGAACAGATCGAAGTGACCTTGAAGCTTCCGTTTCAGGGCCGCAAGAAATACAGGGGTGTTTTGGAGGCGCTGGGCGAGGGCTGGCGCATCGTGCTGGTCGGGCCCGAAGTGGCGGTCAAGGCTGCCAAAGGCAGTCACAAAGATGACGAGCCCAAGCCCGAACAGGCGCTGGACTTTTCACTCGAAGAAGTGCGTGAAGCCAGGCTGGTGCCGGTGGTTGATTTCAAGGGGCGTCGGTTCGCGCCGCCCCCTGCCGTGACTGAGGCCGCCATGCCGCAGGGGCAGACAGACGAAAGTGTCGAGTTGGACGGAGATCGTAAGCAATGAATCGCGACCTGTTGAATCTGGTAGACGCCATTTCACGTGAAAAAAACGTGGAACTCGAAGTCGTGTTCGGCGCTGTCGAAGCGGCCCTGGCATCTGCCTCGAAAAAGCTGCATGGCGGCGAGGTCGACATGCGCGTGTCGGTGGACCGCGACACGGGCGAATACGAAACCTTCCGCCGCTGGCATGTGGTGGCGGATTCGGCCGGTTTGCAGTTGCCCGACTCAGAAATCCTGCACTTCGAGGCGCTTGAGCAAATCGACGACATCGAGGTCGACGACTACATCGAAGAGCCGGTCGATTCGGTCTCCATCGGGCGCATCGGCGCGCAAGCCGCCAAACAAGTCATCTTGCAAAAGATTCGCGATGCCGAACGCGAGCAGTTGCTGACCGATTTTCTGTCGCGCGGTGAAAAGATTTTCGTCGGTACCGTCAAGCGGCTCGACAAGGGCGACGTGATCGTCGAGCAGGGCCGCATCGAAGGCCGCCTGCGCCGCAGCGAAATGATTCCGAAGGAAAACCTGCGCTCGGGCGACCGCGTGCGGGCCTACATCGCCGAGGTCGATCCGACCTTGCGCGGCCCGCAGATTTTGCTGTCTCGCAGCGCGCCGGGTTTCATGATCGAGCTGTTTGCGCAAGAGGTGCCCGAGATCGAACAAGGCTTGCTCGAGATCAAGTCTTGCGCACGTGATGCAGGCTCGCGCGCCAAGATTGCCGTGCAGTCGCACGACAAGCGGGTCGACCCGATCGGCACCTGCGTGGGCGTGCGCGGTTCGCGGGTCAACGGCGTCACCAACGAGTTGGCCGGCGAGCGCGTCGACATCGTGCTGTGGTCGGAAGACCCCGCGCAGTTCGTGATCGGTGCGCTGGCCCCGGCCAACGTGCAATCCATCGTGGTCGACGAAGAGCGCCACGCGATGGATGTGGTGGTGGACGAAGAAAACCTCGCCATCGCCATTGGCCGCGGCGGGCAGAACGTTCGCCTGGCCTCCGAGATGACCGGCTGGCGCATCAACATCATGACGGCCGAAGAGTCGACCGCCAAGCAGGCGGTCGAGTCCGACAGCGTTCGCAAGCTCTTCGTCGAGAAGCTCGACGTGGACGTGGAAGTGGCCGACATCCTGATCGGTGAAGGCTTCGCTAGCCTTGAAGAAGTGGCCTACGTCCCGATGCAGGAAATGCTTGAGATCGAAGGCTTCGACGAAGACACCGTCAACGAGCTGCGCACGCGTGCCAAAGATGCGCTGCTGACGATGGAAATCGCCAAAGAAGAGAAGGTCGACGATGTGTCGCAAGACCTTCGTGACCTGGACGGCCTGACGCCAGAGCTGATCGCCACGCTGGCCCATGGCGGCATCCACACCCGCGACGACCTGGCCGATCTGGCGGTCGACGAATTAACCGAGCTGTCGGGCGTGGACGATGACCATGCCAAGGCATTGATCATGAAAGCGCGTGAACATTGGTTCACCACTTGATTCGCCGCCCGAAGCCCACCCCGTCGATCGCCGCCGACAGCACGCAGTACCGCAAGAAACAAGCAAGGATTCAACAATGGCTGTGACCACCGTCGCCCAATTCGCCGCAGAGCTGAAACGCCCGGCTTCTGCACTGCTCGAGCAATTGCAGACGGCCGGCGTCAGCAAGGCGTCGACGGACGATGCGCTGACCGACTCCGACAAGGAGCGGTTGCTCGACTTCTTGCGCACCTCGCACGGCACCAGCGTCGGCACCGAGCGCAAGAAAATCACCGTGACCCGCAAGTCGACGAGCGAGATCAAGCAGGCTGACTCCAGCGGCAAGGCGCGCACGATCCAGGTCGAGGTTCGCAAGAAGCGCACCTTCATCAAACGCGACGACGCGCCAGGTGCGCCCGAGGTGCCCGACGCGCCGGTGATCGACGACGCCGAATTGGAGCGACGCGAACTCGAAGCTCAGCAGCAGGCAGAGTTGTTGCGCCGCCAAGAGGCCGAGTTGGAGGAAAAGCGCCTTGCGCGTGACGAGCAGGTGCGCGCAGAACGCGAAGCAGCCGACGTGCGTCAACGCGAAGCCGCTGAAGCGGCAGCCGCCGTGGCCGCCGCTGAAGCGCTGGCCAAGGCCGCTGCACCCAAGTCGGCCGCAGGTTCCCCCGCTCCAACTTCAAGCGTGGCTGCCCCCGTGGTGGCGGCTGCTTCGGTGCCAGTCGAACCAGCCAAGCCCGCCTTGCGCGTGATCAAGGCCGCCGACGTGGTGGACGAAGAGAAAGTGCGCGCGACCGACCTCGCCAAACGCCGCAAGGCCGCCGAAGACGAAGCGTCTGCCATCCGCGCGATGATGAACGCGCCGAAGAAGGTGCTGGTCGCGAAGAAGCCCGAAGAGGCGCCCAAAGCCGAAGCGATCAAGGGCACGATTCACAAGGTGGCCGGTGCGCCGGGCGCAACGGCAACGGCTGCGGTGGCAAAGCCGGGTGACAAGAAATCGGTCAAATCCGAGAAGCTGTCGTCCAGTTGGGCTGACGATGCCAAGAAGCGTGGCATCAAGCCGCGCACCGATGGCCCGGGCGGTGGTGCCCGGCCGGGATGGCGCGCACCGCGCGGGGGTCGCCGCGGTGAGCGCAGCGATGGCACCACGTCCAGCTTCGTGGCACCGGCCGAGGCGCAAGTGCAAGAAGTGCACGTGCCCGAGACCATCAGCGTGGCCGACCTGGCTCACAAGATGAGCGTGAAGGCCTCCGAGGTCATCAAGCAGTTGATGAAGCTGGGCCAGATGGTCACCATCAACCAGCAGCTCGATCAAGAGACGGCGATGATCCTGGTCGAGGAGATGGGCCACACCGCGTTTGCCGCCAAGCTGGACGATCCGGATGCGTTCCTGGAAGAAGATGTCGAGGCCGAAGCGCATCACGAATTGCTGCCGCGCGCACCGGTGGTCACGGTGATGGGCCACGTCGACCACGGCAAGACTTCTTTGCTCGACTACATCCGCACCGCCCGCGTCGCGGCGGGTGAAGCCGGCGGCATCACCCAGCACATCGGCGCGTACCATGTGGACACGCCACGCGGCATGATCACCTTCCTCGACACCCCCGGCCACGCGGCCTTCACGCAGATGCGTGCCCGCGGTGCCAAGGCCACCGACATCGTGATCCTGGTCGTGGCGGCCGACGACGGCGTGATGCCGCAGACCAAGGAAGCCATTGCGCACGCCCGTGCCGCCGGCGTGCCGCTGGTGGTGGCGATGAACAAGATCGACAAGCCCGGTGCCAACCTGGAACGCCTGAAGAGCGAGCTGGTGGCCGAAGAAGTGGTGCCTGAAGAATTTGGCGGCTCGTCGCCGTTCGTGCCGGTGTCTGCCAAGACCGGGCAGGGCATCGACGACTTGCTTGAGCAATTGCTGTTGCAGGCCGAGGTGCTGGAACTGAAGGCACCCAGAGACTCGATGGCCAAGGGCCTGGTGATCGAAGCCAGGCTCGACAAGGGCCGCGGCCCAGTGGCCACGGTGTTGGTGCAATCGGGCACGCTCAAGCGCGGCGATGTGGTGTTGGCCGGGTCGACCTATGGCCGCGTGCGCGCGATGCTGGACGAAAACGGCAAGGCCATCACCGAAGCCGGCCCGTCGATTCCGGTCGAGATTCAAGGCCTGACCGAAGTGCCGCAAGCCGGCGACGAGTTCATGGTGCTGGCCGACGAACGACGTGCGCGTGAAATCTCGACCTTCCGTTCGGGCAAGTACCGCGACGTGAAGCTGGCGCGTCAGCAAGCCGCCAAGCTCGAGAACATGTTCGAAAACATGGGGCAGGGCGAAGCGCAGACGCTGGCCCTCATCATCAAGGCCGATGTGCAGGGCTCGCAAGAGGCGCTGGCGCAGTCGCTGCTCAAGCTCAGCACACCCGAAGTCAAGGTGCAGGTCGTGCACGGCGCGGTGGGCGGCATCAGCGAAAGCGACATCAACCTGGCGATTGCGTCCAAGGCCGTCATCATCGGCTTCAATGTGCGGGCCGATGCCGGTGCGCGCAAGCTGGCCGAGAACAACGGCGTCGACATTCGCTACTACAACATCATCTACGACGCCGTGGACGAAGTGAAGGCGGCGATGACCGGCATGCTGGCCCCGGAGCAGCGCGAAGAAGTCATCGGCACAGCCGAGATCCGCACCGTGTTCGTGGCCTCGAAGATCGGCACCGTCGCGGGCTCGATGATCTTGTCGGGACTGGTTCGTCGTGGCGCGCGCTTCCGCCTTTTGCGCGAGAACGTGGTCGTCTACAGCGGCGAGGTCGAATCGGTGCGTCGCCTGAAAGACGACGTGCGCGAGGTCGGCACCGGCTTCGAGTGCGGTATCAAACTGAAGAACTACAACGACATCAAGGAGCTCGATCAGCTCGAATTCTTCGAGGTCAAGGAAGTGGCCCGAACCTTGTAAGGCGGCTTGCTCTCGACTGCAAACCCCGCCTTCGCAGCGGGGTTTGTTTTTGCTGAGTCCGTGAAAACACACCATGAAACACAAGCGCACCATCCCCAACCGCAGCTTCCGCGTCGCCGATCAAATTCAGCGCGATGTGGCCGGGCTGATTCGCGAGTTGAAAGATCCGCGCGTGGGCATGGTGACGGTGCACGCGGTGGAAGTGACGGTGGACTATGCGCACGCGACGGTGTTTTTCTCGCTGTTGGTGGGCGATCCGCACGAATGCGAAATCGCCTTGAACGAAGCGGCTGGCTTCATCCGCAACAGCCTGTTCAAGAAGCTGCAAATTCACACCGTGCCAACCTTGCATTTCAAGTTCGACCGCACCACCGAGCGCGCTGCCGAGTTGAACGCGCTGATCGTGCAAGCCAATTCGACCCGCGCCAAAGAGGACTGAAGCTTGCAAGCGCAACGTGTCCGAATCCAACGGCGCGCCGTGCACGGCGTGTTGTTGCTCGACAAGCCGCTGGGCTTGTCGAGCAACGACGCGTTGCAGCAAGCCAAGCGCCTGTACCGGGCTGAAAAGGCGGGTCACACCGGCACGCTCGACCCGCTGGCCACCGGGCTGCTGCCGCTGTGTTTCGGCGCAGCCACCAAGTTCTCGCAGATCAGCCTGGACGCCGACAAGCGCTATCTCGCCACGCTTAAGCTGGGCATCACCACCCGCACGGCCGACGCCGAAGGCGAGGTGTTGCAAACCCGTGAAGTGAGCGTCACCCGCGAGCAAGTCGAACAAGCCTGCGCGCGCTTCGCCGGCCCGATCAGCCAGGTGCCGCCGATGCATTCGGCGCTCAAGCGCGACGGTAAACCGCTGTACGAATACGCGCGCGCCGGCATCGAACTGGAGCGCGAGGCACGTCAAGTCATGATTCATCGCATCGACATCCTGGACGGCCAGGACGACGTGTGGACGCTCGATGTGCGGTGCAGCAAGGGCACCTACATCCGCACGTTGGCCGAGGACATCGGCGAGGCGCTGGGCTGCGGTGCCCACCTGAGCGGCCTGCGCCGCACCGGCAGCGGCCCGTTGACGCTCGAAGCTGCGTTCACGCTGGAGCAACTGGCGGCGATGACCGAAGACCAGCGCGATGCGGCCTTGCAAGCCACCGACATGCTGCTGGCCGATTGGCCGGTGGTGCGCCTGGACAGTGAAGACGCTGGCCGCTTTCTGAGTGGCGTGCGGCGCCGCATTTCATCGCTGGCCGATGCACCCGCCGTGCGCGTGTATGGCCCGCAAGCCAAGGCATTCCTCGGCAGCGGCCAGGTCACCGCCGGCGAGCTGATTTCAACAAGGCTGTTGAGCCCAGTGGAGGTGCAAGGCCTCCTGTCTGCGCAAGATCAAGCGACAGAACGCGCGACAGAACACACGACAGAACACGCAAAAGAAAGAGTTCAGACATGACACGCCAAATCCGCAACATCGCCATCATTGCCCACGTCGACCATGGCAAGACCACCATGGTCGACCAGTTGCTGCGCCAAAGCGGCACCTTCCGCCAGAACGAAAAGGTGGCCGAGCGTGTGATGGACAGCAACGACCTGGAGAAGGAACGCGGCATCACCATCCTGTCAAAGAACTGCGCGGTCGAGTGGAAGGGCACCCACGTCAACATCGTCGATACGCCGGGCCACGCCGACTTCGGCGGCGAGGTGGAGCGGGTGCTGTCGATGGTGGACAGCGTGCTGCTGCTGGTCGACGCGGTTGAAGGCCCGATGCCGCAAACGCGCTTCGTGACCAAGAAGGCGCTGGCGCTGGGGCTCAAACCCATCGTGGTCATCAACAAGGTGGATCGACCCGGTTCGCGCCCCGACTACGTCATCAATGCCACCTTCGACCTGTTCGACAAGCTCGGCGCGACCGAAGCGCAGCTCGACTTTCCAGTCATCTTCGCTTCGGGCCTGAACGGTTGGGCCACGCTGACGCAAGGCGAGAACGGCAACTACGGCGGGGTCGACCTGGCGCCTCTGTTCGACGCGATTCTGGAACACGTTCCGGCGCACGAAGGCAGCCCCGACGACGCGTTGCAACTGCAAATCTGCTCGCTCGACTATTCAAGCTATGTCGGGCGCATCGGCATTGGCCGCGTCAACCAGGGCACGCTGAAACCGATGCAGGAAGTGGCGGTCTACAGCGGCCCCGACAGCACGCCGTTCAAGGCGCGCGTCAACCAGGTGCTCAAGTTCGAGGGCCTGGAGCGCAAGCAGGCCACCGAGGCCGGCCCGGGCGACATCGTGCTCATCAACGGCATCGAGGGCATCGGCATCGGGGTGACGCTGACCAGCATCGACAACCCGCTGCCGCTGCCGATGTTGAAGGTCGACGAGCCGACGCTGACGATGAATTTTTGCGTCAACAACTCTCCACTGGCGGGGCGTGAAGGCAAGTTCGTGACCAGCCGCCAAATCAAGGACCGGCTGGACCGCGAGCTGCAATCCAACGTGGCGTTGAAGGTCAGCGAAACCGACGAAGACGGCATCTTCGAGGTGATGGGCCGCGGCGAACTGCACCTGACCATCTTGCTGGAAACCATGCGCCGCGAAGGCTACGAGCTGGCCGTGTCGAAGCCGCGCGTGGTGTTCCACGATGTCGATGGCGAAAAACACGAGCCGATCGAACTGGTGACCGCCGACGTCGAAGACCAGCACCAGGGCGCGGTGATGCAGGCTCTGGGCGAGCGCCGCGCCGAACTGGTGAACATGGAACCCGACGGCACCGGCCGCGTGCGTCTGGAATACCGCATTCCGGCGCGCGGCCTGATCGGCTTCCAGAACGAGTTCATGAACATGACCCGCGGCACCGGCCTGATCAGCAACATCTTCGACAGCTACGAAGCCTACAAGGGCGAGATCGAAGGCCGCAAGAACGGCGTGCTGATCAGCCAGGACGACGGCGAAGCGGTGACGTATTCACTCGGCAAGCTGGACGACCGCGGCCGCATGTTCGTGAAGGCGGGCGACCCCTTGTACGAAGGCATGATCGTCGGCATGCACAACCGCGACAACGACCTGATCGTCAACGCGGTGCGCGGCAAGCAGCTCACCAACTTCCGCGTCTCGGGCAAGGAAGAAGCGATCAAGATCACGCCGCCGATCATCCTGACGTTGGAGACGGCGGTGGAATTCATCGCCGACGACGAGCTGGTCGAGATCACGCCGAAGTCGATCCGCCTGCGCAAGCGCCACTTGAAAGAGCACGAGCGCAAGAAGGCCTCGCGGGACTGATTCAGAAACTGAAACGCCGACCGATGTCGCGCTGCGGATGAGCTCCGGCCACAGGCGTGCCGTGGCGGGCATGCTGCTCGTGACGCTGCTGTGGAGCACGGCCGGGCTCGTCACGCGCCGGTTGGAGTCCGCCGCCAGCTTCGAGGTCACGTTCTGGCGCAGCTTCTTCACGCTGCTGGTGCTCGGCGCGTATTACGCCGTCGCACATGGCCGGGTCACGGTGAGCCTGCTGCGCCAGGGTGGCAAAGCGCTGTGGCTGTCCGGCCTGATGTGGGCCGTGATGTTCACCTGCTTCATGCTGGCGCTGACGCTGACCACGGTGGCCAACGTGCTGATCACCATGAGCGTCTCGCCGCTCATCACCGCCGTGCTGGCGCGCTTCACCCTCGGTCACCCGGTGGCGCGGCGCACGTGGGCGGCCATCGTGGTGGCGGGTGCCGGCATCGTCTGGATGTACGGGCACAGCGTCAGCGCCGACCCGCGCCAGCTCCTGGGAAGCCTGGTGGCGCTGGGTGTGCCGGTGGCTGCGGCCATCAACTGGAACACGCTGCAACGCAGCGGTGCCACGGTGGACCTGGTGCCGGCGCTGCTGATCGGCGCGCTGATCAGCAGCGCCTTCAGTTTGCCGCTGGCGCTGCCCTTGCAAGCCTCGCTGCACGACCTGGGCTTGCTGGCATTCCTGGGCACGTTTCAGCTTGCCATTCCGTGCGTGCTGGCGGTGCGCATGGCGCGCGCCTTGCCGGCACCCGAGATATCGCTGCTGGCGCTGCTTGAAATCGTCTTCGGCATCGCCTGGGTCTGGCTGGGCACCAGCGAGCGTCCGTCTGCCCACGTGCTGATGGGCGGCTCGCTGGTGCTGACCACGCTGGCGATCAACGAGGTTCTGGGAATGCGCCAGCGGGCCTGAGATCGCCCCAAGGCCGCCGACATACGTCCTGCGCCCCCCGAGCTGTATGGGAAGGCTGCCAGCGCCGCGATGAAGGCCACGCTGGGCAGCGTGAAAAGCCTGATGCCGACCGACTTTCCGTCGTTCGGCAATCCATGGCTGATGAGCACCGCAGCGTCGCTGTATGACCGCGCCAAGGTGGCCGACCGCAGGCAGCCGACCCGTGAAATCTGTTGCCAAAGTGACATTGGCGAGCCCTCAACCTAGGGCGGGCGCCTCAGTTCGCAAGCGAGTCAAACGCTAACATCCAGGCGTTTCCACTTGCACGCCCGGGCATGTTGTTCAACCGCCAGCGAGACACAAAAAGCGTCGACCCGATCAAGCCGCCGAACCTTTGGTTGATGCTGATGGAGGGCAGGGCACCGTTGGAATACGCAGCCACCGTGGCTGCCACGCCGTGGCTTCGCAAGCTGCCGGCCGGTGATGGGCACCCGGTGCTGGTGTTCCCCGGCCTGAGTGCCGGCGACCTCAGCACCGCGCCGTTGCGCAGCTTCCTGAAGGCACGCGGCTACGTGCCGTACCCATGGAAGCAGGGTGCCAACTTCGGCCCGCGCCACGGCGTGCTCAAGGCGTGCAGCGTCGAGGCAGACGCGATCTTCAAACACCACCAACGCCCGGTGAGCCTGATCGGCTGGAGCCTGGGCGGCATCTATGCCCGTGAAATCGCCAAGGAATTGCCCGCGCAAACACGCTGCGTGATCACACTTGGCACGCCTTTCACCGGCAACCCGAAGGCAACCAACGCGTGGCGCCTTTATCAACTGGTCAGCGGCCAGCGCGTTCACGATCCCGCGCTGATCGAGCAGGTTCGCGCAGCGCCGCCGGTGCCCACCACCTCGATCTATTCACGCAGTGACGGCATCGTGGCCTGGCAATGCAGTATCAACTCGCCCGGGCCGATCACCGAGAACATCGAGGTCCATGCCAGCCACGTGGGCATGGGCCTGAACCCGCTCGCGCTGTACGCCATCGCAGACCGGCTGGCGCAAGACCCCAAGGCCTGGAAGCACTTTGACGCGGCGGGCGCTCGGCGCTGGTTCTTCCGCACCGGCGCGGCCCAGGCTGCGGACTGAATTTCTTCCAGACCGAAACCGAAACCGAAACCGAAACCGAATGCAGATTTCAGCCAACGGCATCAGCCTCGAGGTTGGCACCCACGCAGGTGCTGCACGGTTCCGCCGATCCGCTGGTGCGGGTAGCGGCCGGCCACGATCTGGCGCTGAAAATTCCCGGTGCCCAGCTCGACATCATTGACGGCATGGGACACGATCTGCCGGTGCCGCCGTGGCCGCGCTTCGTCGCCGGGATCAGCGCGGCGGCGTCGCGCGCCTGAGAGGACACGCTCACTGCATGTGCTGCCCACCGTTGATGGCGATGTTGGCACCGGTCACGAAAGCGGCTTCTTCAGACGCCAGGTAGATGATCAGACCGGCCACTTCTTCGGGCTTGCCCAGACGACCCACCGGAATCTGCGGCAGGATCTTGGTGTTCAAAATTTCCTCGGGAATCGCGGTGACCATCTTGGTGCCGATGTAGCCGGGCGAAATGGTGTTCACGGTCACGCCTTTCTTGGCGACTTCGAGCGCCAGCGCCTTGGTGAAGCCGTGCACGCCGGCCTTGGCGGCCGAGTAGTTGGTCTGGCCGAAGGCACCCTTCGAGCCGTTCACCGACGAGACGTTGATGATGCGGCCCCAACCGCGCTCGACCATGCCGTCGGCGACTTGCTTGGTCATGTTGAACAGGCTGTCGAGGTTGGTGCGCATCACGGCATCCCAGTTGACCTTGTCCATCTTCTTGAACGTCATGTCGCGGGTGATGCCGGCGTTGTTCACCAGCACATCGACGGCCCCCACCTTGGCGTGCACGCTGGTGACGGCGGCGGCGCAAGAGTCGATGTCGGCCACGTCGCACGGCACGGCCAGAATGTCGTAGCCATGCGCCTTCATGCCCGCCACCCATTCGGTATGTTTGGTATTGCCGGGCGAGTAGGTCACCACCACCCGGTAACCCGCGTCGGCCATCTTGGTCGAGATGGTTTCGCCCAGACCGCCCATGCCGCCGGTCACCAGCACCACTCGTTGCTGCGTCGTTGCCTGTGCCATCTTGGTCTCCTTTGAGGTTGATCGACGGGTCGCCGACAAGCCCTAGTTTCTCTTTTTACGCGCCTCGTGACCAGCCGCGTCGACCGAATATGACCCTTCTCCACGCGTCTCACATTGACCCAAATCAATGCTTCGCTGCGGCACCCGCGTAGCATCACCTTCAAGCGCTCGAGCCCGATATCGGCCAAGGCGCGCCCGCTTGCACGGCCCAATGCCCCGAAACTCGCCCCAACGGAGGTTGCAAGATGAGCGAGCTGATGCGCAGCACAGACCCGGCGTCGGGTCTGCTGCAAAAGTTGTTCCGCAGCTTCGACGGAAGTCTTGCGCTGCGCTTGTGGAACGGCACCACCTTGAGGCTCGGCAAGGCAGGCCCGCACGAGTCCGACCCGCCGTTCACCCTGGTGTGCCACCACCCGGGCTTCGTTCGTTCGATGGCGTTGGGACGCGATCCGCTGCGTCTGGTCGAAGCCTATTTCCGGGGTGACATCGATGTCGAGGGGGACTTCTTCGCGGCGCTCGGCCTGAAAGACCATCTGCACTCGATTCGCCTGTCACTGCGCGAGCGACTGGGCGCGCTGATCACCGCCTTTCGACTTCATGCCGTTGCCGACGAGGGAGCCGGGTCGGGCAGCCATCGGTCAACGCTGTACGGCGGTGCAGTAAAGGCCCACTCGAAGACAGAGAACCGGGCTGCGATCTCGTTCCACTACGACGTCTCCAACGAGTTCTACCGCCTGTGGCTCGACGCGGAGCGCGTTTACTCCTGCGCCTATTTCACGCGTCACGACGAGTCACTGGACCAGGCCCAGCGCAACAAGCTGGAGCACATCTGCCGCAAGCTGCGGCTGCAGCAAGGCGAGCGTTTGCTCGACATCGGTTGCGGCTGGGGCGCACTGGTGTGCTGGGCGGCCCGGCACCACGGCGTGCGGGCCCACGGCATCACGCTGAGCCAGCAGCAGCTCGATTTCGCACAGCAACGCATCCGCAGCGAAGGCTTGCAAGACCTCGTGACGGTGGAGTTGCGCGACTACCGCGATCTGGATGCAGAAGGCGTTTTCGACAAGGTGTCGAGCATCGGCATGTTCGAGCATGTGGGTCTGGCCAACCTGCCGACCTACCTGGCGACTGTGCGACGCGTCTTGCGCCCGGGCGGGCTGTTCCTGAACCACGGCATCACGCACGACGAAGAAGGCTGGAACAAGTCGGTGGCCAGCGAGTTCATCAACCGCTATGTCTTCCCCGACGGCGAGCTCGACTGCGTCAGCAACATCCAGCTCGGCATGGAGCGCGCGGGCTTCGAGATTCACGATGTCGAAGGCCTGCGCCCGCACTATGCGCTGACGCTGCGACACTGGGTGCAGCGCCTGGAAGCCAACCGCGACGCTGCACTGCGCGAGGTCGACGAGCCGACCTATCGCGTCTGGCGGCTGTACATGGCCGCCTGCGCACTGGATTTCGAGGCCGGCACCACGGGCGTTTATCAAATACTGGCGTCGAAGCCGAACCGAGGTGCGTGGCCGCTGCCGCTGACACGGGGCGATCTTTACGCCGGCCATGACCGCGTTTCGAAAGAGATCATCTGAATGTGCAACCACAGTTTTCAAATAACCGACAAACGAGTCAAGCCAGGATTGTCGGGAGCTGCCACGTGATCGCCGCGACTGCCGCAAGCGGCATCGGCAGAGTGCTGCTGCTGACCTTCGCGCTGTGCTGGTCGGGCCTGACGTCGGCGCAGGTGGCCGTGCCGCCGCTGACCGGGCATGTGATCGACCAGACCGGCACGCTCAGCGCGGAGCAGAAGGCCACGCTCGAGCAAACGCTGACGGCATTCGAAGCCCGCAAGGGCAGTCAGCTCGCGGTGTTGATGGTCGCCTCGACCGCGCCTGAAGAAGTCGAGCAATACGCCTTGCGGGTGGCCGAGCAATGGAAGCTCGGGCGCAAGAAGGTCGACGACGGGGCCATTCTGGTTGTCGCCAAAGACGACCGGGCGATGCGCATCGAGGTGGGCTACGGCCTGGAAGGCGCGCTCAACGACCTGACCAGCAAACGCATCATCAGCGAGACGATCCTGCCGCGCTTCAAGGGCCAGGATTTCTATGGCGGCATCACGGCCGGCGTGGCACAAATCATCCGCGTCATCGACGGCGAGCCCTTGCCCGCGCCGAGCGCCCGGTCCAGCCAGGGCATCGGCGATGTACAGCAGTACGCCCCCATGCTTTTCATCCTCGCGCTCGCCGTGGGCGGCGTGCTGCGCGCCATCCTGGGCAAAGTGCCGGGCTCGTTGGTGACAGGCGGCGTGGTCGCGGTGATCGCATGGTTCGTCGTCGGTGCCGTGTCGATGGCGGTGCTCGCCGGCGTGATTGCGCTCGTCGTCACCTTGATGGGCGGCGGCATGCTGGGACGCGGGCTGGGTGGCTACTACGGCGGCGGTGGCCGGGGTGGGGGTGGTGGTGGAGGCTTCAGCGGCGGCGGTGGCGGCTTCGGCGGCGGCGGCGCGTCGGGAAGGTGGTGAGCATGAAGATCAAACGCATCGCGCGGCACTTGCTGGTGACGGACGGGCAGGTCAGGCGGGCCTTTCCGCGCAGCGCCTTGAAGCGGATCGAGGAGGCCATCAAAGCCAGTGAGGCCAGGCATGTCGGAGAAATCCGCTTCGCCGTGGAGGGAGCGCTGGACGGCTCGCCACTCTTCAAGGGACAGACGCCCCGAGACCGTGCGATCGAACTCTTTGCGCAACTGCGCGTGTGGGACACCGAACACAACAACGGCCTGCTGATCTATTTGTTGCTGGCCGATCGGGCCGTCGAGATCGTGGCCGATCGCGGCATCCACGCCAAGGTCGGCACCGAGGAATGGAGCAAGGTCTGCCGCCAGATGGAAGCCGACTTCAAGCAGTCGAACTTCGAAGCCGGCGTGGTCAGCGGCGTGCAGGCCGTGACGCAGCACCTGGCGCAGCACTTTCCTTCGGGCAGCTACGACAGGAACGAGCTGCCGGACAAGCCGGTGGTGCTGTGAAGAAGCCCCCGCCCAAGCACGTCGGTCAGGAGTCTGCCGCGCCACGCTTACCGACCTGCGAGCCATCGGTCGTGAATCATCATGCCGATCAGCATGGCCGCAATGAAACCCAGTGCTGCCGCTGATCCCGCGCTGGCGGAGACGATGGCAGGCCCGGGGCAGTAGCCTGCGATGCCCCAACCGGTGCCGAACAACACGCCGCCGAGCAGCAATCGCCGGTCGATGACGGTGCTGGTCGGAATTTCGATGCGCCCGCCGGTCCATGACGTCGTGCGGCGCCGGGCGAGCGCAAAAGCGACTGCGCCCACGGCGATGGCCCCACCCATGACCAGCGCGAGGCTGGGATCCCAGGCACCGAACAGGTCGAGAAAGCCTTTGATCTTGGCGGGGTCGGTCATGCCGCTGGCGATCAGACCGATGCCGAAGACAAGGCCGCTCAGGAGTGCGAAAGCAAAGCTCATGGCATTTCCTTCAAAGGAGATGGCGAAGCACGAACACGGTCGCGAAACCGGCACCCATGAAGGCCAGCACATTGGCCAGGGAGCGCAGCGAGAAGCGGCTCAGCCCGCACACGCCGTGGCCGCTGGTGCAGCCGTTGCCCATGCGCACGCCGATGCCCACCAGCAAGCCCGCAGCGGCCACGCCGAGCCAGCCGACATCGACCTGCGTGACCGGCAAGGGTGCCACCAGGCGCCAGAGCCAGGGGGCCAGCAACAGGCCGGCGATGAACAGCAAGCGGGTTCGCTCGGGCACCAGACTGGCTCCCGAGGTCAACGCCCGCAATGGGCTGGAGACGATGCCGGCAATGCCGGCGACGCGCCCGTTGCCGAGCAGGTAGATCCCCGAAGCCAGGCCGATGACGAGGCCGCCGATCACGGCGCTCCAGGGGGTGAAGGCATTCCAGTCGATGGTCATGGGTTCTCGATGAGGTCAATGAACGGCGTGAGCCGCGTCCGAACAATAAAGTTGGTACAGCGTGCTCAACACCGCATGCACCGCGGGCGAGGCAATGCGGTAGTGAATCGATTTGCCGCTGCGGCGGGTGAGCACAAGCCCCTCGCTGCGCAGCACGGCCAACTGCTGCGACAGCGTGGGCTGGCCGATGCCGGTCATCGCGCCGAGTTCGGCCACCGCGCGCTCGGCCTCGACCAGATGACACAGCAGAAGCAGCCGATCGGGATTGGCCAGCGCCTTCAACAGCGCGGCGGCTTCGTGGGCCCGCTTTTGAAGCTCAGCCAATGGCAAGGAAGGCTTCGACAGGGGGGCCATGGGTGCCACGCTGCGGCCTTTGGTTGCGGCTTTGGTTGCGGCTTTGGGTGTGCTACCGCTTGATCTTTCTATCGGGCTTGCTTTCATAAGATAGCGATTATATGATGTTTAATCACTTTGTAAATTGTCGAGCCCAACCTGATGACCATTCCGCGCATCCAATCGTTCTTTGACGCCGCCACGTTCACCGCGACACACGTCGTGTCTTGCCCGGGCACAGGCGCAGCCGCCGTGATCGACAGCGTGCTCGACTACGACCCGAAGTCGGGGCGAACCTCGACCGAGGCAGCCGATCGGGTGCTCGAGTACGTCCGCAGCCATGGCTTGCAGGTGCAATGGCACTTTGAGACGCACGCCCACGCCGATCACTTCTCCGCTGCGCCCTACTTGAAGGAGCAAGCCGGTGGGTGCATCGCCATCGGAATCCACATCCAGGATGTACAGAGCGTCTTCAAAAAAATCTTCAATGCCAAGGACATGAACACCGACGGTTCGCAGTTCGACCACCTGTTCGCGGACGGTGAGCGTTTTCAGATCGGCGACCTCGAAGGGCGTGTGATGCACACCCCCGGCCACACACCGGCCTGCGTCGCCTACCTCATCGGCACCGAAGCATTCGTGGGGGACACCCTGTTCATGCCCGACTACGGCTCGGCGCGCTGCGACTTCCCGGGCGGCGACGCGCGCACCCTGTATCAATCGATCCGCAAGCTGCTTGCGTTGCCGATGGACACGCGGCTGCACCTGTGCCACGACTACCTTCCGGGCGGCCGCGAGGCGAAGTGGGAGGCCACGGTGGCGGAACAGCGCGCCAGCAACGTTCATGTGCACGACGGCGTGTCCGAGGACGAATTCGTGCAGATGCGCAGCGCCCGCGACAAGACCCTGGGCATGCCCACGCTCATGTTGCCGTCGGTGCAGGTCAATGTACGCGCCGGGCACTTCCCGCCGCCCGAGGACAACGGCGTGCGCTACCTGAAGATTCCATTGAACGCGCTTTGAGGCGCGCATGGCGACGAACCCGTTTTCGCTGATGCCAGCGTGCCCACTGACGTTCTTGTCTCTCTGCTCGCAGACGCGTGTGACGAACCGTACTTCGCGGGGTGACGCGTTTTCGGCGACGTGCAAAGCCGTCTCGAACGGTATCTGTACTTCGTTTAGCCCTAATATGCAGTTACCGCGATATACAGATGAAACGTTCAATGAACAGCATGGGTTCTGTTGCTGGTCGAGAAAAACCCTGCGGTTCTGGCGGCGGCGTTCGATGTCACCGATGCCGTCGAGACCAATTTCGCGATCCGCGTGAAAATGGGTCAAAGGTCCAATGTGTACGCCGTGGCGATGATGAACGACGGCAAGGTTTTGTTCGCGCAAAATGAGATCAAGGTCATGCTCGAAGGCTGCGGTGGGTGATGCTGCCTGCGCACGCAACCAAGCCCATTCTTAGGAGTTCACCATGGCAGATCCGATGCGCATTCGCGCTCAAGCCGCCGGCGACAAGACCACCGTGCGGGTCTTGATGTCTCACGAAATGGAAACCGGGCAGCGCAAGGATGCGGCCGGCAAAGTCATTCCCGCCTGGTTCATCCAGGAGGTCTCGGCGCAACTCAACGGCAAGTCCGTGATGACGGCGCAGTGGGGGCCCGCCGTGGCCAAGAATCCCTATCTGCAGTTCACCGTCAAGGGAGCGAAGGCGGGCGACAAGATCGCGGTCTCCTGGGTCGACAACAAGGGCGACACGCGAAGCGACGAAGTCACCGTGTCTTGAGTTTGCACTGCTCAGGCACAACACGAACACAACGCGACCCCGAGCAGACCATGAAGCCAATTTTCATCGCCATTGCCCTGGCGGCCGTGGCACCTTGCGCCATGGCACAGCAGAGATCGGCAACCCTGCGGAACTGTTCGAAGCCAAGGGCGAAAACCTTTGTAAGAAGATGCGCGGTCCGAAGAACGCTTCGCTCGAAGGTTGTGGCCTCAGTACGGGGCCTGGTCCGGTACTGAACCTGCCCAAGCTCGTTGGCATGCAGGGCAACCCGGGTCTTGCGTGAACGTGCGAGCACTGAATCTGAACAAGGAGATGGCGATGATGGTATCGAAGTTACTGGTAAGCCTGGTGCTCTGCGCCGCGGCGACATGCGCGTGGGCGCAGGACACGGTCGTCTATCACATCGACGATGCTGCGACGCAGGCGCTGAAGGGCTTGCGCAACCTCAAGAACCACGTCGACACCGATCCGACCGCGCGGATCACGGTCGTGACCCACGCCAATGGCGTCGACTTCCTGATGACCGACGCCATGGACCGCAACGGCAATCCCTACGAGATCGCGGTTCAGGAGCTTGTACAACGAGGCGTCAAATTCGAAATTTGCGAAATCACCTTGAAGAACCGCAGCCTGAAGAAGGAGCAGTTCATCCAGGAGGCGGCTTTCACGCCGTCGGGCGTCGTGCGCATCGCCAAGTTGCAGAAGCAAGGCTATGCCTACATCAAGCCCTGACGGCTGCAGCCGGATGTGGGCGAAGCCCTCGCGCACATGGGCACGTTTGCCGAGGACGTGTCAGCGGTCAGCGTGGTGTTGAACAGGGATCACTGTCGCTTCAAGCAGGTCGTCAGTCTTGAAATATTGGTGGTTGCGAATACAATGCATCGTGTTCGCGGTAGCCGGGATTCAATATGGTCACGAGAAGCAACGAAGATCAGGTGTTCGAATCGGTAGCCGAGTTGTTCTCCATCCTGTCGACTCCGATCCGGCTGAAGATCATCAGCGCGGTCTGCCACGGCGAGAAAAATGTTTCCGAGCTGTTGGCCGAGATCGACACCACCCAGCCGAACATGTCGCAGCATCTGAGCATGCTGTACCGCAGCGGCGTGCTGGCCAAGCGCCGCGATGGCACCCAGATGTACTACCGCCTGCAAAGCGAGCGTGTCTCGACCTTGTGCCGCGCCGTGTGCACCCAGGTCGCCATCGAGCTGGAAGGCGAAGGGCAACTCAACCCGTCTGACCGGTTGTTGCCCGCCATGCACCGATAGTCGGCAAGCGCCCACCCTGCGCGTCGCCTTCACCAACGCGGGTTCGCAGCGCGCCTGCGATGCGCTGACCTTGTTGTGGATCAAACCGGTGGCTAGCGCGTGGCCGTAAGGTGTGGGTTTCCGCCTCAAAGGAGATCTTCATGTTCAAACATCTGCTGCTCCCTACCGATGGGTCCGAAGCTTCACAAGCCACACTCCTGAAGGGTGTTCGTCTTGCGAAAGACTTCAACGCCAGGATCACGGGCATCTGTGTGGTGCCAGAGTTCCACGTACTGACGTTCAACACGACCATGATCGAGGACACGAAGGACGTGTTCATTGCCGAAAGCCGTGCTCAGGCTCACAAGTACCTGGCGTTGCTGAACAAGGCAGCGGACGAAGCAGGTGTGCCCTGCGAAACCGAGGTTGTGCTCAGCGACCACCCTTACGAAGCGATCATCCACGCTTCGGAAACCAAGGGATGCGATCTGATCATGATGGCTTCGCATGGCCGGCGCGGCATGCAGGCATTGCTGCTCGGCAGCGAAACGCAGAAGGTGCTGACGCACAGCAAGATCCCGGTCCTGGTGTACCGATAGGGTGTACCGATAGGCCGCCGTCGACAGGGGCCGAGAACTTGAATTCATGCGGGTCGTCCGCTTCCGTTCGCTGTGAGCCAGTCGAAGGGCCTGCGATACGAAAGTCGGACGGTTGGACGGACAGCGCTGGAGCCAGGCATGACCTATGTAGCGAGCGACGAGTTGATCGAGCTGATCTGGCACGACCTGAACCAGTTGATCCCGCGCCGCCGAGTCGCCGAGGTGGCGAGCCGAATCGCTGCGGGTTTTGCCGACGCCAGGGTCGAGGCCTTCATCCCGATCTTCGTGCGCCGCGCCACCTGCGATTGGCTGCGGCCAGAGCTTGCTGCGGTGGCGGCCGGACAGGCGGCATGAACGCCTTGGCCCGCCCGCCTGCAGCAGGGGCATTTCCCGAAGCGCGCGACGCGCGTGGCACGCCGGCCGCCCGATGAGCGTTCGTCATCTTCATCAGTTGCTCGAACCCGCATCGGTCGTCGTCGTCGGCGCATCGAACCGGGTCGGCAGCGTCGGTGGCACCGTGTGGCGCAACCTGCGTGCCGGTCAGTTCAAAGGACCGATCTTCGGGGTGAACCCGAAGCACGCGGCGCTGGACGGCCAGACGATTTGTGCCGGCGTGGCCGACTTGCCGCAAGCGCCCGATCTTGCCATTCTGTGCACACCGCCCGACACCGTGGCCGGCTTGATCGACGCACTGGGCCGGCTCGGCACGCGCGCCGCCATCGTCATGACC
>JAYVCL010000103.1:0-6788 GCA_043749975.1 Burkholderiales bacterium
CCCTCAGAATTTTCTGATCGGCGCCTTGCTCAGGAATCGACGGAGGGGCCCAGGCCTTCGGTGGCGGCAGCGCGTGCGCGTGCCTCGCCTTCAGCCAGAGAGCGTGCCGCCAGCACCAGCGCGCCCATCGCAAAGTCTTTGCCATGGGCTGCGGTCATTTCATTGGCAATCCGCGCGAGTTCTGCGAAAAAAGTATCTTTGCTGGTCTGTTCCTGGCTCATTGCATCGTCTCCTTGGTTGGCGGCTTCATCGCCGGTCTGTTCGAGGCACCAGTAGCAGCGCCTGACCGGAACAGCGCGCCGGGCAGGCCGAGCCAGCCGAACATGCCGTCTTGGGTGCCGAAAGCAAGGCGGCTGCCGTCGCCGGCCCAGACGAGCGCGTTCACCGCACCCCCGCCCGAGCCCTTGACGAACAGACCCTCGTCGCTGCCGGGCTGGCTCAACACCACCGCGCCGTTGTGATAGCCCACGGCGATCAACGATTGCTTCGGATGGCAACTGAGGCAGCTCACAGGCGTGTTGCTGGGGATGCCGCATTCGACCGGCTGGTCTGCCCCGCCCGGCGGATCGAAGGCCCAGCACACCGGCCGCGTGCCTCCGCTGGTGGCCAGATAGCGCCCATCGTGCGAGAACGAGAGCGACAGCGGCTGCCCAGGATAACCGCCCATTTCGATGTCGCCGCCATCGGCCACTCGCCAGCCGTGCAGGGCGTTTTCCTGCATGCCGGTGACGAGGTAGCGCCCGTCGGGGCTCCAGGCCAGCGCCCGGTGATAGCCGTTCCAATTGAGCTTGCGCGGCAGGCCGCTCGCGGGCCACAAGGTCACGCCGCCGCTGTGCGCAACGGCCAGGCAGCGCCCGTCGGGGCTGAAGGCGAGGGCCGTGGCCGGCGCAGCCAGCTCGATGGCGTCGCCGCCATCGGCAACCATGCGGTGAACGGTGCGCCCGCTGGCATAGGCGCGCACGCCTGTGCTGCTGCACGCCAGCGCGTCGATCCAGGCACCCGGCTGGTGGGCCAGCACCACAGGATCTCCGGCGGTGGCCATGGGCACATGCACCACGCGCCCATCGTCGCCGCCTGTGAGAAAGCCGCCGCGCAAATCGGCCGCAAGGCTCAGGCAACTGCCCGGGTGACAGGCCGCGCGCACTGGCTGCGGTGCCGGGGTCTCGGCTTCGACCAGGTTCACGCCGCCGCCCGGTTTGGGCTCGACGTGGGGGCCGTCCGCCCACTTCGCATCGACCACCGCAAGATGACCGTCCCCCAGCGCGAAGCCGAAGGCGCAGACCTTGGGGTCCCAGGCCGCGGCGACCACCGGCACGCCGAGCTCCCAGGAAGTACCGAGCACGTTGAGCAAGGGGGGTGGTGCGTTCATGAAGTCATCTCGCTGGAAACTGTTGGGTGAGTCACCACTTCGTCAGCGTTGCCGGCGTGGCCAGCATCCTCAACATCGGCCAGGCAGTGCTCGAGCTCGCCGCGCAGCTCTTCAGTATCGATCTGGCGGCCAATAAATACCAGCCGCGTCTCGCGTGCCTCGCCCTCGGCCCAGGCGCGGTCGAGGCCGCTGTCCACCGTCATGTGCACCGCCTGAAACACGAAGCGGCGTGGCTCGCCCTCGAACGCCACGATGCCTTTGGCGCGCAACAGATCGGCACCGCGCTCGGCCACCAGCCGCTGCAACCACGGCAGGAAGCGGCTGCGCTCGAGTGGGCGCGCAAAGCTCAGCGCCACGCTGCTCAGGCCCTCGCTGTGGCGCGGCGAATCGAGGGGCCGGTAGACGTGAGATCGCGGCCCGGCCGCTGCCGCGCCGAGCTGAGGCAGCGGTATTCGCAAACGCTTGATGTCGAAGGCACCGCGGTCGAGCAGCGCCGCCAGCGGAACGTCGCCATGCACCGAACGCCGCAACTCGGCCGTCGGGTTGATCTGCTGCACCGCCTGCTCGGCCTCGGCCAGCATGGCTGCGTCAGTCAGGTCGGCCTTGTTGAGCAACACCAGGTCGGCCTGTGCGAGTTGCGCACCCGCTTCGGGCACGTCGCGCAATTGCGCGGCCAGGTGCCTTGCATCGGCCACGCAGATCACGCTGTCGAGGCGCGTGTGCTGGCGCAGCAGGTCATCGAAATAGAAGGTCTGTACCACGGGCGCCGGGTCGGCCAGGCCCGAAGTCTCGATCACGATACCGTCGAAGCCGCCGGGGCGGCGCACCAGGTTGCTGGCCACACGGATCAGGTCGCCGCGCAACTTGCAGCAGACACAGCCGTTGTTCAGCTCGTAGACCTCGTCCTCGGCCCCGATGACAAGCGAGCCGTCGATGCCGAGTTCGCCGTACTCGTTGACGATCACCGCATAGCGCTTGCCCTCGGCACCGCGCAGCAAACGGTTCAGCAGCGTGGTCTTGCCCGCGCCGAGAAAGCCGGTCAACACCGTCACCGGAATGAGAGCCATCAAAATCCTCTGCGCTAGCGAAGCGTCGTGCTGAACAACATGGCGAATACGAGCGCGATCAAACGATCACGCCATGACGCGATCACGGAATGAGTACGGCGCGGCCTTTGATCTTGCCGTGGTGCAGGTCGAGCAAGGCCTGGTTCGCGTCCTTCAGTTTGTATTCGCGCGTCTTCAGGTGCACCAGGCCGCGGTCGGCCAGGGCCATCAACTCGATCAACTCGGGGTAGGTGCCCACCAGGTTGCCGACGATGCTTTTTTCGCTGGTGATCATGTCGATCGAAGGCAACTCGATCTTGCCGCCGTAGCCGACGATGTAGTAGACGCCGGCGTTGCGCGTCATGGCCAATCCCTTGGAGATGGCATCGCCCTCGCCGACGAAATCGATCACCGCTTCGGCACCCTTGCCGCGGGTGAGTTCGAGCACGCGCTCGACCTCGTTGCCATCGGCCTTCACCAGATGGTGGGCGCCGCATTCCTTGGCGAGTTGCAGCGCTGTCTCGGAACGGTCGACGATGATGATTTCTGCCGCGCACAGCGCCGCCAGCACCTGGATGCCGATGTGACCGAGCCCGCCGGCACCGATCACCACCGCGTACTCGCCCGGCAGCAAATGGCGCGAGGCCTTTTTCGCGGCGCGGTAGGCGGTCAGGCCGGCGTCGGTGTAAGGCGCCACGTCTTTCGGTGCCAGGGTCTTGGGCAGCTTGATCAGCGAGCGCTGGCCGGTACGCAGCAACTCGGCGTAACCGCCGTCGGCATTGATGCCGGGGAAGCGGCTTTCTTCGGCATGCATGTCATCGCCACGGCGGCAGGCCAGGCAATGGCCGCTGGTGACCAGCGGGTGGCAGATGACGGCATCGCCGACCTTGACGCCAGTGACCGCCGAGCCCATGGCCTCGACCCAGCCAGCGTTCTCGTGACCCATGATGTAGGGCAGCTTGACCTCGACCTTGCTGCGCCAGATGCCTTCGACCACGTGCAGGTCGGTGCGGCACACACCGGCACCGCCAATGCGAACGATCACGTCGGTGGGGCTCTCGATTTTCGGGTCGGGCACGTCTTCGTAGTGCACGAAGGCGTCGCTGCTGAGGGTCTCGTCGTACTGGTGCAGCACTGCGGCTTTCATGCTTGGTCTCCTGTTGTTCGGATGGGGAAGGGGCAGCCCTCAGGTCACCGCTGCTTGTTCAACTTCGTTTGCAATTGGCGTGCCGTTCGCATGCGCGTTTCAGCTATCCGTTGCAAGCCCTTGAATTGACTGGGAAAGTTCGCCGCCACTGCGGTTTTCCCGGGGCCTCGCCAGCACACCGGGTGTCGCGAGATCGGACGCACCGCCCTTGTTCGTCCGATACCGCAACGCGACCCATAACCGCGTTTTCCCTTGCCTGCCTGAACAACCCCGCTTTGCCACGTCATGCATTTGCGCATGACTGGCATGCAGGGCCGGGCCTGGACAAGCGCGCCGCAGCTTGAGAAAGTTGCTTCCGTGGCTTGACATACAAGCTGCATTCAACTCACGAGCCCATCATGTCCGAGCCATCGACTTCTGCCTTTCAACCCAGCACATCACCTGCGGTCAGCGGCCTGGCCGAGACGCTGGCTGCCCTGATGTCGCACAGCCGCTGGCTCAGCATCGGTGGCGCGCTGTTGCTGTTGGTTATGTTGCCCACGTTCGCGCTGTCGCTGCTGCACCCGCAGCAGTTCAACGGCATCGACGCCTACGACAAGCCATTGAAGTTCCAGCTCTCGCTGGCTGTCTATTTGCTGAGCCTGGCATGGATGCGCGGTCACCTGACGCCCGCCGGCCGCGCCCGCCGCGTGGCGGTGCTGACCGACGTGGTGCCGACCATCGCTGCGTTTGGCGAAGCGGCCTACATCCTGTGGCGGGCCAGCCGCGGCGAGGCGTCGCACTTCAACCTGGCTTCACCACTGGCCGCCGCGCTGTACGGCCTGATGGGTGTTGGCGCGCTGCTGTTGGTGGCGGCTTCGGGCGTGCTGGCGTGGTTGCTGCGCCGCCACGCACACGCAAGTCTGAATGCCGCCTACCTGGCCAGCGTGCGCCATGGGCTGTGGCTGACGATGATCCTCGGTGGCCTGGTCGGCGCCTACCTCAGCAGCCAGACCGGCCACGCGGTGGTCGGCACCCCGGGCGGCACCCTGGGCGGCATTCTCAACGACAGCTTCGGCCTGCCGCTGGCCGGTTGGTCTCGCGTGGCGGGTGATTTGCGGGTGCCGCACTTCTTCGGCATCCATGCAATGCAGCTTCTGCCGCTGTTCGGCTGGGCGCTCGCGCGGCGATGGAGCGAGCCGGCTGCCAGCACCGCCGTGCATGCCGCGGCCATTGCCTATGCTGCGTTCACGATATTGACGTTCGTGCAGGCTGCGGCTGGCGTGCCCTTTTTGTTCGGGCTTTGATTCGTTTTTCAAAGGAACGCCTCCCGTGTTGGACACCGTTTTCTCTGCAGCCAATGCGCTGGCGATGGCGGGCTGGCTGTGCCTGCTGGCCGCGCCACGGGCCCGCTGGTCACACGGCTGGGTCGCGGGCATCGGCATACCGGCGCTGCTCTCGGTCGGCTACATCGTGCTGATGGCCACCCAGTGGCGACCCGGACACGGCGGGTTCGGCTCGCTCACGCAGGTGTCGCAACTGTTCGAGTCGCGCGGCGTGCTACTGGCCGGCTGGGTGCACTACCTTGCGTTCGACCTGTTCATCGGTGCATGGCAAGCCCGCCGCGCCGCCGAGCGGGGCATCAGCCGCTGGATTTTGTCGCCGTGCCTGGTGTTGACCTTCCTGCTCGGGCCCGTGGGCTGGCTGCTGTTCATCACGGCAGATCTGGCACGCCGTGGCGAACTTGAACCAAAGAGCAGAGGATTGTGAGAGAGAAGCAGGCCGCGCAAGCGGCGAGGTGGTGGTCAAGCGACTGGCCAGTGACCTGAAGCGATCATTCCCCGCCACGACCGGGTTCTCGGCAGCCAGCCGATGGCGCATGCGCAGCCACACGAGCTCTACGCGGCGCCGGAGTTTCTGGCAGAAATTGTGAGAGGAATCAACCGGCGCATCGCCGTCTCGTAGGGGCATCACATCGAAACCTTCACCGAGTGCGGCGGAGCCAAAATTGACCCCAGCGAGGACGGTTTTTGTCGAATCCTCCGGCTCATGGCCATACTGACCTTCATTCACGTCAATACGAGCAGGAAGAAAACGAATACAAATACGGCTTGGCAATGAAAAGGACAAAGAACAATTGACTACGTGGGAAGTCCCTGTAAAGGGCGTCACTGTGGTCACCACAACTTTACAGCGCCCGGCGAACGTAAATGCTTCCATCGTCGTCTTCCCGGTGAATGGTGAAGCCCGACGCCAAATATAGTGAAAGCGGCCCGAAGTGGTTGTCGGCCGGTGTTGTTGCGTTGGGCCTTGGGTTCGCCTCTGCGATTGTCATGCCTAGCTCGCGAAGCCCAGTACAGGCCGCGTCCAGCAGCGCCCTGGCAAAGCCTTGGCCGCGATGACTCGGTGACACGAGGAAACAGACGATCGCACCCACGGTCTCTGCGTTCGGTGTTGGCTCGTCGTCCAGGGCATGCAGCAGGCGGCGCGGAGCTGCACCACACCAGCCAACTGGAGTGTTGTTCTCGCTCGCCAAGTAGCCTTGCATGTCACCGGTTGCCGTGCGGCTGCAAGCGAGCGCGCGATTCTGCTCGGACGTTCTGTCAGACCATTCGACCACGTTGTGATCCTCGTAGAAGCACTGGCAGTAGCAAGACGACCACTTCGGGTTGTCCGAAAAGGCCTCTCCATCGAAAAACTGAAGAAACATCGGTAGGGCTCCAGGGCCGAGCCTTTGGATCGAGAGGGGAGGTGCTTCCATGTCGTGACTCTCCGTGTGAGAAATGGTGGCGGCTAACGAATGAAAGGGACTTCCCCGTCTCGAGCCAGCCGTGGTGGCGCGGCGCACGGCAACAAAGTGCCACGATGGGAAGTTCGAACTTTCATTAACTCACTCGGAAGGGGAAGTCATGTCCATTGTCTTCGTTGGAATCGATCTGGCCAAGAATGTATTTGCGTTGCACGGTGTGAGCGCCACCGGGGCGGTGCAGTTGCGCCAACCCAAAGTCGCGCGCGCCAAGCTGCACGAACTCGTAGCCGCGTTGCCGGCGTGCACCATCGGCATCGAAGCCTGCTCAGGCGCCCACCACTGGGCTCGGCTGTTTGCAACCCACGGCCACACCGTCAAGCTGATGGCGCCCAAGCTCGTGGCGCCTTACCGAATCAGCGGCAAGCGCGGCAAGAACGACGCCGCCAATGCCGCCGCGATCTGCGAAGCCGTGCAGCGACCAAACATGCGTTTCGTGCC
>JAYVCL010000104.1:0-4752 GCA_043749975.1 Burkholderiales bacterium
GCCGACACGCTTCTATGACGCTGGCAACATGTTGCCGAAACCGACTCGGTCTTGAGGGCTGCGGCGGGACTGACCGTCGCAGCAATGTGAACCTGTGTCGAATTCGCTGCTTCAATCACCGCAGCAGTTCCGGCAACAACTTGAACGTGAAGCGGCCATGCCCCGTTCGCGACCTCATCGACGCGACGATCTGGCGGCTGCGTCGCTCAACGCGCGCCAGCTCGTCGACCAGCAGGCGCAGCAAGTGAGCAGGGTGATCGGTCTGGTTCTGGACGCTGAACCGGGCGAGCCAGCGCCTTGCGATTGTTCCAACTCGCGTAGTCCAGACTGTTGCGGATGAGGTGCACGATGCACGCTTGCGGCGTCGTGGCCGGGAACACCGCGCCGAGCGGCTCTGGCATGCCCTTCTGCCCATCAGCCCGCGACTTCGACCATCCGTGAGGCGCTCATCGACCCGTTGCCGTCATCGGCAATGCACGCTCATCGCCGCTCATCGGTCAGCGAGATCGAATCCCTACAATGCATCGAGCAGGCTCGTCCGGGCAAGGCGGACGGTGAAGTCAGACGCGTCATCTTTCTCGGGATAACTCAGTCAATCACGGGCGCACCTACCATGAAGCTCTCGTTCCAAATCGTCGATACGGCGATGCCCCGTCTCGTGGCGGCCGATATCGATTCGCTTATCGTGGCTGGCTGGGCGGGGCGCGACGTCGAAGCCATTGAGCATCACATCCAGGAGCTTGCCGACCTGGGCGTGCCACGCCCGAGCGCATACCCTTTGTACTATCGCGTTGCCGCCACCCAGCTAACCCAGGCGCCGATGATTCAAGTGCTGGGCACGGATTCGTCGGGTGAAGCCGAAGTCTTTGTGTTTGCGGCAGGCAGTGAAATGTTCGTGAGCCTGGTGTCTGATCACACCGACCGCCGGCTCGAAGCTCACAGTGTCGCCGTCTCAAAGCAGGTGTGCGCAAAGCCGGTGGCGGCCAGCGCCTGGCGCTTCGCCGATGTGGCCGCGCATTGGGACGACCTGATCCTGCGCTCGACGATCGAGGAAAACGGAGCGACGCTCATCTACCAGGAAGGCAGCCTCGCCGCCCTGCGCCGTCCACTCGAATTGATCGCCGGCTATTACCGCAGCATCGGTATGGCCGGCAGTGGCCTTGCGGTCGGTACAGCGATGAGCTGCGGCACACTCGCTGCAATCGGCGGTATTCGGTCGGCGCGCTCATTCGCCATGGAACTGTTCGATCCGCACCGCAAGTGCAGCCTGACCCATCGCTATTCGGTCGAGTCCCTTGCAGTCGTCTCATGATCCCGCCGGGCCGCCCCAAGGGCGAATACCGGAATGCGCAGGATGAAGGTTGCCTGATGAACGCCCCAGGTCGCCGCACGTCGTCCGCCCCCAAGGGGCAAGGAATTCGGGAGCGGCCCTTCGTTTCCTTGAGCCTCATCGCGTTCCATTGATAACCAGGCCGACCGCGCCATGAACGTTCGCTTCCTCGAGACTTTCGTGTGGCTGGCTCAGTTGCGGAACTTTCGCATGACCGCCGAGAAGCTTCACACGACGCAGGCCGCCGTGTCGAGCCGAATCGCCACACTTGAGCAGGATTTCGGTGTGCGCCTGTTTGATCGCGGCGCGCGCGACGTGACCTTGACGCTCGACGGCAGCAAGGCTCTCGTCTACGCGGAGCGGCTGGTTCGAACCATGCGCGAAATGCGCGAGTGCATGGCCGATCGCAAGCTGTACGTCGGGATGGTCCGCATCGGCGTTATCGAGTCGATCATCCATTCCTGGTTTCCGCAATTCGTTGCTTCTGTCCACCGAAGCTATCCGCAGCTAGAGATCGAACTGACCGACGACACGACAATCCACCTGATCGACCAGTTTTCTCGCGGCAACCTCGATCTCGTTCTGCAGACGGATTCGATCGTCGGTCCGATGGTGCAAAACCTGCCGTTGTGCGACCTTCCGCTGCGCTGGGTGGCCGCCACCAGTCTGGGCCTGCACAACGAGGCGCTGACGCTCGCCGACCTGGTGGCGTTTCCGATCCTGAGCTTTTCGCGCAATTCCGGCCCCCACAAGTTCATCGAACGGCTGTTCGACCATCATGTCGGCAAGCCGGTGCGCGTGAATTGCATGACCTCGGCGTCAGCGCTTGTCCGCTTGGTCGTGGATGGCTTCGGGGTCGCGCTACTTCCGCCGGCAATCATTGCGCGCGAACTGCAAGAAGGTAGCGTGCAGCTGCTGAAGCTCGATGTCGAGATGCCCGCATTGCCGCTGATTGGATCGTTTCGCACCAGTCCGGAAAACCCACTGTTCGAGCAGATCGCGCTGCTGGCGCAAGAGTCGGCACAGACCTTCGCTCGCTCGGTTCCAAACGAGATTGCCCAGGTTCCGATCAGTCGAAATGAGGCCGTCGCCTGGGAGCTTGCGCAGCGCGCCAGCCCCATGATGCAGCGTTGACGTGCCTTGATCGGTGCGCTCGCGCACCGCCTGTGCTCATCAACGGAGATGATGGCCGGCCATACGTTTTTCTTGTTGGACAGGGCCAAACTCTTGACGGAGACTGCGACTCATGTCATCACAAAACGACTGGCACTACCTTGAACTGCTCGACATCGGCCGGCGGATCCAGGCGAAGGAGATCTCGAGCGTCGAGGCCACACGCGCCCAACTCGCGCGCATCCAGCAACTGGATGGCGCGCTCAAGAGCTATGCAAGGCTGATGCCCGACAGCGCCCTGGCCGACGCTCGCCGCGCCGATGCCGAGATCGCGAAGGGCGAAATTGGCAGTCCCTTGCACGGCGTGCCCATCGGTGTGAAAGATCTGTGCTGGACGAAAGGCGTTCCGACGGCGGCCGGCATGCCTGTCCATGCGAACTTCAGCCCTGACAACGACGCGACCGTCGTGCGCCGGCTGCGCGACGCCGGCGCTGTGATCCTCGGCAAGCTTCAGCTCACCGAGGGTGCGTACGCAGAGCACCATCCGGCGATCAACCCACCGGTCAACCCATGGAATGCGGCGCACTGGCCGGGCGTGTCGTCCAGCGGCTCCGGGGTCGCGACTGCCGCAGGCATGTGCTACGGATCGCTCGGCTCAGACACAGGCGGTTCGATCCGCTTCCCGTGCGCCGCGAACGGCCTGACCGGCATCAAGCCGACATGGGGTCGAGTGAGTCGCTACGGCGTGTTCGAGCTGGCTGCAACCCTCGACCACATCGGCCCGATGGCACGCAGCGCAGCCGATGCTGGCGCCCTGCTCGGCGTGATCGCAGGTGCCGATGAAAATGATCCGACCGCGAGCCTGCTGCCGGTGCCGAACTACCTCGCCGGCATGACGCGTGGCCTGCGCGGGCTGCGCATCGGCGTCGACGCACGCTGGAACACGAATCGTGTCGACGAGGCCACGCGTGGCGTTGTGGCCGACGCGATCAGGGTCGCCGCCGAGCTCGGCGGCGACATTCGCGAAGTCGCCTTTCCAGACCCCGAGCAGGTCATCGCGGACTGGTTCCCGCTTTGCGGCATGGAAACCGCAGTCGCCCACGAGGCCACCTACCCGGCGCGCAAGGCCGAATACGGCCCGGGGCTGGCAGGCCTGATCGAGCTGGGTCTGGCGCAGCGCGGCGTCGACTACCAGAAGATTGTGCTGCACCGCACGGCGTTCGCCGGCCGCGTCGCTGCGCTGTTCCAGGGCATTGATCTGCTGCTCATCCCGACCACGGCCATCGCGTCACCCACGAATGCGCAAATGGACGGATTGACGGACGATGAGGAACTGCTCTCGGGCCTGCTGCGCTTCACCTGCCCGTTCGACATGACGGGCAGCCCGACCATCACGCTGCCGGGAGGCTTTACTGCCCAAGGCACGCCGCTCGCGTTTCAGTTCGTGGCGCGCCACTTCGAAGAGGACCTGCTGGTCCGCGCCGGGTGGCACTACCAGCAGGCTACCGACTGGCACCGGCGGCATCCTCCGCTCTGACACGCACCTGCGTCCGGCAAGCTTCGCCTGCCCGCCCGCCCACGCTCGCGCCACAACGGGCGGGGGTCTCTTTCGACAACCGGAGATCTAACGACATGAAACTGCATCACAGACTGGCCAGCGGCCTCGCGGCGAGCCTCGTTCTCGCCGCGCTGACGACCGGCACCGCGCTGGCGGCGGACAAGATCAAGATCGGCTTGCTGGAGGACATCTCCGGAGACCTTGCCTTGATCGGCAAGCCCAAGCTCAACGGCTCACAACTCGCCGTGGAGGAGATCAACAAGGCGGGTGGCATCCTCGGCAAGCAGATCGAGTTGATCCACCTCGACCCGCAAGGAGACAACGCTCGCTACCAGGAATTCGCGCGCCGCCTGATCAGCAAGGACAAGGTCGATGTGCTGATCGGCGGCATCACTTCGGCGTCGCGCGAGGCGGTGCGCCCGATTATCAATCGCACCGACATCCCCTACTTCTACACGAACCAGTACGAAGGCGGCGTCTGCGATGCGAACCTGATCAGCAACGGCGCGATCCCCGAACAGCAGTTCTCGACCTTGATCCCGTACATGGTCGAAACCTTCGGCAAGAAGGTCTACGTGGTCGCAGCCGACTACAACTTCGGGCAGCTTTCCGCCGAATGGAACCGCTCAATCTTGAAAGGCCTGGGCGGCACCGTCGTCGGCGAGGAATTCATTCCGCTCGGCGTCTCGCAGTTCGGACAGACGATCCAGAACATCCAGAAGGCCAAACCCGACTGGATCCTGACGATCAA
>JAYVCL010000105.1:0-9023 GCA_043749975.1 Burkholderiales bacterium
TTTCCCATCCGTTGGGGCGACATGGACGCGATGGGCCATGTCAACAACGTGACCTACTTTCGCTACCTCGAGACGGTGCGCATCGAATGGATGCGCAGCATCGGCATGATGCCCAACCCGCGCGGCGAAGGCATCGTGATCATCAACGCGTTCTGCAACTTCTTGATCCAGCTCGAGTACCCGGGCGATGTGGCGGCGAAGATGTACGTGGCCAACGCAGGCCGCAGCAGCTTCGACAAGTTCATCACGCTGGAGCGCACCGATCAGCCGGGCTTGATCCACGCCAGCGGCGGTGCCACAACGGTGTGGATCGACTCGGTGCGCAAGAAGTCGGTGCCGCTGCCCGACGCGATGCGCCGACTCATCGAGTGAGCCAGGCTTGTACGCTTTGTCAGACATTCAACAGGAGAACCGAAAATGAAAAAAGTCTTCCCCAGCGCCGCCGCAGCGCTCAAGGGCATCGTCAAAGACGGCCAGTTGCTGGCCGTGGGCGGCTTTGGTTTGTGCGGGATTCCCGAGGCGCTGATTGCCGCGCTGCGCGACAGCGGCGTCAAGAACCTGAGCGTGATTTCCAACAACGCCGGCGTCGACGGCTTCGGGCTGGGAATGCTGCTGGAAACGCGGCAGATCAGCAAGATGATCTCCAGCTACGTGGGCGAGAACAAGGAGTTCGAGCGCCAGTACCTGGCTGGTGAACTGGAGCTGGAATTTACCCCGCAGGGCACGCTGGCTGAGAAGCTGCGCGCCGGCGGTGCTGGCATTCCAGCCTTCTTCACCAAGACCGGCGTCGGAACCCTGGTCGCCGAAGGCAAGGAGACGCGCGAATTCGACGGTCAGATGTACGTGATGGAACGCGCGCTGCTGCCCGAGGTGAGCCTGGTCAAAGCCTACAAGGCGGACCCGAGCGGCAACCTGATTTTTCGCCGCACCGCGCGCAATTTCAACCCGGCGGTGGCGATGGCCGGCAAGATCACCGTGGTTGAGGTTGAAGAGATCGTGCCGACCGGCAGCTTCGATCCCGATTCGGTCCACCTACCCGGCATCTACGTGCACCGCATCGTGCTGAACGCCACGCCCGAGAAGCGCATCGAGAAGCGCACCGTCACCGAAACATCAGGAGCCTGAACATGCCTTGGACACACGAGCAGATGGCGGCCAAGGCCGCCGCCGAACTGCAAGACGGTTTCTACGTGAACCTGGGCATCGGCCTGCCCACGCTGGTGGCCAACCACGTGCGCGCCGACATCGAGGTCTGGCTGCAAAGCGAGAACGGCATGCTGGGCATCGGCCCGTTTCCGACCGAGGATGCGGTCGATGCCGACATCATCAACGCCGGCAAGCAGACCGTGACCACCATTGCCGGATCGAGCATCTTCGGTTCCGAGCAAAGCTTCGCGATGATTCGCGGTGGCAAGATCAACCTGAGCATTTTGGGCGCGATGCAGGTCAGTGAGCACGGCGACCTGGCCAACTGGATGATCCCCGGCAAAATGGTCAAGGGCATGGGCGGCGCGATGGACCTGGTGGCCGGTGTGCGCCGCGTGCTGGTGCTGATGGAACACGTGGCGAAGAAGAAAGACGGCAGCATCGACCTGAAAATTCTGCCCAAGTGCACCCTGCCGCTGACCGGTCTGGGAGTGGTCAACCGCATCATCACCGACATGGCTGTGATGGATGTGACGCCGCAGGGGCTGAAGGTGATCGAAATCGCCAGCGGCGTCACCCGGGACGAACTTCAGGCGGCCACCGGGGTTCCGCTTTACTGATCTGTCCTGGGCATGCCGTGGGCGGCACGGCGGACACGCTCGGCATGTTCATGCCGGCTGCAGGTACGGCTCCCAGGCATCGACCGACACGCTCAGGCCCGCGGCCGCATCCGGCCCCCACAGTTCGTGCGCGTCGAACACCACGCTGTACAGCCACTGCGGCTGCTCACCGTCGCCGCGTGCATTGGCGTCGGCAAACACATGCGCGCCGTGCAGGCGTTCGATCACGCCGAGCTTGCCGTGCGCGTAGCCGGGCAAGCGCGTGTGGTGGGGCACCGGCTGGCCGCGGGTTCGCACCTGCTGGCCGAGATGGAAAAGCGCCGGGCTCGCGGCTGTTCGCGCAGTGGGTGATCCCTTGGCCAGCGCCGGCAAGACGTCGGCGGCCCTGAGCACGCGTGCGACCGACTGCGCGGCTTGTTGGACCTCGCTTGCAGCGAGTTCGCCGGCACTGACCAAGCCACGCTTGGTCAGCAATCGCTCCAGGCCTGCGATCCATATTTCGTAGTAGCTCAACGTGGCGTAATTCGGCAGCGTTTCGCGGGCGCTGCGGCTGCTGTCGATGTTCCAGCAACCCGTCGCACCCATCGCGAGGGCGAGCGCGAGGGCGCGCGGCTCCCACGCCGCATGAAACAACTCACCCTCCGGTTCAGGTGTGACCCGGCCGTGGCCCGCTTGACCGCCCAGGTCGGCGTGCGTCGTGTAGCTCAAGCGGCCCCCGCAGCGATCGCCAAGCCGCAGCCGATCATCGAATCGCGCGTCACCAGCGCCGCCAGTTGGGCTTGGTTCAGGTGGTCGGTGCCGGCAGGTCGTTGCGGAATCACCAGGTAGCGTACCTCGGCAGTCGAATCCCAGACACGGATGGCCGTGCCCTCGGGCAGCGTGACACCGAAGTCGGCCAACACGCCGCGTGGGTCTTTGACGGCACGCGATCGGTAAGGCGCGCTCTTGTACCAAGTGGGCGGCAGGCCCAGCACCGGCCACGGGTAGCAACTGCACAGGGTGCACACGACAAGATGGTGTTGCTCGGCGGTGTTGGCCACAGCGATCATGTGTTCGCCCTGGCGGCCTGTGAAACCCAGTGACGCAATGGCCGCCGTGGCATCGCTCATCAGCCAGGCGAGGAATGCCGGGTCGGCCCAGGCCCGCGCCACCACCCTCGCTCCATTGCGCGGGCCGATGCGGGTTTGGTAGGTGTCGATCAGCACATCGAGCGCGGCGGGGTCGATGTAGCCCTTCTGCGTCAGCACGGTTTCGAGTGCTTGAACCCGCAGGTCCATCTCGCTCGGCTCACCGGGCTCGTCTTCACCCTGTTCAGATTCGTGGCGCATGCGCGGATGCTACGGCAGCGCGAACCCCGTCGATAGAATCGGCCCATGCCAATCGCAATCCCAATCGGTTCGCAAGACATCACGTCGACTGCCCCCGTCGTCATCATCGGTGCCGGGCTGGCGGGGCTCACCGTGGCCTTGCACCTGGCGCAGACGCGCAGGGTGGTGGTGCTGGCCAAACGCAACCTCGAAGAAGCCGCCACGGCCTGGGCGCAGGGGGGCATCGTCGGCGTGCTGGGCGACGACGACAGCATCGAGTCGCATGTGCACGACACGCAAGACGCAGGCGCGGGCCTGGTCGATGAGCACACCGCCCGCTTCATCGCCCAAAACAGCGCGCAGGCCATCGAGTGGCTGGTCGACCGCGGCGTGCCGTTCTCGAGCGACCCCGACGGCCCGCTGGGCCTGCACCTCACGCGTGAAGGCGGCCATGCGGTACGCCGCATCGCGCACGCGGCCGACGCCACCGGCAAAGCCATCCACGATGTGCTGCTCGCCGAAGTCAAGCAGCACCCGAACATCGAAATGCGCGAGCGCTGGATGGCGGTGGACGTGATCACCTCGCGACTGCTCAAGCGCGACGAAGCGCCTCACTGCTACGGCGTCTACGCGCTGGACATCGACACCCAGCGCGTTGAAACCCTGGCGGCGTCGGCCGTGGTCATGGCCACCGGCGGCGTGGGCAAGGTGTACCGCTACACCAGCAACCCGGACACCGCCACGGGAGACGGCATTGCGATGGCGTGGCGCGCGGGCTGCCGCATCGGCAACATGGAGTTCATCCAGTTCCATCCGACCTGCCTGTACCACCCGCAAGAGCGCAGCTTCTTGATCACCGAAGCACTGCGTGGTGAAGGCGCGTATTTGAAGTTGCCGAGCGTCGGACCGGGGGATCCCGGGGGTGTGCGCTTCATGGCCGCGCACGACAGCCGCCTGGAGCTGGCACCACGCGACATCGTGGCCCGGGCCATCGACTTCGAAATGAAAAAGCACGGCGTCGACCATGTGTGGCTCGACGCCACGCACCTGGGTGCCGACTTCTTGAAAGAACACTTCCCGACCATCTATGCGCGTTGCCTGAAACTGGGCATCGACATCACGCAGCAGCCCATTCCGGTGGTGCCGGCGGCGCACTACACCTGCGGCGGCGTGGTCACCGACTTGAACGGCCGCACCGATCTGCCGGGTCTGTATGCGGTTGGCGAAACCACCTACACCGGGCTGCACGGGGCCAATCGGCTGGCCAGCAATTCGCTGCTGGAATGCGTGGTGCTCGGCCGCACTTGCGCCAACGACATTCTCGGGCGTGCCGTGCCCGCCGGGCCCGAACTTCCGGGCTGGGACGAAAGCCAGGTCGAGAACGCAGACGAGCAAGTCGTCATCGCCCACAACTGGGACGAACTGCGTTTGCTAATGTGGAACTACGTCGGCATCGTTCGCACCACCAAGCGGCTCGAGCGTGCCCTGCACCGCATCAAGTTGCTGCGCAGTGAAATAGACGATTACTACGCCAACTTCCGGGTCAACCGCGACCTGCTGGAACTGCGCAACCTGGTGGATTGCGCCGAGCTGATCGTGCGCTCGGCCTTGATGCGCCACGAGAGCCGTGGCCTGCACTACAGCCGCGATTTTCCGCAGACGCTGCCGGTGAGCTTTCCGACGATTTTGATGCGCTCGACGCGGGCCAGGAAGAAGGTGAAGGTGAAGGTGTTCGCGTTGAGTGGTTGAAGCACCCCTGCGATCAGACCTTGGTGTAGGCCAGATGTGCGTCGCTCACCCGCACAGGCGCCGCACTGGGCCGCAGCAAGACCACCAGCGCCCCGTGCCCGCCTTCGGACGCACGCGCTTGCACGAAGGCGATGACCTCGCACTTTTGCACCAGCCAGTTGCGCACCTTGGCTTTCAGCACCGGCTCTCGGCCCGGAGACCCGTTGCCCTTGCCGTGGATCACGCGCACGCAACGCAATCCCTGGCGTTCGGCTTCACGCAGGAACCCGGCCAGGCGCTCGCGCGCTTCGTCGCGGCGCAGGCCGTGCAGGTCGAGTTGGGCTTGAATCGCCCACACGCCGCGGCGCAGTTTGCGGGTCACCTCGGGGCCGATGTCGCGGCGGCGGAACGACAGCGTGTCGTCGGTCTCCAGCAGCGACTCGACATCGAAGTCATCGGAGATCGTCTCGCGCAGCACCGACGCTTCATCTTGCTCGCGCTGGCGCGGTGTGGCCGGCGAGCGAGGGCGCTGCACCGGGGCGCGCGCGGGTTTGCGCAAGGGTGCGACCGGGCCGATGGTGAGGCTGAAAAGATCGCGCTCGCGCTGTGCGCGGGCCGCTTTCTCGCGCAGGTGCGCCTCACGTTTGACGGCTTCGCGCGCGGCGTCTTGCAGCGCTTTTTTCAGGCTGCCCAGGTCTTGCAGGCTGATGGCCTTGCTCACCGTGAAAGTGGTCGTGCGGGCCATCAAAGCATGCCGCGTTCGGCGAACGAAATCACGTCGGTCTCGCCCACCACCAGGTGGTCCAGCACGCGCACGTCGATCAGGCCCAGCGCACTTTTCAGCGTTTGCGTCAGGAACTCGTCGGCACGCGACGGCTCGGCCGCGCCGGAGGGATGGTTGTGCGCCAGCACCACGGCGGCGGCACCCAGTTCAAGCGCCCGTTTGACGACCTCGCGCGGGTACACGGCGGTCTGCGTCAAAGTGCCGCGAAACATTTCTTCCAGGCGGATCAACTGGTTTTTCGCATCGAGAAACATCACCGCAAACACCTCGTGCCCGCGCCCGCCGAGTTGCATGCGCAGGTAGTCCTTGACCCGCTGCGGCGTGTCGAACACCGGTTGCTGCGACAGCTCGCGCAGCAGCGAGCGGCGCGCCAGTTCCATCACCGCCGCAATCTCGGCGCGCTTGGCCGGGCCCAGGCCCTTGACGCGTTTCAGGTCGGCGGGCAAGGCCTTCAACAAGCCGTCGAGCCCCTTGAATTCGGTCAGCAGTTGTTCGGCCAGTTGCAGCACCGATGTGCCTTTGAAGCCGGTGCGCAGCAGCAGCGCGATCAACTCGCTGTCGGCCAGCGCGGCGGGCCCGTGGGCCAGCAGTTTTTCTCTGGGGCGGGCTGCGGCGGGGATGTCTTTCAGGACCATGAACTGCTCGAAGCCATGAAGACAGGCTCGCCCGTAAAATTGGCTTGAGTCTATCCAACCGGTATTTCCCTTGAATCCAGTTCAACCGGGGTCGTTCCTGACCTTGCATTACCGTTTGGCCGGCCCCGACGGTGCAGACATCATCAACACCTTCACCGACAAGCCAGCCACGCTGTCGCTGGGCACCGGCGAGCTGGCGCCGGGTGTCGAGGCGCGGCTGCTCGGTTTGGCCGAAGGCACGCGCACCTCGTTCGACTTGCCGGCCGGCGTCGCCTTCGGGCAGCGCAACGCCGAGCTGGTGCAGCGCGTGAAGCGCACGCTGATGGCCGAGCTGGGCGGCCCCGATGAACAGTACGCTGTCGGCGACGTGGTGCAGTTCCCCACACCCGACGGGCAGGCCCGCTATGCCGGCGTGGTGCGCGAGTTGAACCCTGACTGGTTGTTGTTCGACTTCAATCATCCCTTGGCGGGCCAGCCGGTGACGTTTGAAGTTCATTTGATCGGGGTGCTGTGATGACTGCGATGGCTCCAACAAACGTTGAAGAGGTGCTGCTGGCCGAGCCGCGCGGCTTTTGTGCCGGCGTCGACCGGGCGATCGAGATCGTCGAGCGGGCGCTGACCAAGTTCGGCGCGCCCATCTATGTGCGCCACGAGATCGTGCACAACACCTACGTGGTGAACGACCTGAAAGCCAAGGGCGCGATCTTTATCGAAGCGCTGTCCGATGTGCCGCCCGGCGCCACCCTGGTGTTCAGCGCGCACGGCGTGAGCCAGGCAGTGCGCGTCGAGGCGGCGCAACGCGGCTTCAACGTGTTCGACGCCACCTGCCCGCTGGTCACCAAGGTTCACGTCGAAGTGGCCAAGCTGCACAAACAGGGCTACGACTTCATCATGATCGGCCACAAGGGGCACCCCGAGGTCGAAGGCACGATGGGCCAGCTCACCGAAGGAATCTATCTGGTTGAAGACGTGGCCGATGTGCAGCAGGTGCAGGTGGCGCAAACCGAGAAGCTCGCGGTGGTCACGCAGACCACGCTCTCGGTGGACGACGCGGCCGAGATTCTGGCGGCGGTCAAGCGTCGCTTTCCGCGGGTGCGCGAACCCAAGCAGCAAGACATTTGCTACGCCACGCAAAACCGGCAAGACGCCGTCAAGGTGATGGCCCCAGGGGTGGACGTGCTGGTGGTGGTGGGCAGCCCGACCAGTTCGAACAGCAACCGCCTGCGCGAGCTGGCGCAGCGCCTGGGCACAGATGCCTACATGGTCGACACGCCCGACGACCTGAAGCCCGAGTGGTTCGAAGGCAAGCGCCGTGTCGGGCTGACCGCCGGCGCCTCGGCGCCCGACATTCTGGTACAGCAGGTGATCGAGCGGCTGCGCGCCTTGGGCGCGGTGTCGGTGCGCAGCGTGCCGGGCGTGGTCGAGACGGTCAACTTCCCGCTGCCGATGGGGCTGGGCGACAAGTCGATGGGGCTGGGCAGCGTCATCGAGTGACGCCACGCCACGCCACGCCGCGGCTCAGCGCAAGTTGCCGGTGTGTCCCAACGAATAGCGCCCCGGCTGCGGCCACACCGTCAGGCCATGCGGCTCGCGTCCGACCTTGACCTTGTCGACTGTGCCGCTGCCAGTGTCGAAGCGGTACACCACATCGTCGTAGCGGCCGGACAGCCAAAGGTACTTGCCGTCGGCGCTGACGTTGCCCATGTCGGGGCTGCCACCGCCGGGCACCGGCCAGGTTTGCGTGACGGCACCGGTCGCGAAGTCGATCACCGACACGCTGCCCTGGCCCAACGGCGTGCCGCGAATCTTGTTGCTGCCGCGGTTGGCAACGTACAACTTCTTGCCGTCACGGCTGGGGTACAGGCCGTGCGCGCCGATGCCGGTGGCCACGAAGCCGATTTGCTTCAGCGTCTCGGCGTCGACCACGTGCACGCCGTCGGCCATCATGTCGGCCACATAAAACAGCTTGCCGTCGGGTGAGGCGCGCACGTCTTGCGGCATGCCGGGCGTGGTGCAAAGTTCAGCGCCCAACTGGCTCGGGTCGGGAATCTTCCTAGGCTTCTTGCCCGGCTGGGCAAGCGTGGCCAGCACCTCGGGCCGGTTGAAGTACTGGCTCAGCTTGAGGGTGCCGACCACGCGGCGATTGACCAGGTCGATCTTGGTGATCGCGCCGTTGAACTCGCAGGTGAAAAACGCGAATCGGCCGTCGATGGAAAAGTCGGCGTGATTGATGCCGGCGCAGTTCGGCACGGCGATCGAGTAGGCCAGTGTCATGCTTCGCGGGTCGCGAAAGTCGAGCCGCTTGTGGGCCTCGGCCACCACCACGGCGTATTGGCCGTCGGGCGACCAGTACATGTTGTACGGGTCGTCCACGGGAATCGACGGGCCCGGCTTGCCCGTCAGCGGGTCCACCGGCGTCAGGCTGCCGTCGGTGCGGCCCTCGGCGTTGTTGGCCACCCACAGCATCTTCAGGTCCCAGGCGGGCACCACGTGTTGCGGGTTGATGCCGACCTTGAAGGTGTCGACCACTTTGAGCGTGGCCGGGTCGATCACCGACACCGTGTTGGCCGCGCGATTGGGCACGTAGATCCGCTCCAGCGCGCCAGCCACGGCAGGGCTGAGGCGGTCTGCGCCCACCTCGCTGTAGAGGTTGTTGCGGTCGGGCACGGGCGGCATGCCGGGCACGGTCGCCACTGGTGTCGGGGATGGCGCGGCGGGCCTGGCCGATCTGGCCGGTCTGGCGACGGGATCGGCCTGGGCCTGCGCGGCTTGTTCTGGTATCCACCATGCCAGGGCGGCTGCG
>JAYVCL010000106.1:0-21487 GCA_043749975.1 Burkholderiales bacterium
AGGGCGTCGAGCCGTGCGGCGGTCAGCTTCATCTGCTCGTATTCGATCAGGCGGCGCACCAGCTCGGCACGCGGGTCTTCGGTTTCGTGTCCGTCCACCGATTTCTTCGGCGGCAACAGCATGCGCGACTTGATCTCGATCAGCATCGCCGCCATCAGCAGGTATTCGCTGGCCAGCTCGAGGTTGGTCTTGCGGATTTGTTCGACGTAGGTGAGGTATTGACGCGTCACGTCGGCCAGCGGGATGTCGAGGATGTTGAAGTTCTGCTTGCGGATCAGGTACAGCAGCAAGTCCAGCGGGCCCTCGAAGGCTTCGAGAAAAACCTCCAGCGCGTCCGGCGGGATGTACAGGTCGTGCGGCAGCGTGAACAGCGGCTCGCCGTACAGGCGCGCCATCGCAACCCGGTCGACTTCCACCGGCGGGGTGTCGGGGTCGGGCGGCAAGACCGCTGGCTCGATGGGTGCCACCCGGGCTTGCGCGCTCACGGCAAACGAGGCCGAGTCAATGCGACTGCGTCTGGTAGACGTAGGCTTGCTGCGCCACACGCGACGCTTCGTCGTCGGCTTGCGCGCCGAGGTCGACCCGCTTGTCCCACAGCAGGGCGCGGCCGGCGCGCTGCTCGTCTTCGAGCGTGGGCTTCTTCGCCTTCATGTCCTCGATGAACGAGGTCACGTCGGACTTGTACGGTTTCCAGAACAAAGGCATGGTGCGGCGCGCCGGGACAGGCTTCGAATTCAGTCGGCCAATTTTACCGGGGTCGCCAGTTCGCTCAGCGCGTCACCCAGCGTGGCCTGCACATTACCCACGCCCAGTATCGCTTCGAAGCCCGAGCGTTGCACCAGGCGCAGCGGCTGATCGTTGAGGTCGCACAGCAGCAGCCGAATGCCACGGCGCATCAACACGCGGTGAAGTTGCTGCACCGCGTCGAGCCCGCTGGAGTCGATCGATACCAGGCGGTGCAGTTCGAGCACGACGCTGCGGGTGCCGGCGGGCAGCGCCTGCGCCACCGCTTCGACCTTGGCCACGGCACCGAAAAACAGCGCGCCGTAGAGTCGATAGACCTGCACGCCAGGGGGCACGTCGAGCGCCGCATCGGCACCGCTCAGGGCCAGCGGCTCGACCCGAAACAGGTTGCTCATGCGGTAGATGAAGAAGACGCAGGACAGCACCAGCCCGACCTCGATCGCCACGGTCAAATCAAAAATCACCGTCAGCAAAAACGTGCCCACCAGGATGGTGCGGTAGGGCAGGCTGAATTGGCGCAGCCGCGCGAACTCGTGCCACTCGCCCATGTTGAAGGCCACGAACAGCAGGATGCCCGCCATCGCCGCCAACGGCACGTGCACCGCCAGCGGCGCCGCCACCAGCACCACGGCCAGCAGGGTCAGCGCGTGCACGATGCCGGCCACCGGGCTGGTGGCACCGGCACGAACATTGGTGACGGTGCGCGCGATGGTGCCGGTGGCCGGAATGCCACCGAAGAACGGGCACACGAGGTTCGCCACGCCCTGCGCCATCAGCTCCTGGTTCGGGTCATGGCGGGGCAGGTCGATGAGGTTGTCGGCCACCCGCGCGCACAGCAGCGACTCCACCGCGCCGAGCAAGGCAATGGTCAGCGTGGGGATGAAGAGCTGCTTGGCGCTGTCCCAACTGAAGGGCGGCAGCGCCAGGGTGGGCAGGCCTTGCGGAATACCGCCAAAGCGCGAGCCGATGGTCTCGACCGGCAGATCGAACCAGGCGGTGGCGGCGGTCAGCGTGATCAGCGCCACGATGGGGCCGGGCATGCGCGCGGCGGTGCGCAGGGCGCGACGATCAAGCACCTTGCCAGGCAGCATGCCGCCCGGTTTGAACAGCTCGGGCCACAAGAACAGGCCGCCCACGCAAACCGCGCCGATGCCGAAGGCATAGGGGTTGAAGCTGCCCAGGTGGGTCGCGAAGGCATAGATCTGCGCGAAGAAATCAGCCGGCAGTTTGTCAATCTGCAGGCCCAGCAAGTCTTTCACTTGCGACAGCGCGATCAGCACGGCGATGCCGTTGGTGAAGCCGATGATGATGCTGATCGGGATGTAGCGCACCAGCGAGCCCATGCGCAGCGCGCCCATCGCGAACAGCAGCACGCCCGACAGCGCGGTGGCGATCAGCAGATTGGTCAGGCCGTAGCGCTCGACGATGCCGTACACGATCACGATGAAGGCACCCGCCGGCCCGCCGATCTGCACGCTGGAGCCGCCCAGCGCCGAGATGATGAAGCCCGCCACGATGGCGGTAAAAATGCCCTGCTCGGGCTTGACGCCCGAGGCGATCGCAAACGCCATCGCCAGCGGCAAGGCCACCACACCCACGGTGAGCCCGGCGATCGCATCGGCGATGAAGCGCTCGCGGTTGTAGCCCTGCAGCGAGTCGATCAGGCGTGGATGAAAGCGCGCCAACTCCAGGCCCATGAACTTGCCGTGTGCGGGTGGGGCGGGTGGGGCGGCTGGGGCTGGTTTGGGATTGCCGGGTGTCACACAGCCTCCTGATCGGTTGGCGCGGGAGCGGGCATGGGCATGGGCGTGGGCCGGGCTGAAAACGGGATACCGGCTTCGGCATGGCGCGAATTCATCAAACCTCCCGGGGTCGGCGCTCACAATTCTGTCATGCATGAAATTGAACTGAAATTTCAGGTGCCCGCTGATCGGCGCAAGGCGGTAGATGCCGCCGTGGCCGGTCGCACGCCGCTGCGCCGAACGCGCCTGCAGGCGGCGTATGTCGACACGCCCGAGCGCCTGCTCGCGCAAGCCGCCATGGCGCTGCGGGTGCGGCGCGAAGGCCGCCAATGGGTGCAGACGCTGAAGGGCGCGACCGAAGACGGCATGACGCGGCTGGAGCACAACGTGGCGATCGGCACGGCGGGTGGTTCGCATGAAGTGCCGGTGCCCGACCCGGCGCGCCATGCCGCCACGCCTGCCGGCGAGCGCCTGCTGGGCCTGCTCGCCGGGCAGCCCGATGCCACGTTGGCCGTTCTGTACCGCACCGACATCCTGCGCCGCACCCGAGTGTTGCGGGTGGCGCAAGGCAGCGTCGAACTTGCCTTCGACGCGGGCCGCATCCAGGCCGGCGATGCGCACACGCCGGTGTGCGAGCTGGAGATCGAACTGCTCGACGGCTCACCGCTGGCCGTGATCGACACCGCGCGCCGCTGGGTCGCCAGGCACGGGCTGTGGCTGGACACGCGCAGCAAGAACGAGCGCGGTGACATGCTGGCGCGAGGCGAGCCGATGGCACCTGCGCGCCTGGCGGCTGCGGTGGTGCTGGACGCGAAATCGTCGGCACACGCAGCGTGGTTGCGGGTGCTGCGCAACTGCGCCGAGCAGATCACCGTCAACGCCAGCCAGATTGCCAGCGGCACGCACGGCGATGCGCACGTGCACCAGTTGCGGATCGGCTTGCGCCGGCTGCGAAGTGCCTTGCGCTTGTTCGAGTTCGTGTTCGAGGCGGCCGGTTCGGATGCTGCAGTCCGCGCAACCAGTGAGCTCGGTGAAGCGGCTGCGGCGCTGTTTCGCCGCCTCGGCGGGGCGCGCGACCAAGTCGTGATCGAAGGCGAGTTCGCCGCCGATCTCGCGGCAGCGCTGCGCAGCGCCGGTGTGCCGGGCGACACGCCGGCGGCACCGCCGGGCGCCGACGCCGAAGCGGCCGTGGGCGCGGTGCGCGACGCCGCCAGTCAGGCGTTCTTGCTCGATCTGCTTGCCGCGGTGCACGCCGAGGTGCCTGAAGCCGCGCATGGGCCCGAGCCCGGCTTGAAGCAAGCGCTGGCCCAGCGGTTGAACCGCTGGCACCGACTAGCCGTGCGCGATGCGCAGGCCTACGCCACGCTCGACGACGAAGGCCGTCATCGGCTGCGCAAGCACATCAAGCGGCTGCGTTATGCGGTCGAGTTCGCCGGCTCGCTGTTCGGTCGCGGTGCGGTGCGCCGCTACCTGCGGCCGCTGCGCGCGCTGCAGGAGCGGCTGGGTGCGATCAACGATGCGGTGGTGGCGATGCAGGCCTTCGGGCACGCGGTCGACACCGACCCGCGAGCCTGGTTCGCCGTCGGCTGGCTGGCGGCGCGGCGCGAGGCGCTGATCGCCGAAGCGCAAGCCGATTTGCGCGCGTTCGCGAAGGCGCAGCGGTTCTGGAAGAAGGACTGACCTGAGACGTCAGCGCAGCGGGCGCTGCAGCAAGCGCTCCAGCGTGTGCAGCGGCGACGTGTCGGGCTGTTGCTGGTGCGCGGCGTCGAGGTAGAAGGTCTGCTCCAGCATGTGCTGGCCGCCCATCGCGGCGTGCGGCACCTGGTCGCTGTAGACCACCCAGGTGGTGCCCGGCGCGAAGTCGACGCGGGCCTGCGGGCTGCTGCGTTGAAACTCGGCGTCGGCCTTGGCGCGGTCGTGCAGGTGCAGCATCACGTGGTCGTATTCGGTGCGCCGGCGCTTGGTGATGCCGATGCGTTGCAGCAACCAGGCCGAACCGGGCAGCGGCCTTGCCATGCCCGCCAGGTGGCGCTTCGCATGCGCCTCGAACGGCTCGCCCACACGCCACTCGCGCGGCTCGGTGCCGGGGTTGACGTTGCAAAACACACGCAGAACGCGCGTGCCGTGCATCGGGTTGGACGGAAAGGCGTCCACGTGCAGGCGCGAGTCGTCGGCGCGCCAACTGGTTTGCCGGCCCTGCACTCGCAGCGGGCGAAACGAGGTGTTGCCGCGCGCCAGGTGGCCGCGGTAGTGCGGGAACAGGCGCAGCGCGAAGGCTTCGCTTTGGTCGGCGTAGCGCACGATCATCGCCTTGAGCGCGGCCAGATCGCGGGCGCTGCCAGCGGCACCGCGAAACTCGGCCGACGGCCAGCGCACCGAGATGTTCTTTGCCTTGCCATCGGCCCAGCGCGGGTCGAGAAACTGTTGTTCTGCGTCGCTCAGCACGAAGGGCAGGTGCGCAAAGCTGAGCACGGCACCCGCTTCGATGAGCGCCTCGACACCGCGCGTCGGGCCATCATCGGCCCAGGTCGTGTCGGGCAATTGCTGGACCGGCGTGACGGTCATCTGAGAATTTTTCATCGCACCCGAAGACCCGGCGTCGCGCCCGGCCACGCCTCCAGGATGTACAGGCCCGGGTGCGCCTTTTCGTCGCCGTGCGAAGCGGCCAGCACCATGCCCTCGCTGAGGCCGAATTTCATCTTGCGCGGGGCCAGGTTGGCCACCATCACGGTGAACTTGCCGATCAGGTCTGCGGGCTGGTAAGCGGACTGGATACCGCTGAAGACGTTGCGCATCTTGGCTTCACCCACATCGAGCGTCAGCCGCAGCAGCTTGGTCGAGCCTTCGACGAGTTCGGCATTGACGATCTTGGCGATGCGCAGGTCGATCTTGGCGAAATCGTCGATCTTGATTTCGGGTGCCAGCGCTTCGCCGCCGGGGGGTGGCAGTTCGATCAGCGGCGGCTCGAACAGGGCGTCGAGTTGCGTCGGGTCGACGCGTTGCATCAGGTGCTTGTACTCGCCGATGGTGTGTGCGCCCAACGCACGCGACGCGTCGGCAAACCGCATCGGCTCGACGCGCAAAAACGCTTCGACCTGCAAGGCCAGCGCGGGCAGCACCGGCTTGAGGTACAGCGTGAGCAGGCGAAACGCTTCGATGCAGACGGTGCACACATCGTGCAGCGCGGCGTCTCGCCCGGCCTGCTTGGCCAGCTCCCACGGCTTGTGCTGGTCGACGTACTCGTTCACGCGGTCGGCCAGCAGCATGATTTCGCGCAGCGCCTTGCCGAGTTCGCGCTCGTCGTAGAGTCGAACGATCTCGTCGCGGTGGGCGCGCAAAACGTCGAGCAGCTCGCGGCCCTCCACGCCCACGTCGGCCGACAACATTCCCGCAAAACGTTTGCTGATGAAGCCCGCCGAGCGGCTCGCGATGTTGATGTACTTGCCGATCAGATCGCTGTTCACCCGCGCCACGAAATCTTCCGGGTTGAAGTCGATGTCTTCGACATGCGAGTTCAGCTTGGCCGCGATGTAGTAGCGCATCCATTCGGCATTCATGCCGAGTTCCAGGTAGCGCAGCGGCGAGATGCCGGTGCCGCGGCTCTTGCTCATTTTTTCGCCGCTGACCGTGATGAACCCGTGCACGAAGATGCGGTTCGGCACCTTGCGCCCGCTGAACTTGAGCATCGCCGGCCAGAACAGGGTGTGGAAGGTGACGATGTCCTTGCCGATGAAGTGAACCTGCTCGACCTCGGGGTCGGCCATGAATGAATCGAAGTCGGTGCCGGTCTTGTCGAACAGGTTTTTCAGCGACGCCAGGTAGCCCACCGGCGCGTCGAGCCAGACATAAAAATACTTGCCCGGCGCGTCCGGAATTTCGATGCCGAAGTAGGGCGCGTCGCGGCTGATGTCCCAGTCGTTCAAGCCGCCGTGGCCGTGCTCGTCGACCACGAACCATTCCTTGATCTTGTTCAGCACTTCGGGCTGCAGCCGGCCCGGCGCGTTGGTCCACTCTTGCAAAAAATCGACGCAGCGTTGCGACGACAACTGAAAGAAGTAGTGCTCGCTGTTTTTCAATACCGGCGGCGCGCCCGACAGGGTGCTGTACGGGTTCTTCAAATCGGTCGGCGCATAGACCGCACCGCAGACCTCGCAGTTGTCGCCGTACTGGTCTTTGGCACCGCACTTCGGGCACTCGCCCTTGATGTAGCGGTCGGGCAAGAACATGCCCTTCATCGGGTCGAAGAACTGCTCGATCGTGCGCACCGAAATCAGGCCTTCTTTGCGCAGCGCGCGGTAGATGTCTTGCGCCAGTGCGTGGTTCTCGGGGCCGTCGGTCGAGTGCCAGTTGTCGAAGCCGATGTGAAAGCCGTCGAGATAGGGCTTGCGCCCAGCAGCGATCTCGGCCACGAAGGCTTGCGGCGTCTGGCCGGCCTTCTCGGCCGAAATCATGATCGGCGCGCCGTGGGCGTCGTCGGCGCAGACGAAGTGAACCTGCACCGCAGATCCGTCGTCATTCGCCATCATTCGCTGGGCACGCACCCAGATGTCGGCCTGGATGTATTCCATCATGTGGCCGATGTGGAACGGGCCGTTGGCGTAGGGCAGGGCGGTGGTGACGAAGAGCTTGCGGGTCATGGCGGGTTGTGCAAAAACACTGGGAGTTTCGGGTTGCTGGTTCGGTGGCGGCGAAGCCGCTATTTCAGCAGGGTCCAGCGCAATCCTGCGAAGCGGTCGAAATCGCGGTCGAAGGTGCCGAGTTCAGCGTTGTGTTCGATCGCGATGGCCGCCAGGTGTGCGTCGGAGACGAGGTTGCCGCCTCTGCCGGCGCCGAGCAACAAACGCGTCAGCACGCCGGCATGACGCTCGGTCGTGGTCAACACCCGGGCCGAGGGGTGATTCAGCCACGAGTCCACCACGCCCAGCGCCGACTCGATCGTCAGCGGCCGGGTGAAGATGCCGGTGCGTGTCGACAGGCGCAGAAAGCCCAGCAAGGCCACCCACGCGAAGCCGACGCCTTGCGACTGGGCGAACGAGGCTTCGATCCAGGTGCGAGCCGCTTCGTGCTGCGGGCAGTCGTGGTTGACTGCATAGAGCAGCACGTTCACGTCGGGCGTTCTCATTTTCGGCTGCGCTTGCTTGCGGCGATGGTGTCGCGGTCTTCGAGGTCGGCCGCGAGAGCGCCTGACTTCGTCAGATCGACCTTGGCCCGGCCCAGCGAAAAAACCGGCTGCTTGAAGGGCAGCGCCGCGCCGGTCGGGCCCTGCAGGCCAGTGCGCACCGCGTCATTGAGCACCTGCTTGAACGGACGCCCGCTGCGGTGGGCGGCCTCTTTCAAGAGGCTCTGCACGTCGGGATCGAGGGTGACGGTGGTCCGCATGGCATCAAGGCATCAGGTTGAGAGGCATCATGATGCCAGACTCGCGGGGTGGTGAGAAGTGGGCTTGGGCTAGACTCAAATGAGTCAATCCCGCCCGCTGAAGCCTCCAAGCTCCCACCCCAATGCCCGCCACTGAAGCCACGTTGCTCGAAGCCCTGAAAACCGTCACCGACCCGAACACGGGCAAAGATTTCGTCAGCACCCGGCAACTGAAAAACCTGCGCATCGACGGCGGCGACGTGGCCTTCGACGTGGAACTGGGCTACCCCGCCAAGAGCCAGATTGCCGGCCTGCGCAAGGCCTTGATCGCCGCAGCGCGCACGGTGGAGGGCGTTGAAAACGTCAGCGCCAACCTGGCCACCAAGATCACCGCGCATGCGGTGCAGCGCGGTGTGCAGTTGCTGCCGAACGTGAAGAACATCGTGGCCGTCGCGTCGGGCAAGGGCGGCGTCGGCAAGAGCACCACCGCCGTCAACCTGGCGCTGGCGCTGGCCGCCGAGGGCGCGGCGGTGGGCATCCTGGACGCCGACATCTACGGCCCCAGCCAGCCGATGATGATGGGCATCGAAGGCCGCCCTGAAAGCGCCGACGGCAAGAACATGGAGCCGATGGAAAACTACGGCGTGCAGGTGATGTCGATCGGCTTCCTGGTCGACTCCGACAACCCGATGATCTGGCGCGGCCCGATGGCCACCCAGGCGCTGGAGCAGTTGCTGCGCCAGACCAACTGGGCCGACCTCGATTACCTGATCATCGACATGCCGCCCGGCACCGGCGACATCCAGTTGACGCTGTCGCAACGGGTTCCGTTGACCGGCGCGGTGATCGTCACCACGCCGCAGGACATCGCCTTGCTCGACGCCAAGCGCGGCATCAAGATGTTCGAGAAGGTCGGCGTGCCGATTCTCGGCATTGTCGAAAACATGGCCGTTCACGTGTGCTCGAACTGCGGCCACCAGGAACATATTTTCGGTGCCGACGGCGGCAAGAAGATGGCCGCCGAATACGGCATGGATTACCTGGGCGCGTTGCCGTTGAGCATGGGCATTCGTGTGCAGGCCGACTCGGGCCGCCCCACCGTGGTGAGCGACGCCGATGGCGAGATTGCCGGGCTGTACAAGAGCATGGCGCGGCAGGTGGCGGTGAAGATCGCGCAGCGGGCGAAAGATTTTTCTTCCAAGTTTCCGACCATCACGGTCTCGAAAAACACTTGATGGGACCAGAAACAAACGCCGGGCCGCCCCAAGTGTTTCTGACCCCCACGGGGGGCGGACGACGTATTTCGTCGGCCTGGGGGCGCCAATGAACCTGCTCGATTCGATGCGCTACCTGGTCGCGCTCGAACAGCATCGCCACTTCGGCCGCGCTGCCAGCGCCTGCCACATCACCCAGCCGGCGCTGTCGAATGCGATTCGTGCGCTCGAAGCCGATCTTGGCGTGGCCATCGTGCGGCGTGGCCGCAGTTTCGAGGGACTGACCGAGGAGGGCCAGCGCGTGCTGGCCAGTGCGAACCGGCTGCTGCGCGAGCAAGAATTGCTGCGCCAGGACCTGCACAGCGGCATCGACACGCCGCGCGGCACGCTGACCATCGGCGCGGTGCCCACCACCATTCCGGTGGCGGCGCGCTTTGCGGCCCGATTGCAGGCGCGCCACAGCGGCATCACGCCGGTGGTTCGCTCGCTCAGCTCGCACGAAATCGAGACCCGGCTGGAAAACCTGTCGCTCGACATCGGCCTGGGTTACACCGGGCGCGGCAGCAAGTTCACGGCGCTGCCGCAGTACGCCGAGCAGTACTTTTTGCTGCGCCGCGCGGCGGTTGGTGCGGGCGCGCCCTTGCGCCTGGGCACCGCGCTGAGCTGGCGTGAAGCGGCGGCCCTGTCGTTGTGCTTGCTGACCCCCGAGATGCACCACCGCAGCATCGTCGACGCTGCGTTCAGCCAGGCCGGCGTCGAGGTGAAGCCTGCGATCGAAACCAACTCCATCGTCACCGTGGTGCTCAGCGTGCTCGACGGCGAGGTCTGCGCCGTGCTGCCCGGTGCCTTGATGGCGCTGGTGCGCGGCCACCCCGGGCTGGAGGTGCTGCCACTGCGCGAGCCCGACGTGCGCACGCCCATCGGCTTCATGGTCGCGCCCGGCGCGCGCCCTTCGCGCGCACTGGAGGCGGCGTTGACCCTGGCGCGCGACGCCGCCTGGCTGCGCCACGCCGCCGCGCAAGGCGAGTTGCTGCCGGTTTGACGACCCAATGCGCGCCTCGCGCCTCACGACTCGCGGGGCCAAGGGTTTTCCCGTGTACGCATTCAGCCGGCGAATCGGGCCAATTTGCGAATCCATTGGACGTGACCCGGCCTGTTGCCGGATAGTCGCGTAGCGATGCCGGCCCAGGCACGCAGATGACCTTGATCGAGGTCGCCAAATTTCCCAAGAATCCCCCAAAAGAGCGCATGAACAATCAACCCGACACCGTGATCAAGACGGTGGTGGTGGCCTCGGTCAGCACCGACGAAATGCGCCAGCGCATCAAGCGCAAGAGCCGGCTCAAAGGGCGGCAGGTCGATGATATTTCGCGGGCTGAAGTGCGCGCCTTGCTCGGCGACAAACCCGCTGCCGGCTGGCCACGAGACCGCTTGATCGAGCATCTGCACTTGCTCAACGACCATTGCCTCGGCCTGCATGAGCGCCACCTGGTGGCGCTGGCGCTTGAGACGAATGTGCCGATGGCCGAGGTCTACGAAGTGGCCACTTTCTATCATCACTTCGAGGTCTTGGCCGAGGGCCAAAGCGCGTCGGCGCTGACCGTTCGCGTGTGCGACGGCCTGAGCTGCGAGATGGCCGGCGCGCGCGAATTGCTGCAACGCCTGCCTGCACTGCTGGGTGTCGACGTGAACCTGATCGCCGCACCTTGCGTCGGCCGCTGCGAGCAAGCCCCGGTGGCGGTTGTGCACCAATGCCCGGTGCCGTGGGCGACCCCGGCGAGCGTGACCGAGGCGGTGCGTCAGCAGCAAACGCGCCACCCCGTGGCGGCGGGCGGCGGTGCCTTCGATCCGGTGGCGTTCGTCGAACGCAGTGTCGGCAAGTCCGACGCTGGCATTGCTCCGGCATTCGTCGACTACGACAGCTACTGCGCGGCGGGCGGCTACGCGCTGGCCGCCGAGGTCGTCAGCGGGCGGCGCAGCGCCGATGAAATGATCAAGGCGCTCGACGACTCCGGCCTGCGCGGCCTGGGCGGCGCGGGTTTCCCGGCCGGGCGCAAGTGGCGCATCGTGCGCGAGCAAGCGGCACCGCGCCTGATGGCCGTCAACATCGACGAGGGCGAGCCCGGCACCTTCAAAGACCGCACGTATCTGGAGCGCGACCCGCACCGTTTTCTCGAAGGTGTGCTGATTGCCGCCGCCGTGGTCGACATCGACGCCTGCTACCTCTACTTGCGCGACGAATACCACGGCTGCCGCGAACTGCTGGCGGCTGAACTGGCCAAGCTGCAACGCGCTGCCGCCTTCAAGCTGCCGCACATTGAGCTGCGGCGCGGTGCCGGTGCCTACATCTGCGGCGAAGAGTCGGCCATGATCCAGAGCATCGAGGGCCAGCGCGGCGAGCCGCGGCTGCGTCCGCCCTACATCGCCGAAGTCGGCTTGTTCGGCCGGCCCACGCTGGAGCACAACTTCGAGACGCTGTATTGGGTGCGCGACATCGCGCAGCGTGGCGCGAGCTGGTTCTCGGGCTTCGGCCGGCATGGCCGCAAAGGCTTGCGCAGTTTCAGCGTCAGCGGGCGCGTCAGGCAGCCTGGCGTGAAGCTGGCGCCGGCGGGGATCACCTTGAACGAGCTGGTAGCGGAGTATTGCGGCGGCATGCAGCACGGCCACCTGCTCTACGCCTACCTTCCGGGGGGTGCATCGGGGGGCATCTTGCCGGCAAGCCTGGCCGACGTTCCACTGGATTTCGACACGCTGCAGCCCCACGACTGCTTCATCGGATCGGCCGCCGTGATCGTGCTGAGCCAGCACGACCGTGCGCGTGACGCGGCCCTGAACATGATGCGGTTCTTCGCGCACGAGAGCTGCGGCCAGTGCACGCCGTGCCGCGTCGGCACCGACAAGGCAGCGCAGTTGATGGTGGCCGATGTGTGGGACGCGTCCACTCTCGAAGACCTGAACCAGGTCATGATCGACGCGTCGATTTGCGGCCTGGGCCAGGCCGCACCGAACCCGATCCGCTGCGTGGTCAAGCATTTCGCGCACGAGATCGGCAGCACCCCAGGAGCATCGGCATGAACGCACCCGTCAATCTGGCCCTGCTTCAAGCGGCGCGCATCGCCTTCACGCTCGATGGCCGCCCCGTCAGCGCCATCGAAGGCGAAACCATCCTCAGCGCGGCCAGGCGCGAGGGCATCGCGATCCCGACCCTGTGCTTCAAGGAAGGTTACCGGCCCGACGGCAATTGCCGCGCCTGCATGGTCGAGGTGGCGGGCGAGCGCGTGCTGGCCCCGAGTTGCTGCCGCAGCGTGACGGCGAACATGGTGGTGCAAACCGGCAGCGAGCGCGCCAGGAAAAGCCAGCGCATGGTGCTGGAAATGTTGCTGGCCGACTTGCCCGAGCAAGGCCACAAGTGGGTCGACGACGCCGGCACGATGCAGCACGGCGAGCTGAGCGAATGGGCCATGCGCGAGGGCGTGACGGTGCGCCCCGAACTGCGCGCGCTGTGCCGCGAACAACCGGCGGCCGATCTGTCGCATCCCGCGATGGCAGTCAACCTCGACAGTTGCATCCAGTGCAATCGCTGCGTGCGCGCCTGCCGCGAAGAGCAGGTCAACGACGTGATCGGCATGGCCATGCGCGGCTCGCACAGCCAGATCGTGTTCGATCTGGGCGACCCGATGGGCGACAGCACCTGCGTCGCCTGCGGCGAATGCGTGCAGGCCTGCCCGACCGGTGCGCTGATGCCGAAGACCTCGGTCGGCTCGCAGCACGTCGACAAAAAGGTCGATTCGGTGTGCCCGTTCTGCGGTGTGGGTTGCCTGCTGACCTACAACGTGCGCGACAACGAAATCATCAGCGTCGATGGCCGCGACGGCCCGGCCAATCACAGCCGCCTGTGCGTCAAGGGCCGCTTCGGCTTCGACTACGCCAGCCACCCACAGCGGCTGACGAAGCCGCTGATCCGCAAGGCCGGCGTGCCGAAAGATGCCAACACGACGCCGAACCCGGCCGACTGGTCGGCGGTGTTCCGCGAAGCGACCTGGGAAGAAGCGCTGGCGTTGTCCGGCGGCACGCTGCGGGCGCTGCGCGACACGCACGGCCCGATGTCGCTGGCTGGCTTTGGCTCGGCCAAGGGCAGCAATGAAGAGGCGTATCTGTTCCAGAAGCTGGTGCGCATCGGCTTCGGCAGCAACAACGTCGACCACTGCACGCGGCTGTGCCATGCCTCCAGCGTGGCGGCCCTGCTCGAAGGCGTGGGCTCGGGGGCGGTGAGCAATCCGGTCAACGATGTCGAGCACGCCGAGCTGATCTTCGTGATCGGAGCGAACCCGACTTCGAACCACCCGGTGGCCGCCACCTGGATGAAAAACGCGGCCCAGCGCGGCGCCAGGATCGTGCTCGCCGACCCGCGCCGCACCGAGCTGTCGCGACACGCCTGGCGCACCTTGCAGTTCAACGCCGACACCGACGTGGCGATGTTGAATGCGCTGATCCACACCGTGATCGAGGAAGGCCTGGTCAACGAAGCTTTCGTGCGCGACCGCGTCGCCAACTTCGAGGCGCTGAAAGAGAACGTGCGCGGCTACAGCCCCGAGGCGATGGCACCGATCTGCGGCATTCCGGCCCAGACACTGCGCGAGGTGGCGCGTGCGTTTGCCACCGCCAAGAGCGCGATGGTGTTGTGGGGCATGGGCATCAGCCAGCACGTGCACGGCACCGACAACGCGCGCTGTTTGATCGCGCTGGTCTCTGTCACCGGCCAGATCGGCAAGCCGGGCTCCGGCCTGCACCCGCTGCGCGGCCAGAACAACGTGCAGGGTGCCAGCGACGCCGGCTTGATCCCGATGATGTTCCCGAACTACCAGCGTGTGGACGACGCCGGTGTGCATGCTTGGTTCGAGAATTTCTGGCACACCAAGCTCGACCCGAAACCCGGCTACACCGTGGTCGAAATCATGCACAAGGCGTTGGCACCGCAGACCGATCCGCACAAGGTGCGCGGCATGTACATCATGGGCGAGAACCCGGCTATGAGCGACCCGGATTTGAACCACGCGCGCCATGCGCTGGCCACGCTCGAACACCTGGTGGTGCAAGACATTTTCATGACCGAGACCGCCTGGCTCGCCGACGTGGTGCTGCCCGCCAGCGCCTGGCCCGAGAAGACCGGCAGCGTCAGCAACACCGACCGCATGGTGCAGCTTGGCCGGCGCGCGCTCGACCTGCCGGGCGATGCGCGGCAAGACCTGTGGATCATCCAGCAGCTCGCACAACGCCTCGGCTTGGACTGGCGCTACGAAGGCGACGATTCCGGCGTGGCGGCGGTCTATGAAGAAATGCGCCAGGCCATGCACGGTGCCATCGCCGGCATCACCTGGGAGCGGCTGCAACGCGAAGAGAGCGTCACCTACCCGTGCCTGAGCGCCGACGACCCGGGCCGATCGATCGTCTTCGACGACGGATTTCCCACCGCAGACGGCCGCGTGAAGCTGGTGCCCGCCGACATCATCCCGGCCAACGAACGGCCCGACGCCGCCTACCCCTTCGTGCTCATCACCGGCCGCCAACTCGAACACTGGCACACCGGCAGCATGACGCGCCGCGCCAGCGTGCTGGATGCGCTGGAACCGATGGCGACGGCGTCGATGCACGGAGCCGACTTGTCGGACATGGGCTTGCATCCGGGCGATGTCGTCACCCTGCGCTCACGCCGCGGCGAAGTGGCGCTGCATTTGCGCCGCGACGACGGCACGCCGCGCGGCGCGGTGTTCGTGCCGTTCGCGTACTACGAGGCGGCGGCCAACCTAATGACCAACGCCGCGCTCGACCCGTTCGGCAAGATCCCCGAGTTCAAGTACTGCGCGGTGCAGGTGCTGGCGGGCGGTGTGCCGCGTGTCAGTGCGGGGTACGGCACGGGGGCCATCTGAGGTCCTGACGACTAGACTTCGGCCCATGCAAGAAGCCGTCTCTGTTTCGTCCACCCTGCGACCGGCCGTGCGCGTGGCGGTGGTGATGGAGCGCGAGGCCGCGCCGAACCAGTGGGAAGCCTGGCGTTTCAAGCTGCTGGACGTGGTCTTGCACGAAGATGGTTTCGGCACCGCGCCGCGTGTCTTGCGCGACGACGGCAAGCACGCGCAAACGCTGTTCCCCGGCTTCACGCTGGAGCTGTTCAAGGACCAGGGCGAGGGCTACCACTTGAACCTCAGCTCGGGCCAGCCGGTGTGGTTCGTGATGTGGCGCATCGACGATGAAGACCCGTCCCGCGCCTGGCCCGAAACCGTGAGCCTGTCGTACAACGAAGCCGGCCGCTGGCTCGATGCGCAAGAGCGGGTCGACAACGTGCCGCTGGGTGCCGAGCTGACGCAATGGTTGCAGGCCTACACCGACGAGCACTACCGGCCCGAGCCCAAGAAGCGCCGGCGTCCACAGTCGTTCCTGCCGCCCGACCAGAGGCATTGATGGCACAGGAAGGCGGTTTTCTGTCGCGCTGGGCGCAGCGCAAGGCGCAGGTGCAAAGCGGCGTGGTGCCGCTGGCCGAGCCGGTCGAAGCGCCAGCGCCGGCCGCCTTGCCTGCTGCGCCCGACACAACGGGTGTCGAAGCGGTGCCAGCCGCCGAGGTGCCTGCTGCCGAGCCGCCGCCGACGCTGGCCGATGTGGCCTTGCTCACGCGCGAGTCCGACTATTCGCGCTTCGTGGCGGCGGATGTCGACGAGGGCGTGAAACGCGCCGCGATGAAGAAGCTCTTCACCGACCCGCACTACAACATCATGGACGGGCTCGACATCTACATCGACGACTACGGCCAGCCCGACCCGATTCCAGAATCGATGCTCAGGCAGATGACCCAATCGAAGTTTCTGGGCCTGTTCGACCACGAGGAAGAACCGCCTGCGCCTGCGGCATCCACCGATGGTGGAACCGCGCATCCGGTGCCACAGTCTGACCCTGAACCCGACCCTGTTTCCGATGAAAACGCTGATCTGCGATTGCAACAAGACGATGCCGCTGGACGGCCCGGCCCTGATCAAGGCGCTGAGCCCCACGAGCGGGCCTGACGCTGCCGACGGCCTGCAAACCGTCCACACCACACTGTGCCGCCGTGAAGCCGGCGCCTTCCAGCGCGCCGCCAAAAGCGGCGACGACCTGTTGGTGGCATGCACGCAGGAAAGCCGCCTGTTCCTGGAGCTGAACGCCGAAACCGAAGGCGCGCCGGGCATCGCCGAGCGGCCGATCCGCTTCGTCAACATCCGCGAAACCGGTGGCTGGTCGAAGGACGCGAAAGCCGCCACGCCCAAGATCGCCGCGCTGCTGGCCGCCGCCGCCTTGCCCGACGCCGAGCCGGTGTCCACGGTGAGCTACAAATCGGCCGGACGCGTGTTGGTGATCGGCGCTGCCGATGCCGCGCAGCGGGCTGCGAACATGCTGGCCGACAAGCTCGACGTGAGCTTGCTGCTCACGCGCGCAGGCGGCACGCTGGCGCAGGAACGCGCACTGCCGGTGCATGCCGGACGCCTCACCGGCATCAGCGGCTGGCTGGGCAACTTCGATGTCAGTTGGAACAGCGCCAACCCGATCGACCTCGATCTGTGCACGCGCTGCAACGCCTGTGTCGATGTCTGCCCCGAAAGCGCCATCGACTTCAGTTATCAGATCGACCTGGCCAAATGCACCGGCCACCGCGATTGCGTGCGCGTGTGCGAAGCGGCCGGTGCCATCGACTTTGCCCGTGCTGCTCAGTCCGGCAGCGAGTCGTTCGATCTGCTGCTCGACCTGCAGGCCGCGCCGCAACTGGCGTTGCACCAGCCGCCGCAGGGCTACCTGCATGCGGGCAACGATGCGGCCTTGATCGACGCGGTGTTGAAACTGCGCGAGATGGTGGGTGAGTTCGAGAAGCCGAAGTTCTTCAACTACAAACAGAAGATTTGCGCGCACAGCCGCAATGAGCAAATCGGCTGCACCGCCTGCATCGACGTGTGCTCGGCGCAGGCCATTCGCAGCGATGCGTCGATGAAGGGGCGCGCCGACAAGGCGGGTGGTGGCACGGGCACGAACAATGCCGCAGGCGGCATCGTGGTGGAACCCCATCTGTGCGTCGGCTGCGGTGCCTGCACCACCGTGTGCCCGAGCGGCGCGTTGACCTACGCCACGCCACGGCCCAACGAGCAAGGGCGGCGCATTCGAACGATGCTGTCCAGCTACCTGCGTGCGGGCGGAAAGGACGCGGCGCTGCTGATTCACAGTCAGGGTGCGGGGTTGAAGCTGATCGGTGAGCTGGGCCGGTTCGCGCGCACCGATGCCCACGTTCACGGCGTGCCGGCGCGCGTGATGCCGCTGGACGTTTGGCACACCGCGTCTATCGGCATCGACCTGTGGCTGTCGGCGATTGCTTACGGCGCGTCGCAGGTGTGGGTGCTGATGAGTGATGAGGAAGCTCCCGAGTACCGCAACGCGCTGACCGAACAGATGGCGGTGGCGCAGGCCATCGTGACCGGCTTCGGGCTGGCCGGCGAGCACTTCCGCATCGTCGGCGTGAACGATGCGCGCGCGCTTGATGCAGCCTTGCGCGCCCCGCCGGCGCAGACGGTCAAGCAAGCCGCCGCCTTCAGCGTGCAGGCCGAAAAGCGCGCCACGCTCGACCTGGCCATCGATCACCTGATGAGCCAGGCCGGTCCGGTACCGCAGGAAATTGCGCTTCCAAGTCACGGCAGTCCGTTCGGCAACCTCCTCATCAACACCGACACCTGCACGATGTGCCTGAGTTGCGTCAGCGCCTGCCCCGAGAGCGCGCTGGCCGACAACCCCGACACGCCGCAGCTTCGCTTCATCGAAAAAAACTGCGTTCAGTGCGGCCTGTGCGCCAGCACTTGCCCCGAACACGCCATCACGCTGCAGCCCAGGTTGTGGCTGGCCGACGAGGGCAAGGCGCGCAAGCAGATGCGGGTGCTGAACGAGGCGCAACCCTATCGCTGCGTGCGCTGCGACAAACCTTTCGGCACGCTGAAGGCCATCGAGTCGATGCTGACCAAGCTCAGCGGCCACTCGATGTTTCAGGGGGTGGCCGCCGAGCGACTGAAGATGTGTGGCGACTGCCGAGTGATCGACATCCACACCAATGCCAACGAAGTCAGGATCACCGACCTGTGACGAGCAGCCCTGTCAATTTCAGCATGCCCGACGACCGCGAAGAACTGGCGCGCGCCGAGGTTTACGGCCTGCTGGCGCAACTGTTCTACGCACCGCCGTCGGCCGACTTGTACGCGCAGCTCCAGGTCGCACCCACCGTGGCGCCGGCACCTGGCGCGTTTTTGGAATCCAGTTGGACCGAGGTGGTGGCGGCCTCGCGTCAGTTGAGCTGCGACCAGGTGCGCGTCGAGTACGAAGCCTTGTTCGTCGGCATCGGCAAGCCCGAAGTCTTCTTGTACGGTTCTTACTTCATCTCCGGTGCGCTGAACGAAAAGCCGCTGGTGGCGCTGCGGCACAGCTTGCGCGGGCTGGGCCTGGAGCGCGCCGAATCGGTGGCCGAGACCGAAGACCACATCGCCAGCCTGTGCGAGGTGATGCGCTACCTGATCGCCGGTGACGACCTGGGTGTCAGCAACCTGGCGGCGCAGCAGCGCTTCTTCAACGCCCACTTGCGGGCCTGGGTCGATGGGCTGTGTGAGGCGGTGTCCAGCCACCCGAGCGCCGACTTCTACCGTGCCGTCGCCCTGTTCGCGCGCGACTTCTTTGCGGTCGAAGGGCAGGGTTTCGATTTGATGGAAGCCTGAGCCGCTGAAGCGAAGCACCTGAGCATCTGTGCAGCGCAGGCGGCTCACTCAGGCCTGCTCTGCACAATTTCACAGGTGCTTCGTTCCGGCCTGAGCCGCTGAGGCGAAGCACCTGAGCTTGCATCGTCCTGACACCTGAGCGCGGTGCTGTGGCAAAAACTCTAAGGACTGTCCCTGATAGCGATATGAAATATCCTGCATACAGTCTTTGCACAAGCAGTTTGTCAAGACCTGACTTGAAGTCGCGGGCGAGTCCGCTGTATGGAGTCACATCATGTTGTCAAAAGCGTTCGATTCAACCCCGTCTGTTGCCGACGCGGCAAGCCCGCTGAAGCGCCGCGGCCTGATCCTCGGGGCGGGTGCTGCGGGTGCCGCAGCCGTGGCGATCAAGGCCCTGCCGGTTGCCAACACCGGGTTGTCCACGGCGGCAGCTTCTGTCGGCACGGCTGCCGCTGAATCGGGCGGCTACCAGCTCACCGCGCACGTGTTGCGGTACTACGAAACCACCCGAATCTGATTCAGGGCTGTAGCGGTCACGCTCACAGTTCGCAGGAGGCTCCATGCTGCTCACGCGCAAATCTTCGGTCGCGGGTTCTACCGCATCGTCATCACTCGTTTCCAGTCTGGCGCGAGGTGTCTCGCGCGCCATCCCCACCATGGACCGCCGTGCGTTCTTGCGCCGATCCGGCATGGGCGTCGGGGCCGGCCTGGCGGTGTCGCAGTTGACCCTGGTGCGCAAGGCACAGGCAGCCGACGCTGCCCACGCCGCCAAGGCCGGCAAGATCGAAGTCAAGCGCACCGTCTGCGGTCACTGCTCGGTGGGCTGCGCGGTCGACGCGGTGGTCGAGAACGGCATCTGGGTGCGCCAGGAGCCGGTGTTCGACTCGCCGATCAACCTCGGTGCGCACTGCGCCAAGGGCGCGGCCTTGCGCGAGCACGGCCACGGTGAATACCGCCTCAAGACGCCGATGAAGCTGGTCAACGGCAAGTACGTGCGCATCGGTTGGGAGCAGGCGCTGGACGAGATCAGCACCCGCATGCTGGAGTTGAAAAAGCAGAGCGGCCCCGACTCGATCTTCTTGGTCGGCTCCAGCAAGCACAGCAACGAGCAGGCCTACCTGATGCGCAAGTGGGTCAGCTTCTGGGGCAGCAACAACACCGACCACCAGGCGCGCATCTGCCACTCCACCACGGTGGCGGGCGTGGCCAACACCTGGGGGTATGGCGCAATGACCAACTCCTACAACGACATGCAGAACTCGAAGGCTGCGATGTACATCGGCAGCAACGCGGCCGAGGCGCATCCGGTGTCGATGCTGCACATGCTGCACGCCAAGGAAACCGGCTGCAAGATGATCGTGGTCGACCCGCGCTTCACCCGCACGGCGGCCAAGGCCGACGAGTTCGTGCGCATCCGCTCGGGCTCCGACATTCCGTTTTTGTTTGGCCTGCTGCACCACATTTTCAAGAACGGCTGGGAAGACAAAAAGTACATCGCCGACCGCGTCTACGGCATGGACAAGATTCGCGACGAGGTGCTGGCCAAGTGGACGCCCGACAAGGTGCAAGAAGCCTGCGGCGTCGATGAAGCCACTTGCTTCAAGGTGGCCAAGATGTTGGCCGACAACCGGCCCAGCACCGTGGTCTGGTGCATGGGCCAGACACAGCACAGCATCGGCAACGCCATCGTGCGCGCCTCGTGCATCTTGCAACTGGCGCTCGGCAATGTGGGCGTCAGCGGCGGCGGCACGAATATTTTCCGTGGTCACGACAACGTGCAAGGTGCCACCGACGTGGGTCCCAACCCCGATTCGCTGCCCGGCTACTACGGCCTGGCCGAGGGCTCGTGGAAGCACTACGCCAAGGTCTGGGACGTTGACTTCGAGTGGATCAAGAAGCAGTTCGCGCCGGGCATGATGACCAAGTCGGGCATGACCGTGTCGCGCTGGGTCGACGGTGTGTTGGAGAAGAACGAACTGATCGACCAGGAGAGCAATCTGCGCGGCCTGTTCTTCTGGGGCCACGCACCCAACTCGCAGACGCGCGGGCTTGAAATGAAGAAGGCGATGGACAAGCTCGACCTGCTGGTCGTGGTCGATCCGTTCCCGTCCGCCACCGCCGCGATGGCCGCGATGCCGGGCAAGGCCGACGAGCAGAACCCGAATCGCGCGGTGTATCTGCTGCCGGCCACGACGCAGTTCGAGACCAGCGGTTCGTGCACCGCGTCGAACCGCTCGATCCAGTGGCGCGAGAAGGTCATCGAGCCGCTGTTCGAATCGCGCACCGACCACATGATCATGTACCAGTTGGCCGAGAAACTCGGCTTCGCCAAAGAACTGGTCAAGAGCCTGAAATTGGTGGCGGGCAAGGGCGGCATGATGGAGCCCGAGCCTGAATCCTTGCTGCGTGAAATCAACCGCGCCAACTGGACCATCGGCTACACCGGCCAGAGCCCGGAGCGCTTGAAGGCGCACATGCGCAACATGAACGTCTTCGACGTGAAGACCTTGCGCGCCAAGGGCGGCATCGACAAGGAAACCGGCTACAAGCTCGACGGCGACTACTTCGGTCTTCCATGGCCGTGCTACGGCACGCCCGAATTGAAACACCCCGGCTCGCCGAACCTGTACGACAACTCCAAGCACGTGATGGACGGTGGCGG
>JAYVCL010000107.1:0-12275 GCA_043749975.1 Burkholderiales bacterium
TCGAGTGAACGCAACCAGCCCATCAAGCGTGCCTTCGAAGCGGCCTGGTCGAGGTACACCGGCGTGCCGAGAAGCTGCGCGATCTGCTTCACCTCTGCCTCCACATGCGGCAGTGGCGGCGAGGCGAGGCTTGCCACACCGAGCACCAGGGCGCGAGCCGGCGCGGCGGCGCGTGTCTCGCGTGCGTCGAGCGTGCTCGGCGTCAGCAGGGCGATGGCGGCTCGTTCACCGAGGTAGCGCTCACCGTCGAACAACGCAGCCATCGGCAGTTCGCGCAGCGGCCCGTCCAGCGCCACAGCGATGAAAGAGCGTCGCGCATCGGTCTGCGGCGTCAACAGCTTGCCGGGCATGTCGCCGAACAGCAATTCGTACATCTCGCGCAGCAAGCCGCCCTTCAGCACCGCAACGCGCTGGGCCTGGTCGGCATGCAGCGCATCGCCCCGCAGCGTCAGGCGCTGCGCTGCTGCCTGTTCGCGTGCGATGCGCCAGCGCGTCACCAAATCCTGCACCTGCTGGCGACCCACCGAGCGCGTGCGCACGACGTAGTCGGCCGTCGCCGACGAACGCACCAGCACATGCAACTGCTCCTTGCCGAGCAGGGTCACGACCAGCGTGACCCCCGCGCCGACCGCCTTGCGCCAGCGCGCGCCGAACTCGGGTGCCACGGCGAAAAGCGTCTCGCTGCTTGCCGTCTGCAGGCTCGCCACGCAGTCGGCCTCGTCGCGCGCCAGCGCCTTGCGCACGGTTTCGACCTCGCGGTCCTGGTCGCAGAACTGGTGCGTCCGATCAGCCGGCTCGGCACAGTTGCCGGCGTCGGCGCAACAGCCGCGCAGCGCAGGCGTGGCGATGGCTTCACGCCGCAACCACAGCCGCGAATAGGCGCCTTCGCGGTCAGCCAGGGCACCCTCGCAAGCCGCTGGCGCGGCGATGATGCCGAACGCTGGACTCGCCTGCGAATCGACTTCGCCTCGCTGCGGCTCCCAATGGGCTTCCAGCAATTCCATGCGCTGCATCAAGGTGGCCACGTAGTGCGCCGCAGCGGGTTGACGCAGGCGCAGCAGCAACGCCGCCAGTTCGCGGTAGAGCGACGAATAGCGCCGCTCGAAGGCCGGGCGCGCGGTCGCGGGCAGATCGAGGCCGCGCGGGCGCAGCGGGTCGATGTCGCGCAGCGCGCGCTGGTAGTAGACAAGCGCTGCATCGGGTGCCGTCGGCTCGCTCAGTTGTGCCAGACCCCACCAGGCGCGGCCGCGCACCTCGCCGGAGGCAGCGCTGGCGGCGGTGCGCAACATCAACGCAGCGGTGTCGGCCTGGCCCGCCTCGAGCAGGGCCCAGCCCGTGGTAAGCCACAAAAGCTCCCGCAACGCCGGCGCATCGTCCTCCTGCGAACCGGCAACGAGTTGCTGCGCTTGCACCAATGAGGCGAGCGCTGCCGCGCTGTTGCCCCTGGCCAGTTCGACGACGGCAAGGTCGTGCAGCACACGGCCACGCTGCGTGCGCCCGGCGAAAGGGCGCAGGTCGTTGAGAACACCTTGCAGGCGCTGTTCGGCATCGCCGAAATCGGGCGGATCGCGCTCCAGCGACAGCAGTGCCAACAGGTGCTCGGCCTTCGCCGCTTCAACGACGTAGCCGAGACGGCGAGACAGTTCGCCGCTGCGTTGCGCCGCCGCGAACGCGCCGGCTTCGTCGCCGAGGGTGTGGCGGCAAACCGCCAGGGCGAGCAGCACCGCGCGCTCCTGGGCCGCGTCGCCAATCTCGCGGTAGCGCTCTTGTGCGCGCGTAAGAAGCTCATTCGCGCGGACCCGGTCGACATAGCGCGCCGACAGGCGCAGCGGCAGCCCTTCTTGCTTGTCCGCGAGGGCCTCGACCCGGCGCATCGCACTCTGCCGCGCCTGCAAGCGGGCCTGCTCGAGCAACTCCGCCGCGTGCATGGGTTCGGCTTGCGCCAGCACGCCCGACAGGTAGATCGCTGCCAGTGCCCTTGCCTCGGCGTCGCCTGCATCGAGAGCTGCCTGCAGGCTGCGGTCGTAGGCTTCGCGCGGTGCGCCGTAGTGGCCGTCGGCCTCGCGCAGCGAACCGAGCGTGCGCCACGCTTCCGAACGGCGTAGCGCGCTGGTCGCGGTGCCCAGGGCCAACGACAGCTCGGTATCGGCCGCATCGAACTCGCCGCGTGCAATGGCCAGGATCGCGAGCGTGGTGTGGGCGTCGGACGCGCTGTCGTCGGCGGCATCCGCGTCGATGCCATCCAACGCCAGGCGCGCGAGGCGATCGGCCTCGACGCTGTCCGTCGGCAGCGTCAGGCGAGCCAGGCGCGCCAGCGACAGCCGCCGCGCCGGCGCATCGCCGATCGAGTCCGCAAGGCTCAGTCGCTCATGCTGGACAGCGATGGCCTGGGGTTCGCAGGCCATCGCCTTCAAGGCCCGTTCCCAGCCGGCCATCGCCTGCAATCGCTCGGCAGGAGCGTTGATGGTCCGCGCGGCCCCGGCAAAGGCAGCGGCTGCCGCCTCGAAGCGCGCCTGTGCGTACAGCGCAGCGGCGTCGGCCAGCGTGGCTTTTGGGTCGGCCAGCACGTCGCAGGGGGCTGCGGCGCAGGCGCAGGCCACGCCGACGCACGCGACCGCCCCTCGCGCAGTCGCGCGAAGCCACGCGCCGCACGATGGCGACCGCAGCACGCCACTATTCGAAGAGCTTCCTGGTTCCCGCATACGCTTCGGCCACGAGGGGCAACGCTTCGTTCGCCTCGAGCACCAGCGAGGCGAACGTGGCGCGCAGCGGCTTCAGCACGGCGCTGGCGGCCACCTCTTTGCGCACCGTCGCCTGGAACGACTGGACGTAGACCGGCATGGCGTTTTCGTTTTTGCCGCTCATGTCCACGAGCAAGATGGGCGAGGCCGTGTCGATGCTCAGCACGCCCCGTGCATCGCGCGTCACGATCTCGCCGACCGGCTTGCGCGTGGCCACCAGGAACGGGCCGAGTCCGGCCAAGCTGCGCGTCATGGCGTCATTGGCTTGCAGCGCGAGGCGGAACAGGTTCAGGTAGTCGTGTGATCGATCGAGGTCATAGTCGCGCGGCTCGATTCGCGCGGGCGCTGCCGCCAGGGTCGGGACGCAGAACTGGTTCGCCCGGGCCAGCACTTCGGGAGGCCAGCGGGCGGCATCTTCAGGGCGGATCGGTTGGCCGGCCTGGACCTCCTTCAGCAACTGTTCGAGCGCCAGCCAGGCGCGTTGGGTGGCCGCGTTGGTCTGCGTGGTGAGAGCGCCGACATCGCCGACCAGCAGGTAGGTGTAGAGCGCCGTGCGCGGCCCGCTCCACGGCTGCATCGGCGCAGCGGTGATCGCACGCCAGGTGTGGATCGTGACGCCGCTGAACCGGTCGGGGGCTGGCATGGGCAAATTCGGTTGCACCGCGCGAACTGGCGCGGCCGGCGGGCCTGCCAGGGGCGGCGTGCCTGCCGGGGGCGCACTCGGTTTCACCTCAGGGCGGGCAACGCATGCAGCAAGCCAAACGGCTGCAGTGCACACCGCGAACCGGAACAGCCGAAGACGCAGACGATCAATCATGACGACGCCGCTTGCGCCTGGCCGATGCTTGCGAGGTCTGCGGCGGCAGGGCGCTCGCGCTGCGACGTGTCCACCAGGTGCCGACCGCCGCACCGACCGCGGCACCGAGCAGCGCGACAACGCCGATCACATTCGTGAAATGCTGGACCGCAATTCCCGGCCACAGCAACCGAATCGCCAGGTAAGCCAGCAAACCAAACAGCACGGCGACCAGCGTCGACACGGAGAGGGTCTTCATGGAGTCTTTGAACCTTGAGCGCGTTGACACAACCACTTCTCGGCAAAGTCTTTATAAGACTGCCACTCGACGCAGTCCATCCCCAACAAGTAGGACGTGCCGCTCGAAGGAGCCGATGTGGACGGCCCGCGCTGACAAGGTCGGCGAGGTGCCCGGCCGAAGCCGATGCCGGAGCCGACGCGAACGCGCCGCTGCGAGTGGGCGCTGCGCGGGTTTCAATCCGGAACCGCGGTCACAGCGGTGTCAGCGACTGGCTCGGGGGTTTCGAGAAGTGAACGCAGCGTGCCGCATCGGCGGTCGATCAGGCGTAGAGGTCGACCGCGCTGTTGGGCAGGCGCATGCGCAAGCCGACTGGCGCGCGGTGATCATCGGCCAGCGAGTCGGCGATTCGCCGCGCCGATCTCGACGCGTCTGTTCCAGCGCCAGATCGGTTGTCCGACGCGTCCTGCGACCGGTCTTGCGACCCCGGCGGGTGCTGCGACACCCCGCCGCCCGCCAGGGTGAAGCCCGCGTCGCGCAGGGCGGTGGCCAATTCGGGCAGGCCGGTTTCGATCAGCTCGCGCGTGGCCGCCGAATCGGCACCGAAATCGACGCGCGCCTGCGCGCCGTCCATCACGATGCGCACCGAAATCGGCCCCATCTCGGCCGGGTTCAGGTGCAGCTCGGCGCTTTGCACGCCGTCGCGTGCCAGCAGGCTGACCTGCACGCCCAAGGCTTCGCGAAACTCCGGCGCATGCGTGGCGGTGGCGACCTGAACACTCAGCGCTTCGGGCAGGGCCGTCGCGACCGGCGCCGCCATCCAGGCCGCGCTGTGGGCGACCAGGGCTGATGTGTCGGTGGCAGATGCGGTGCCGGGCCCGCTGAATTGTGTCGACACCGGCTGGCCGCTTTGCAGTGCTGACGCAACGGCGTCGGCAGGCGCGGCAGCCTGTTGCTCGCGAACGGCATGCGTCTCGCCAGCGATGACGCCAGCAGCAAGGTTCTCGGCACGGCCTGGCATCTGCGAACCAAGCGGCGAACCCACTTGCAAACCAGTCGATGCCGCAACGCCGACCTGTGCGCGATCCAGGGCGGCTGGGCTGGTACCAAGACCGGTCGGGATCGTCGCCGCCCGGGTCTCGGCGTTGGCTTCGGGCGAAGCCGCCGGAGTCAACGCGGCAACCCAGGCTGCCGGGTCGGGTGCTGGTGCCGGAGCGGCTGCGCCTGCTGTGTCGACGGTGCCGGATTTTTCGCTGGGGTGCGGTCGGTGCAAATCGCTGTCCGGGCTGGTGGCGTCAACCGTGCGCGTCTCGGGTGGGCGCGGATCGGTCTTCGGCAGTTTCACTAAGTGGGCGTTGCCGACGGCGTCCGAGATGGGCGCCGGGATGTGTGCGGCGCTGCCCTGACTCGCGTATGTGGCGGCGTTTGCTTTGGCGTTGCCCGCGGTCGGCTCCTCGATGCGAGGGGCTTGTGCGGCTGCGGGGTCGACGTTGGGCCCGCCGCCGTGTGCAGGAGCCGCCGACTCGGGTACGGGCAAGGGCTCGGGTGCCGGTGCCGGTGCAGGGGTTTGCGTTTGCGCCTGCATGGCTTGCTGAAGTCTCTTGTTGTCGGCCATCAACTGCGAGAACGCGCCCTTGTTTTCCGTCGGCCGGTACGGGCCTGCAATGGCAGGCGATGGGTTGGAACCGGGCGCGGCATTGATCTTCAACATGGTGTTTTCGATGTCAGGTGAGGCTGGTTCGGGGCCGCTGGATATTGGGTGTCAGGTGTCAGGTGGCCTGCGCCGTGTCGTTGCCGGGGCGTCGGTTCCAGGCGCTGCGGGCGGCGAATTCGTCGCTGGTTTTTTGCTCTTGCCGCGCTTCGGCCAGGCGCTGTTCAAGCACCCGGCGCTCGATCAGTTTGCGCACCGTCGCCACCCGAAGCTCGGTGGCCAGCAGCGCGGCTCGGGCCGGCTCGACCTGGGCCTCGGCGTGGCGCGCCACACGCTGCTGCTGCTCCACGGCCTGGGTCAGCCGGTCCATGAAACTGCGATAGCAATGCACCAGTTCGATCGCGCCGGCGGTTTGAAACTGGTTGCCCCAGCGCAGCTCGTAGTCGCGCCGATAGGCCAGCAATTGTTCGGCCTGCGCGGCAGCGGCTTGGTGCGAAATCAGGGCGCGCTGCAAGGCGGCTTGCGCCGCGTCGCGCTCGGACTCGGATTGCCCCAAGAGAATGATCAGCGGCTGCAGTGGCGTCATGGTCGGGTCATCCAGGATTTACGGTTGCCAGCAGCGCACGAAGCTGCTGGATGCTGGTGTCCAGCGGCGCACGTTGGTGCATGCCTTGCTGGAGCAAATGGTTCATCGGAGCGTGCAAGTGCACGGCGGTGTCGAGGTCGGCGTCGTGCCCCGGCGCATAGGCACCGATCTGGATCAGGTCACGCGCCTTGGCGTGGCGTGAATGCAGTTGGCGGAAGCGCCGCGCTGCATCGACGTGCTCGCTCGACGCTACATTGGTCATCACGCGCGAGATCGAGCGCTCCACGTCGATGGCCGGAAAGTGGCCGGCCTCGGCCAGCTCGCGCGACAGCACGATGTGGCCGTCCAGAATGCCGCGCGCCGCATCGGCAATCGGGTCTTGCGGGTCGTCGCCCTCGGTCAGCACGGTGTAGAAGGCGGTGATCGAACCGCCGCCCGCCATGCCGTTGCCGCTGCGTTCCACCAGTTGCGGCAGCTTGGCGAAACAGCTCGGCGGGTAGCCCCGGGTGGCCGGCGGCTCGCCGATGGCCAAGGCGATTTCGCGTTGCGCCATTGCGTAGCGGGTCAGCGAATCCATCAACAGCAGCACGTTCTGGCCCCGGTCGCGAAAGTGCTCGGCGATGGCGGTGGCGTAGTGCGCGCCCTGCATGCGCGTGAGCGGCGGCGAGTCGGCCGGCGCGGCCACCACCACCGAACGGGCCAGGCCGTCGGCACCCAAAATGTCTTCGATGAATTCCTTCACCTCGCGGCCGCGTTCGCCGATCAGGCCCACCACCACCACATCGGCTTCGGTGTAGCGCGCCATCATGCCCAGCAGCACCGACTTGCCCACGCCGGTGCCGGCGAACAGGCCGATGCGCTGGCCGCGGCCCACCGTCAGCATCGCGTTGATGGCGCGCACGCCGGTGTCCAGCGGGCGGCGCACCGGGTCGCGGTCCATGGCGTTGATGGGCCGCCGCGTCAGCGGTTCGTTGTGCACGGCTTGCAGCGGGCCCAGGCGGTCCATCGGCTGGCCGTGCGAGTCGACCACGCGGCCCAGCAGGCCGTCGCCCACTGGCAGGTGCAGCGTGCGGTCCACGGCGCGCCGCCACGGGTGCTGCGCTGCGCCCAGCAGCAGCGGCACCACCGGCGTGGCGCGCGGCACCACACGGGCACCGCTGGCCAGGCCGTGGATCTCGCCGGTGGGCATCAGGTAGGCACGGTCACCTGCGAAGCCGACCACCTCGGCCAGGATCGGTGGGCGCGGCGGCTGCGGCGTCTTGGCTCTTGCGTGTGCGTGTGCGTGTGCGTGTGCGTGTGCGTGTGCGTGTGATGCGGGTTGCGGGTGCGACGGGGTCGGATGAATCTCGCACACCGAGCCCACCGGCAGCCGAACGCCGGCCGCCTCCAGCACCAGGCCCGCCACCCGCACCAGAATGCCCTGCGTCTCGAAGGGCAGCGGCTCGGCGGCGAAGGTTTGCAGGTCGTTCAGGTAGCGCTTCCAGGCGTCGCTGCGAACGGTTTCGCTCAGGGCCTGGGCTTCGGACGGGGAGGTGATCATGGGGTGGCTGCGCCGGCGCTGTTGCCGGTGCTGGTGTCGTCGTCAGGCCCGGGTGCCGCGTGCCATTCGTCTTCGCAGCCCAGCAGCGCGGCAGCGCGCCGCCAGCGCAGTTCGATGCTGGCGTCCACCACGCCCACGTCCGACTCCACCAGGCAGCCACCGCGCGAAACCGCTGCGTCTGCCAGCAGGCGGGCGCCGCTGCTGCGCAGCGCCTCGGCCACGCCCTGGGCCACCAGCGCGTGGTCATCGGGGTGCACCCGCACGCTGACGTGGCGCGCGCTTTGCAGCAGGGCGTCCAGCGCTTCCTGGGCCACGGCCTGCACCAACTGCGGGTGGGTCTTGAGCTCGGTGCGCACCACCTGGCGCGCAAGCCGGGTGGCCGACACCGCCACGGCGCGCGCCATGTCTTGCGCAAGCGCGTCGAACTGCGTGGTCATGCTGTGCATCAGCGCACTCACCTGGGCCGTGACTTGCACCGCATAGCCTTGCTTGAAGCCGTCGAGCGCGGCCAGGCCGTCGCGGTAGCCGTCTTGATAGCCTGACTGGCGGGCCGCCTTCAACGCGGCGGCGGTGTCTTCGGCGCTGGCCCTCGGCGGCTGCGCGTTGGGTTTCGGGCCCGAAGTGTTCGCACCTTCCTGGCCACTCAGGCTGCCCAGGTTCCAGCTCGCGAACGAGCCGATCTCTTCGCGCGGAATGAAGCGGCTGTGCACTGATGCCTTCGGCGCGTTCGCATCTGCCGGCGTGCGCGGTTTAAAGGTAGCCATCGCCACCGCCACCGCCCAGGGTGAGCTGGCCTTCGTCGGCCAGGCGGCGCACGATCTTCAGCATTTCTTTCTGTTCCGCCTCGACCTCGGAGACGCGCACCGGGCCGCGCGAATCCAGGTCTTCGCGCAGCGTTTCGGCCGCCCGCGTCGACATGTTCTTGAAGATCTTTTCGCGCATTTCCGGTGTCGCGCCCTTGAGTGCGATCACCAGCGACTCGGACTGCACTTCCTTCAACAGCGTCTGGATGCCCTTGTCGTCAAGCTTGTTCAGGTCGTCGAAGCTGAACATGTTGTCCATGATTTGTTGCGCCAGGTCGTTGTCGGTTTCGCGCAGGTAGTCCATCACCGACGTTTCGACGCTCGAGCCCAGCAGGTTGATGATCTCGGCCGCCGGCTTCACGCCGCCCAGCGAGGCCTTGCGCTGCGTGCCGCCGCCGGCCAGCACCTTGCTCATCACCTCGTTCAGGTCGCGCAACGCGCTGGGTTGAATGCCGTCCAGCGTCGCAATGCGCGCCAGCACCTCGTTGCGTTGGCGCTCGGCGAATTGCTTCAGCACGCCGGCCGCCTGATCGGGGTCCAGGTGCACCAGGGTCGCGGCCACGATCTGCGGGTGTTCGTTGCGCATCAGCTCGGCCACGGAAGCGGCGTCCATCCACTTCAGGCTTTCGATGCCGCTCACGTCGCTGGTTTGCATGATGCGGTCAATCAACAGCTTGGCCTTGTCCTCGCCCAGCGCCTTGCGCAGCACGCTCTTCACGTATTCGTCCTTGTTGGCCACGAGCTGGCTCTGGTCGCCGACCAGGGTGTTGAATCGCTCCAGCACGCTGGTGACGCGGTCGTGCGGAATCGCCTTCATCTTCGAGATGGTTTCGCCCAGGCGCTGAACCTCTTTCGGCTTCAGGTGCCTGAACACCGCAGCCGCTTCTTCTTCGCCGAGCGACATCAAAAGAATCGCCGCGTTTTCCACGCCATCCTCAGCATCTGAACTGCTCATGGCGATCAGGCTGCCTCACCATTCACCCAGCCGCTGACGACCGTGGCCACGGCTGCCGGGTTTTGTTTGGCCATCTGGCGGGCGTTGTCGAGGTGCTGGTTGTAGCGCGGCGCTTCGAGCGCGAGCGTGGCGGGGTTGGGCAGGCCGGGCAGGGTCTGGGCGTCGGCCACCACGGTGTCGATGCGGCTGCCCGGCGGCGGCGGGGCGACGGGCGCAAACGCCAGCTTGAGCGCCGGCTTGAGCATGCCGAAGAACACCAGCAGCGCCACCAGCCCCAGGCCGGCGGGCACCGCTGCGGCGCGCAGCATGTCGATCACTTCGGGCTGCTTCCACAGCGGCAGCGTCGTGTTGTTCACGGGCTCGACCTTGAACGGCGCATTGATTACCTTCACCGAATCGCCACGCTCCTTGCTGAAACCGATGCTCTCGCGCACCAGCGCGCTCAGCTTCTCGATTTCTTCATCCGACAGCGGCGTGCTGACCGTCTTGCCCTTGGCGTCGATGCTGGTGCGGTGGTTCACCACCACGGCCGCGCTCAGGCGCTTGACGGTGCCGGTGGCGTTGCGCGTCACACGCACCGTCTTGTCGACTTCGTAGTTGGTGACGGCTTCGCGTTTGGTGTTGCCGCCCGAGGTGGCCGGCGCGGCACCGGACTGGGCCGCCTGCAGTGGCTGCACCGCGCCGATCACCGGTGCCGTGGCGGGCAGCGGCGGCTGGTTCGAGGCTGCGCCCGGCACACCGCTGGCCAGGGCTGTTCCTGCGCCGCCGCCGCCCGATTGCTCGGTGCTTTGCTGGCTGCGCAGGGTGGCCACGGCGTCTTTGCCCTGGTTCGGTTTGAACTCTTCGGTGGTGGCTTCGGTTTGCGAGAAGTCGATATCGGCCGTCACGTTGGCGCGCAAGTTTTCGCGGCCCATCACCGGCTCAAGCAGCTCCATGATGCGTTTGCTGTAGCCCGATTCCAGTTGGCCGACGTATTGCAATTGCTGTGCGTCGAGCCCGCTGCTGCCCTCGGCCGGGGCCGACAGCAGGCTGCCGCTCTGGTCCAGCACGCTCACCGCCTTGGGGTTCAGCTCGGCCACGCTCGCCGACACCAGGTGCACGATGCCCGCGACTTGCGAGCGGTCCAGCGTGCGGCCCGGGTGCAAGGTCAGCATCACCGAGGCGCTGGGTTTTTGCTGTTCACGAAAGAAGCCGTTCTGGTTCGGCAGCGCCAAATGCACGCGGGCACTTTGCACAGCCGACATGGCGGTGATCGAACGTGTCAGCTCGCCTTCGAGGCCGCGCTGAAACGTCAACCGCTCCTGGAACTGGGTTTGCCCGAAACGAGCGCCGTCCATCAACTCGAAGCCCACCACCGAGCCTTTGGGCAGGCCGGCCGAGGCCAGCTTCAAGCGCGCGTCGTGCACCTTGGCGGCGGGCACCAGAATCGCCGCGCCGCCGTCGGCATGCCGATACGGCACATTCATTTGCGACAGTTGGGCAATGATCGCGCCGCCGTCTTTATCCGACAGGTTGGCGTACAGCACCTTGTAGTCGCCCTGTCCGCTCCACAGCGTCAGCGCCAGCACCACGGCACCCAGCGCCGCCACGCCCAGGCCCAACGCGAACTTGCTGCGGGCCGGCAGCGCTGCCATGCGCGAGCCGAGGCCGGGGGTCAGCAGCAGGGTGTTGTCAGCGTTCAGAACGACGGCGTTGTCCATGAATCTCTTGGAAATCAGGCACCTCGGGATGGCACCGTGTTGGGTTCCATTATTCGAAGACTTGAGGTCTTGCCATGCGGCGAACAAGCTGTCGATGCGGTGTCAGTTCGCACCTTCGTGGGATGGCTGCGTGATTACGATCGGTTCAAGTTCTGATGCCATGTGCCGAGGCCGTGTTGGTCCGGCCCACCCTGGTGTCGCCGTTGCAGGAGAGCCCGCATGAACGTCAGCCTCAAACCCTTCGACTTCGCCCAGGCCGTGGCGCGTGCCGGCCTGAACAGCCAGGGCCTGCCCGTGCCCAAGGGCGGGGCGGTGGAAGGTGGCGGCTTTTCGCAGGCCTTGACGCAGGCGCTCAAGTCGGTCAGCGAGACGCAGAACCAGTCCACCCAAATGCAGCGCGAGGTTCAGCTCGACAACCCGACCGTGAGCATCGAGGAAACCATGGTCGCGATGCAAAAAGCGCAGATCGGATTTCAAGCCACGATCACCGTGCGCAACCGCATGGTGCAGGCTTATTCTGAAATCATGAACATGCAGATCTAGTAGAGCCCCCACGTCGCTGCGCTCCTGCCCCCCGAGGGGGCGCCAACCGAGCAGCCGGGGGACCCGGCCACGGTTGTTGCTTGATGGGCGCTTTGCTTCGCTCGCTTTGCTCGCTCTTCGTCAGGCTGCTTTGTCTACGTTGTCGCCCAGAACCGGGGCGGGGTCGAATGCGGGGCGCTGTTTTGCGGCGGCTTCCAGTTTGGCGGACAGGTTGCTGAGCCACGGGAAACGGGTGGGTGGGGGCAGGGTTGCCAGCGGGGTTGTCAGCGGATCGGGCTGGCTCACCGACGCGGCCTGCGTTTCGGCGGGCACCGGGACGGCGGAAGGGTCTGGCGTGGGGAGTGAGACACGCGACGCGCCGCTGATGCCGCCGACGCCGTTGATGCTGCTGCTGCTCATGTTGGGCTCCTGACTCAGGCCGAAACGGCCCTGTCGCCCGAGGTATCGGCACTTCGCCGAAGAACCTGAGCGCGATGCGCCGAAGTCGTGTCGAGAGATCTGCTTCGCAGCGCGCGTTAGCATCCGGCCATGCAAATTCCGTCTCAAGGAGCCTGGCTGTGACGCGCTTCAAATCCCCGTTCACTTTGTTGCGTGCTGCTGCGCGTTTGACTGTGGTGCTGTGCCTTGCCGGCGCTGCGGCGCATGCGAGCATGGCCGCGCCCTCGGCCTGGACGCTGGCCGGCATGCAGGGAAAAATTCGCATCGTGGTCGTGCCGCAGACA
>JAYVCL010000108.1:0-2516 GCA_043749975.1 Burkholderiales bacterium
CTGGCGGTGATTGTCGAGAATGCCGGCTGGGGCGCAGGTGTTGCCGCGCCCATTGCGCGCCGGGTGTTCGACTATGTGCTGCTCGGCCAGTATCCCAGCGAAGAAGACATGCTCGCGGTGCAAAAGGGGCTGGCCGCCGCGCCCATCGGCAAGCCGCGAAAAGCGGCGGAGATGAATGCCTTGCTCGTCGCCGGCAGCGCCGGCGCTGGTCCGGCCAAGCCGAAGGCCGATGCCGAAGCGGCAACCAGCGCTCCGGTCAAACCGGTCAAAACCGTTAAATCCCAAAAAGTCAGGAAAGTCAATCCAGGCTGATTGACTGGTGACAGTGCTGGGTGGCATGGCACCCAGCGACTTTGCCGACAACGAGTTCGGTGCGCAAAAAGTGCGCGGCATGCTCGCTGGCCTGAAATACGGCGGCGTGGCTTGAGTGAGCCTGTCCGGACTTGCCTATGGGTCCATACTTGGTCCGGGGCGATGCATTTGCCTCCTCCGTTGGGCTTGCCAATTGTTTATGCCGCGTCCAGCCGCGCGCTGGCCCAAACTTGAAAAGCGCGTGCATGCCAACGGCGTCGCTCCCGTCAGGCAGGCGCTCATTCGGCTGGAGCTGCCAAAGGGCGCTGTCGTTCTCGATGCAAAGGACGACCTGGCCCTGCAATCGCCGCGCTGGCGTTCGGATGAAGGCCATACCCAGGGTATCGGGGTGGACTGGCTGCAGTCAAACACAAGTCTGGGGCTGTGGGTACCGTCGATTGTCGAGCCGCAGGAACGCAATTTGTTGATCAACCCAGCGCACCCGCACTACGCATCGATCGCCGTCGTCATAGAAATCCTGGATTTCGAGTTCGATCCAAGACTGTTTTGAGGAGTGGACTACCCGCTATTTCAAAAAAGCGTCATAGCCGGTCTTCAGAATCAGCGCACTGACGACACCGATAAACACCAGCCGAACAAAGCCCGCGCCATGCCTGAGCGCCAGCCGCGTCCCGAGCAGGCTACCCGCCACGTTGGCAACCGCCATGGTGAGGGCGAAATGCCACCAGACATGGCCCTTCCAGGCGAACAGCGCCAGCGCCGCCAGATTGGTCGCGGTGTTCAGCAGCTTGGCCGATGCCGAGGCGTTCAGAAAATCGTAGCCGAGCCAGCGAACGAACAGGAAGACGAAGAAGCTGCCGGTGCCGGGGCCGAAAAATCCGTCGTAAAACCCGAGCACCGCGCCGATGCAGCAGGCCGCCAGAGTCTCCGCAGCGCCGCTGAAGCGGGGAACATGGTGCCGGCCCAGTTCTTTTTTCACCACCGTGTAGAGCAATACCGCCAGCAGCACGAAGGGCAGTGCCTTGCGCAAGAAACCGGGGTCGATCACGGTCACCAGCCACGCGCCGGCCAGGGAGGCGCAAAACCCGGTTGCCGCAGCCGGCAGCAAAGCGGCCCAGCGCATGTCAACGCGTCGCGCGTACTGGGCGGTTGCCATGGCCGTGCCCCAAACTGATGCGCCCTTGTTCACGCCAAACAGCGTTGCCGGATGCGTGGTCGGGAACACGGCAAACAAGGCCGGCACCAGAATCAGGCCGCCGCCGCCGACGATGGCATCGACGAAACCCGCCAGCAGCGAGGCGATCGAAACAATCAGCAATTCCATGCGGCCATTGTCGCATCGGGCTGAGGCTATTTGCTATGTTATTTGTAGCTAATAGCGCCCGTCAGACAAGCGTAAAAGCACTATTTCTCTGGAATTTTCAGAATCGCGGGCGAAAAAAAGCGCCGGGGTTGCCGGCGCTTTGGTCAAGCCGTCATCTTGTGGACTGACGAATTGCGTGTTTGTAGTTGTTTGAAAAAATGTCTCCTCGACTCTCCGCGTTGCGAGCAGCAAGGCTCGTCGGCAAGTGCTGCACTATAGCCGTGGCACCGGCGCAGTGCATCAGGGAAATCCCGAGCAATTGGTATTCAATCGACTTGCCGGGCTGGTCCGATCGATTAAACGGTTTAGACCGCGCTCTTTGCGCGTGCCGGTGCGGCATGCCGTTGAAGGCCCAGGGCCGAAACCACCTTTAGTATGGTGGCGAACTCCGGGTTGCCTGCCGGCGATAGCGACTTGTAGAGACTTTCCCGGCCGAGCCCCGGCGTCGCAGGCGACTTGAGTCATTCCGTTGGCGCGTGCAATGTTACCGAGTGCCGCCGCGACCCGTGCAGGGTCGCCTTCCTCCAGAGCTGCCTCGAGGTAAGCGGCCATGTCTTCATCCGTTTTCAGATGGTCTGCGGGGTTCCACAGAGTGGTGGCTGTCTTGGCCATGCTCAAGCTCCTACAAGTTGCGCGCCAGCGCCCTAAAAACAAAAGCGCAGCCCTTTGTGCATCCCTTCGAAGGAAGGGTTAAAACTCTTCTTCCTATATGGAGCCTGATTGACAAGGGTGAAATGACGGCGACGAACGCGGCAATGTTTGTGCAAGCAGTACCCCAGAACGCAAACCGGAACTCTGCTTTGCTGGACTTGTGGCGCAGTAGGTGCTGTGCGAATAGTGC
>JAYVCL010000109.1:0-2954 GCA_043749975.1 Burkholderiales bacterium
ACGTTCTCGTACACCGGGTCGATGAGGACGGCCTGGCCGCTGTCGGTGTCACCCAGCAGATAGGTGTAGGTGGACGAAGCCGCGTCGAAGAGTTGGCGAAAGATGAGCATGGCGTGGATCTCCAGATTCAGCGCTGTTGCGTCGGCCGGATGGTCTGGCGGTCTTGCCTCTACACAGGTCGCCCCGGGCCGCTCATCGCCGCGCCAGGAACCTGTCATGCAAGACCATGCCCGCCAACATCGCCACCACGAACACGCCGGCGGCCCCCATGCCGCTGCCCAGCGCCACCAGTGCCGGCCCGGGGCAGAAGCCGGCGATGCCCCAGCCGGCGCCAAACAGCACCCCACCCAGCACCAGGCGGGCATCGATGCTGCGGTTGGCGGGGATCTCCATCGGCGACCCCGTCCATGACCGCTTGCGCCTGGCCGCGCGCGCAAACACGAAGACACCCAGCGCAATCGCGCCGCCCATCACCAGTGCCAGGCTCGGGTCCCACGCACCCGCGAGGTCGAGAAAACCCTTGACCTTGAGCGGGTCGGTCATGCCAGCCAGGATCAGGCCGATGCCAAACACCAGGCCGCTCAGCAGCCCGAACAGATTGCTCATGAATGACCTCAGATCAGGTGCCGGAGCACATAAACCGTGACGACGCCGGTGCCCATGAAGGCCAGCACATTGACCAGCGAGCGCAATGAAAACCGGCTCAGGCCGCAGACGCCGTGGCCGCTGGTGCAGCCATTGCCCATGCGCACGCCCACCCCCACCAGCAGGCCGGCTGCGATCAGCCCTGCCAGGCCCACGTCGACAGCCACCGCCGGCAGCGGCGCCACCAGCCGCCAGCACCAGGGCGCCAGCAGCAGCCCCAGCAGGAACAACAGGCGGCTGGTCTCCGGCCGCAGGCTCTTGCCTGCCAGCAGCGCCTGCAGCGGGCTGGCCAGGATGCCGGCGATGCCGGCGACGCGCCCGTTGCCGAACAGGTACAGCGCAGTGGCCAGGCCGATGACCAAGCCGCCCGCAAGTGATGCCCAGGGCGTGAAGTGGGCCCAGTCGATGCTCATGAAGCGTCCCTCCTAAGTTGTACGGCGCGCCGTCCCGGCGCGTGGTCTGGCCTGGCCACAGATGCCGCCGGCTGGGGCTCGCAGAACAGCCCGTACAGCGTTTGAAGCACCGTCAGGGCGGCCGGCGAGGCAATGCGATAGACCATGTGCTTGCCCTCGCGGCGTGTTGCGACCAGGCGCTCGCCCCGCAGCACGCCCAGCTGTTGCGACAGCGACGGCTGGCCCATGCCGGCCAAGGCGCCCAGCTCGGTGACGCTGCGCTCACCTCCCACCAACTGGCACAGCAGCATCAGCCGGTCAGGATGGGCCAGCGCCTTCAGCAGTGCGGCGGCTTCGGCAGCTTTGGCTTTCAGGTCCAGCGCAGGCACCGGCTGGGATGCCAGTGGCTCGGCAGCGGTCGGATTCGCCAGCATCGGCTGCTCGATGAAAGGTGAGTTGCGTTGCATTGTAGTTAATCATACAACACTTTAAAATATTGTAGTTTGTTGATTCTAACGCTTGAGCAAGGCCCTTTGGCATCCCACGCAACTCGCCCACCCCAAGACCCATGGCAGCCTGGCTTCGTTGCCGGCCAGGGCTTGGCCGCTACGGTGCCTGCTTGCGTTCGGGCTGGCGGGCCTGCTTGGTGCCCGGCGCAGGCCCGAGCCAAGTCTCGACGGACTGCTAGGGAAAGCCCTAGGTTCACATCCACAAGCCGGTCTTAATATCCGTGAACAAGAATATCCAAATACTAAACACTATCGCCGAGGCCTTGTGGCCGGCGCGCCCGACCTGACCGCCCACCTTGGCCTGCTGGCGGCGAATCCACCAGCAGAGGCCCGCCGTTGCTGGCAGCAGGCGACGGCGCAGTGACACCGATGCGACAGGAGCCGCAGTGAGTTCTCATCCGCTAGCTTTCGGACGCCTGATCAAGGCGCCAGAAAACTTCATCGGCCCCGAGGGGGTTCGCACCGTCGTTGCCGAAGCCAAATCGGGCCGCCGCGATTTTGTCCGCAGCGCCTTCGCGGCGGCACTGGCCGGCGCTACCGCACCCGCCACGCGGGCCCAGGCCAGCCCGTTGCCGGCCGATGGCGGCGACCGCAACATCCTGGAACTACCCGCTCACAGCAAGGGCCTGGGCCAAGGGGTGGCAACCGATGGCTACGGCAAGCCGTCCAAGTACGAGGCCAATGTGCAGCGCCGACCCAGCCCTGGCCTGACGCAGACGCCCCAGTCCTCGGTGTCCTTCGCACCGCTGCAAAGCCTGTTCGGCATCGTCACGCCCAGCGGCCTGCATTTCGAGCGCCATCACCAGGGTTGGTGGGACGTCGACCCGTCCAAGCACCGGCTGATGATCAACGGCTCGGACGAGAAACTGGTGAAGAAACCGCTGGTCTTCACGATGGACGACATCATGCGTCTGCCGTCGGTCAGCCGCTTCCACTTCATCGAGTGCGGCGCCAACAGCGGCATGGAATGGGGCAATGTGGCGGTGCCCACCTGCCAGTACACCCACGGCATGCTCAGCTGCAGTGAGTTCACCGGCGTGCCGCTGAAGATCTTGCTGGACATGGCCGGGGTCGACTACCAGCGCGGCCGCTATGTGCTGGCCGAGGGCGCCGACGGCTCGGCCATGACCCGCACCGTGCCGATGGCCTTGATCGAAAGCGGCGAAGTCTTCGTGGCCTATGGCCAAAACGGCGAGATGCTGCGCCCTGAAAACGGCTACCCATTGCGCCTGGTGGTGCCGGGTGTGCAGGGTGTGAGCTGGGTCAAGTACCTGCGGCGCATCGAAGTGGGCGATCAGCCCTATGCCACCAAGGACGAAGCCATCCACTACATCGACCTGATGCCCGGCGGCCAGCACCGCCAGTACACCAGCACGCAGGAGTGCAAGAGCGTCGTCACCACACCGTC
>JAYVCL010000110.1:0-4636 GCA_043749975.1 Burkholderiales bacterium
TGTTGGTTGGCCATGGTGCGCTCCGTCATGCGAAGGCTCCAAGATACGAACTCACTGGCTCATGGCGTGAGCCGGCTGAGGCAGGTTTCTAATCAGGTATCCGGATATGGGCGCAGTCGGGTCGACCTCCTCGGACTGGATTGCTGTGGGCAAATGCCGGCGGCCTTGCTTCGCGACTGCGCACGCTTTCACGAAAGCACGCAAGCGCCCCAAAGCGCATCACCCGCCCTCCCCCCAAGGCAACATCAGCGTCACCCACAAGAGCTTCTCGAACTCCGGTGCAAAGCGGTCGATGATGGCTTGCGGGTCGGGGCACAGGTGCTTGTCGGTGATGAGCCCGAACTGCACGCCGCCGCCATACGACAAGATGCTCACACCCAGGCCGATGTCGCCCGACGCCGGCACCCAGAACATGGTCTGGCGCAGGGTGGCGCCGCAGAACTTGAGCTGCGTGGCCGGGCCGGGCACGTTGGTCATCACGGCGGTGGCCTTCTTGGCAAACAGGCCGAGGATGGCATCTTGCACCGGCTTGATCATCAGCCCGGCCACCGACAGCACGGCAAAGGCCAGCAGCGGCTGGTGACTCTGCTTCAGCTCGTTCATGCGGCGGCGCACTGCGTAGACGCGCTCGACCGGGTTCTCGATGCCGATCGGCAGCGTGAGCGGTGCCAGGCCGAAGCGGTTGCCGAGCTGCCAGGCCTTCTTGTCGAGCGGGCGCAGATTGACCGGCACCATGGCGCGAATTTCCTGGCCGCTGGGGTCGTCGCCGTGGCCGCGCAGGTACTCGCCGATGGCCCCGGCCACGCAGGCCAGCAGCACGTCGTTGATGGAGCAGTCGAGCGCCTTGCCGACGGTCTTGACCTGGTCGAGCGGCATCGGCTCGCCCCAGGCCACGATCTTCTGGCCGATGGGCTTGCCCTTCAGGCGCGTGGGCGAGTCGTCGGGCATCAGCGCCAGCGCGGCCACGTCGGCCATCACCTTGTAGCCGGTGCGCGCCATGTCGAGCGAGCCGAACAGCGGCTGCTGCGGGTTGGCCAGCATTTCCATCGACTTGGCCATGCCGCCGCCGTACATGCCGATGGCCTTGGTGGCCAGGTCGGTGAGTGGCTTGAGCACAGCGTCTGACAGCCAGTCGCCTTCGGTGTCGGCCGCCTCGCGCCGCTTGCGTTGCGGCGGGTCCATGCCGCCGTCGGTGATCGACAGCATCACCGAGATCAGCGCAATGCCGTCGCCGATGCAGTGGTGAATGCGCGCCACCACCGCGCTGCCGCCCTCGTAGTCGTCGATCAGGTGAAACTGCCACAGCGGGTGGTCGGGGTCGAGCGGTGTGTTGGCCAGCGCACCAGCGTGCTCTTGCAAGGCGCTGCGCTCGCTTTGGCCGCGCTTTTTCGTCAAGGTCTCGTGCAGCACGTGACGGTGAATGTCGAAGTCGTCGTCTGCCACCCAACTGGCACCCAGGGTGTCGTGCACCACCTTTTGGCGAAAGCGATCGTACTTGAGCAGCTTGCTGTGGACACGCTCACACAGCGCCTCGTAAGTGATGCCGGGTTGCAGCAGCCACACGCCGACGATCATCATCAGGTTGACATCGTTGTCCATGCGCAGCCACGCGGTGTCGACGCGCGACATGCGCTCTGGCGCGCGACGGGCGGGGCGCGGTTCGGCTTCAGGCATCGGTGAATCTCCTTGGTGCGGTGCGCGGACGATGCTTGCTAGCATGCACAGCGTCAATGCCGATTTTCACCCAACAACCACCTGACGGAGACACCCCATGGCCGACCTGAAATCAAGCTTCGAACACGCCGTTGCCGACTCGAAAAACCTGCCCGAGAAGCCCGACAACGCGACGCTGCTGAAGCTCTATGCGCTGTACAAGCAGGGCAGCGGCGGCGATGTGCAAGGCAAGCGCCCCGGCTTCACCGACATGGTGGGCCGCGCCAAGTGGGACGCATGGAATGAGTTGAAGGGCAAGGCCGGGAGCCAGGCGATGCAGGAGTATGTGGACTTGATCGAATCGTTGAAGTGATGGTGCGGGAACACCTGGCTACTTCTTCCCGGCCTTCTCGGCAGCCTTCTTGGCAGCCTTCTCGGCAGGCGCTGCTTTCGCAGCCGCCTTCTTCGTCGCCACCGGCTTGCCGCCGGCCGCCAACAGCGCGTCGAGGTTCTTCTCGATCTCGGCCTGAATGGTGTTGCTGAAGGCACCCATCAAGAAGCCGAGCTTGGCGTTCAGCTCGAAGTGATCGGGGGCGACGATCAGGTTGCCGTTCACACCCGAGCGGCTGAACTCCACGGTGTCGGAGGTTTCGCCTTCGAGCACGCTGCATTCCATGTCGAACTTCTTCTCTGCATCTTCGGCCCATTGCCATGCGATTTTTCGCGCCTTGGCCAGGCCGAGTTCGTGACTGCGGTGAATGCGAATGTCGGCCATGGGGGTCCTTGTTTCAAGATTTCAATTCTGCCCGTCTTTCGGTTTTCGGCAGTGATGCCAAACGCTGCACTTCGGCATAGAAGCGCTTGAAGTCGCGGCCCTCGCGCTCGAACAAGCGCTCGAACTCCGGCACCAGTTCGTTGTAGGCCGCCAGCACCCCCAGCGACGCGTTGTTGGCGTTGGCAAACCAGGCGTCGTAGCCTGCATAGCCGGCCCAGGCACCCGCCTTGAGGGTCGCGTGATCGGCCCGCAGTTGCAGCATCAGCGCAGCCTTGCCGGCACGCTTGTCGGCCTCAGTGGCGGCGCTGCGGAACAAGGCGTCGAGCTGCTCGCGGGCCTTGCGCGTCAGCGCGCGGAAGTCGTTGCGGCGAGCGTCGAAAACCGAGTATTCGGCGCGCGCCTGCGCACTGCCCTGCTCGGCCAGCCAGCGCGCACCGCCGATGCGCTCGACCGCAGTGGCGAACGATTCGTTGAACACCGTGTCGTCGGCCGCGTAGGCCACCTGGTGGCTCAGTTCGTGAAAGATCAGCCGCGCCACTTCACCTTCGGGATAGCCCACGAAGGTGTTGAGCAGCGGGTCGCTGAAGAAGCTGCCGGGCAGCTTGCCAAGGGTGGAATACGCCGGCACGCCGTAGACGCTGACTTCCAGGCCCTCGGCGCGCAAGGCGGCTGCAACGGCGTCGGCCTGGTCACGCTGAAAGTAGCCGCGGTAGCCCACGCAGCCCACCACGGGGAAGCACCAGGTCTTGAGCGTCAAGTCGAGTTCGGGCGCAGCCACCACGTTCCACACCGCTGCGCTGCGATGCAGGTCGGCGTAGCGGCGGTAGCTGGCGTTGTCGGGCAGCTTGAGTTCGGCGACCGCGAAGTCGCGCATGCGCTGGGTCAGCACCAGCCGCTGCTTCAAGGCCTCGGGCGTTTGCGCGTCACTCAGCCAGTCGGGCACCGGCCGGGCTGCGCGCACCAGGCTCAGATGGCCGCTCACCGATTGCGCGACATAGCCCAGCGTGCTGCAACCCGAGGTCAGGCTCAATATGGCCGTGGTCAGCAGCACGGCGCTTGCGCCCACCCAACGCGCCACGCGCCAGCCCCTCACAAAGGCTCGACCTGCACCAGGCAGTCGTAGAACGACGGCGCCCTGCCGATGTCGGTGAGATGCTGGTGCGTGACCTCATTGACATTCGTGCCGGCAGCACCCAGCTTGCGCCACCAGATGCCCAGACCGTTGACGACGCCGGGGCGCGCGCGCGGGCTCAAGGCTGCCTTGCACACATAGCTGCCACGGTCGTTGAAGACGCGCACCGTCTGGCCGCTGACGATGCCGCGCGGCTGCGCGTCGGCGGCATGGATTTCAAGCAGCGGCTCGCTTTCGATGTCGCGCAGGCTCGTCAGGTTGACGAAGCTGGAGTTCAAAAAGTTGCGCGCCGGCGGCGAGATCATCGCCAGCGGAAAGCGCCGCGCCAACTCGGGCGTGCTGGCCGCACTTTCGTGGTTCGCCACATGGTCGGGCACGCCGAACACAGGCGAGTCGATGCTGCATTTGCCGTTGGCGGTCGGGAAGCCGCCGTTCGCGAACGGCGCATCGGGCAGCGCCAGCTTGACCCAGCCGTTGGCCCGCAATTGGTCGAACGACACGTCTTGGCTGAACGCGACGCGGGCGATGGCTTCGTCGCTGTCGGCAAAGCAGGCTTCGGTGAAGCCCATGCGCGCCGCCAGCTCGCGAAAAATTTGCGTGTTGGGCTTGCTCTCGCCCAGCGGCGCAATGGCCGCCTCGTTGATCAGCGCGTAGGTGTGGCCGTAGCTGGCGTGCACGTCCAGGTGTTCGAGCTGGGTGGTGGCCGGCAGCACGTAGTCGGCGTGGTCGGCGGTGTCGGTGTGAAAGTGTTCGAGCACCACGGTGAACAGGTCTTCACGCATGAAGCCGCGCACCACTTTCGGTGACTCGGGCGCCACCGCCACCGGGTTGCTGTTGTAGACGATCAGCGCCTCGATCTTCGGGCCGAATGAAGCCGACGATTCGCGAAGCAAGTCGTCACCAATCGTGCTCATGTTGATCGTGCGCGGCGCTCTTCCTGCGAGCAGGTCGGGCCGCTGCAGTGCGACGTCGTTGCGCACGCGCTTGAGCCAGCCCGAGCTCGAGAACAGCAGGCCGCCGCCGCGCTGCCGCCAGGCGCCGGTCAGGCAGGGCAGCAGCGCGATCAGCCTGGTTGC
>JAYVCL010000111.1:0-10029 GCA_043749975.1 Burkholderiales bacterium
CAGTTTCAGAAAGCTCGGGGTGCCGATGTAGCCCGCCGGCTTCAACTCGGCGATGGCCTGCACCTGCTGCTCGGTCTGGCCGATGCCGCCAGGGAACACCGTGCAACCGACTGCGTGGGCACCGCTTTCCATCATCGCGCCGGCCGGCGTGAAGTGGTAGCTGAAGCAGTTGTGGGCCAAATCGCCAGCGCGAAAACCCGCAGCAAAAAGCGCGCGCGCCATGCGCCAGTAGTCGGGTGCGGCAGCCTCGGGTTCGTAGATCGGACCGGGCGACGAGAACACGCGCAGCGCGCGGCGCGGTGCGGGCATCGAACCCCAGCCGACGGTGGAGAAGCCGCCGAACACATCGCTGGCGCGCTGCGCCTGCTGGCGTTGCAGCAGCTCGTGCTTGCGCGTCACCGGCAATGCGGCCAGCGCCTTGCGCGAGGTGATCGATTGCGTGTCCACGCCGCGCAGCAGCTCGCTGAACGCACTCGCGTGGGCGGCGGCGTGCGCCAACTGCGCCGGCAGCGCGGCCATCAGTTGTGCTTCACGCAGCGCCGGGTCGCGTGCCTCCAGCGCGTCGTAGTGGGTGTTCATGGCGTGCATCGGGTTTGTCGGGCTTGTTGGGCTTATCGGGCTTGGTTCGTCAGTCGTCGTCGCCGCGGTTGGCGCGGCGACGTGCATCGTCCACCAGCTTGCGCTGGGCTTGCGGAGTGGCCAGTGGATAGCGGTCGAAGCCGCTGCCGCTGGCGCGTTTCAGGTCGGCCACCAGCGCGCCTTGTTCGTCGTGGAAGTGAACGAAGGCCGCGCCCCGGCAGTAGAAGATGCCGGGCTTCACTTCTTTCAGGCCCTTGATCTCGCGCAACTGCCGCAGCAAGGGCAACAAGGGTTCGAGCGCCTTCAAATCTGCGTGGGCCATGCTTGATTCCTCAGATGCAGCGCGCCATCAGGCGAGCCAGCGTTTGCGGCGCTTGTAGCTCTTCACGTCCTTGAAGCTCTTGCGCGAGTTGCCGTCATCGGCGCCGCCCATGCCGAGGTAGAACTCCTTCACGTCCTCGTTCTCGCGCAGGTCTTTGGCGGCACCGTCCATCACGATGCGGCCGTTCTCCAGGATGTAGCCGTAGTCGGAGTAACGCAGCGCCATGTTGGTGTTCTGCTCGGCCAGCAGAAAGGTCACGCGTTCGCGTTGGTTCAGGTCTTTGACGATCTCGAACACCTCTTCCACGATCTGCGGTGCCAGCCCCATCGAGGGTTCGTCGAGCAGCACCATCTTCGGGTTGGCCATCAGGGCGCGGCCGATCGCGCACATCTGCTGTTCACCGCCCGAGGTGTACGCGGCCTGCGAGCTGCGCCGCGTTTTGAGGCGTGGAAAATAGTTGTAGACCTTCTCCAGCGTGGCCGCCACGGCGCCCTTGCCGTCTTTGCGCGTGTAGGCACCGGTCAGCAGGTTTTCTTCGATGGTCAAGTGGCCGAAGCAATGGCGGCCCTCCATCACCTGGATCACGCCGCGGTTGACCATCTCGGAAGTCGACAGGTTTTCGATCCGCTCGCCGCGCAACTCCACCGAGCCCTTGGTGACCTCGCCGCGCTCGCCGCGCAGCAAGTTGCTGACTGCCCGCAAGGTGGTCGTCTTGCCCGCGCCATTGCCCCCCAGCAGCGCCACCACCTTGCCCTCCGGCACCTGCAAAGACACACCCTTCAACACCAGGATCACGTGGTTGTAGATGACCTCGATGCCGTTGACGTTCAAAAGAATATTCGGCGATGCACTCATGACGACCTTTCACTCATTCAAACGTCGTACCCGGCGCTTGAATGAGGGCTCCAGCGGAGCCCAGCCCCTCAAGGAGGGGTGTGGGGAGCCAATGACCCCTTCCTCTCGGAGGAAGGGGAAGGGGAAGGAGCCCAGCCCTGCCGCTCGCGGCGGAGAAGTCGCCCTAGCGGATATCAGCTCTGGCAATCCTCAGGAGTACGTCGTGTCAACTTCTTCTCGGATGCGTACTTCTCCGCCGCTGCCTTGACCATCGGCTTGATGATCTGGTCGTCGGCCTGCAGCCATTCGGAGGTGAAGTTCCACTTCGCGCCGTCCCAGGTGTGGATGCGCGCCCAGGCCGAGCCCATGTGGTCGGCGCACGATGTACTGACCGGCCGCATCACGCCCGCAAAGCCCAGCGCGTCGAGCTTCTTCTGGTCGAGCGTCAGGTTCTCGTAGCCCCATCGCGCTTGCTCGCCGGACATGACCTTGCCCTTGCCGTAGCGCTCTTGCGCACGCCGCACGCCTTCGACCGCCAGCATTCCTGCCGACACGCCGCGCATGTACAGCACCTGGCCGACCTCTTCCTTCGGGCCGGTGCCCTGGCCCTTGCCGTGCACCAGCGCGAGGATGTCTTTCGTCACCTTGGCGTTCGGCTCTGCGCCGTGCTGCAAGGCCAGCGCGTTGTAGCCCTTGGCACCGTCGCCCACGTCTCTCACGTCGGGCTCGGCTCCGGCCCACCACACGCCGTACATCTTCTCGCGCGGGTAGCCGGTGGCCACGGCTTCCTTGATGGCGGTGGAATTCATCACGCCCCAGCCCCACAGCATCACGTAGTCCGGGCGGCTCTGGCGAACCTGCAACCAGGTGGCTTTTTGCTCGACGCCGGGTGCCGTCACCGGCAGCAGTTGCAGCTCGAAGCCAAGCTGCCGGCTGCGCTCCTGAAGCACGGGAATCGGCTCTTTACCGAACGGGCTGTCGTGATAGACGAGCGCCACCTTCTTGCCCTTGAGCTTGTCGAGGCCGCCTTCTTTCTTGGCAATGTGCTGCACCAGCACGTCGGCCGCGACCCAGTAGGTGCCCACCAGCGGGAAGTTCCACTTGAAGACGCCGCCGTCGGCGCTCTCGCTGCGGCCGTAGCCCGAGGTGATGAGCGAAATCTTGTCGCCCGGCGCCTTCTCGGTCAGTGCGAAGGTGATGCCTGTGGACAGCGGCTGGAACACCGTGGCCCCGCCGTGCTTGCCCTTCAGGCGCTCGTAGCATTCCACGCCGCGGTCGGTGGCGTAGCCCGTTTCGCATTCTTCAGTCACCAGCTTGACGCCGTTGATGCCGCCCTGCGCGTTGACCATTTTCATGTAGTCGGACATGCCGTTGGCGAACGGCACGCCGTTCGGCGCATAGGCACCGGTTCGGTAGACCAGCAACGGGAAAAACTGCTCCTTCGCCGCAGTTTGAGAGTGCGCCGCCGGCGCGATGGCCAGGCTGCTGAGACTGGCCGCGATGATCGCAGCGGTCATTGCCAGGGACTTGAACTTCATGTCTGCCTCCAGAGGTGAAAAAAGCACTCGTCAGTGCGTGGAAAAAAAACGGATCCGTGGTGTAGAGAACGTCAGCGGGCGCGGTTGCTTCGCCGTGGTTTACGCCAATCAATGTGGAAACGGCCACAAGCGCAGCTTCTCTTTTGCAATCGACCACAGCCGCGCCAGGCCGTGCGGCTCGACGATCAAAAAGAAAACGATCAGCGCGCCGAAGATCATGAATTCGAGGTGCGAGGCCAGTGCGGTGGAAATCGGAATGCCCAGCCACGCAGGGGCCTGGTTCAGCAGCAGCGGCAGCACCACGATGAAGGCCGCACCGAAGAAGCTGCCCATGATCGAACCCAGCCCGCCGATGATCACCATGAACAGCAACTGGAACGAACGGTCGATCGAGAACGCCGCCGGCTCCCACGCGCCCAGGTTCACGAAGCCCCACAGCCCGCCGGCCACGCCGACGATGAAGGAGCTGACCGCGAACGCTGACAGCTTGGCGTAGACCGGGCGGATGCCGATGACGGCGGCGGCCACGTCCATGTCGCGGATGGCCATCCATTGCCTGCCGATGTGGCCGCGCACCAGGTTCTTGGCAAGCAAGGCAAACACACTGACGAAGGCGAGGCAGAACACATACTTCTCGGCCGGCGTGTCGATGCCGATGCCGAACACCTGCAGGTTCGACACCGACACCGAGCCCGACGCCGAGTCGTTGGTGAACCACTTGATGCGCAGGAACGCCCAGTCGACGAAGAACTGCGCCGCCAGCGTGGCCACCGCCAGATAGAGGCCCTTGATGCGCAGCGACGGAATGCCGAACACCACGCCGACGACCGTGGCCGCGACGCCGCCCAGCAGCAGCGAGACGACCAACGGCATGCCGTCGATGCGCACCTGGAAGTTGTAGGCGGCGTACGCACCCACGGCCATGAAGGCACCCGTGCCGAGCGAGATCTGGCCGCAGTAGCCGACCAGAATGTTCAGCCCGATGGCCGCCAGCGACAGAATCAGAAACGGGATCAGCAGCGCGCGAAAGATGTATTCGCTGGCCACCATCGGCACCACGAAAAACGCGAACGCCAGCAGCAGCCCGATGACGATGCGGTCTTGCAGGATGGGGAAAATCTGCTGGTCGGCGGCGTAGCTGACCTTGAATTGACCGTTTTCGCGATAGAGCATTTTTGTGGTCCTGGTGGCTCAGACGCGATCAATGATCTTCTCGCCGAACAGCCCTTGCGGCCGCACGAGAAGAAACACCAAGGCCAGCACGTACGCGAACCAGATCTCGATGCCGCCGCCGAACATCGGGCCGATGTAGACCTCGGACAGCTTCTCGCCCAGGCCGATGATCAAGCCGCCGATGATCGCGCCGGGCACCGATGTGAGGCCGCCCAGAATCACCACCGGCAGCGCCTTCAGCGCCAGCACCGCCAGCGAAAACTGCACGCCCAGCTTGCTGCCCCAGATCACGCCGGCCACCAGCGCCGCAAAGCCGGCCACGCTCCAGACGATGACCCAGATGTGGTTCAGCGGAATGCCGATAGACTGCGCCGCCTGGTGGTCGTCGGCCACCGCGCGCAAGGCCCTGCCGGTGGCGGTCTTCTGGAAAAACAGCGCCAGCACGGCCACCAGCGCGGCGGCGATGCCTGCCGCCACCAGGTCTTCCTGGCTGATCAGCACGCCGCCCGGGAACACGCCCTGGAACAGGAACAGCGGCTCCTTCGGCATGCCCACGTCGATCTTGTAGATGTCGCTGCCGAACAGCGTTTGGCCGAAGCCGTCGAGAAAATAAGTGATGCCCAAGGTGGCCATCAGCAAGGTGATTCCTTCTTGATTGACCAGACGCCCCAGCACCAGCCGTTCGATCAGCCAGGCCAGCGCGATCATCACGAGCATCGCGGCGATGAAGCCCAGCACGTTGCCGATGAGCTTGCTCTCGATGCCCAGCCAATGCGGAATCCACTGCGAAAAGCGCGCCATCGCCAGCGCGGCAAACAGCACCATCGCGCCTTGCGCGAAATTGAAAACGCCCGAGGCTTTGTAGATCAGCACGAAGCCGAGTGCGATCAGCGAATACAGCATGCCGGCCATCAAGCCGCCAAACAGAACTTCGAGGAAGAACGCCATGCTGTTTTTCCTGCTCAGTGCGTGGTGCCGAGGTAGGCGCTGATCACATCGGGGTTGGCGCGCACCTCGTGCGGCGTGCCGTCGCCGATCTTCCGTCCATAGTCGAGCACCACCACGCGGTCGCTGATGTCCATCACCACGCCCATGTCGTGCTCGATCAGCACGATGGTGGTGCCGAACTCGTCGTTCACGTCGAGGATGAAACGGCACATGTCCTGCTTCTCTTCCACGTTCATGCCGGCCATCGGCTCGTCGAGCAGCAGCACCTGCGGGTCCATCGCCAGCGCACGGCCCAGGTCGACGCGCTTTTGCAATCCGTATGGCATCTTGCCGACCGGCGTCTTGCGGTAGGGCTGGATTTCGAGGAAGTCGATGATGCGTTCGACGAAGCCGCGCTGCGCCACTTCTTCACGCGCCGCCGCGCCCCAGTGCAGCGCTTGCTGGAAGATGTTGGTGCGCATCTTCAGGTTGCGCCCGGTCATGATGTTGTCGATCACGCTCATGCCCTTGAACAGCGCCAGGTTCTGGAACGTGCGCGCCACGCCCATCTCGGCCACCTGGCGCGAGTTCATGTGCTGGAAGGTTTTTCCGCGCAGCGCAATCGAGCCTTGCTGCGGCTGGTAGACGCCGTTGATGCAGTTCAGCATCGAGCTTTTGCCGGCGCCGTTGGGGCCGATGATGGCGCGAATTTCGTGCTCGCAAACGTTGAAGCTGATGTCGGTCAGCGCCTTCACGCCACCGAAGGCGAGGCTGATGTTGTGCACATCGAGGATCACCTCGCCGACTTTGCGGCCGCTGCTGTCGGGGCTCATCTAGGCGGCCTTCTTCACGGCCGGGAACACCTGGGTGTCCATGATCTTCAGGTCGGCCGACACCATGCCGCTGCGGCCGTCCTCGAACTTCACCGTCGTCTCGACGTACTGGTGGCTCAGGCCGCCGTACATCGCATCCACCAGCACCTGGTAGCGCTCGCCGATGGTGCCGCGCTTGACCTTGCGGGTTCGCGTCAACTCGCCGTCGTCAGCGTCCAGTTCCTTGTGCAGCACCAGGAAGCGGCTGATCTGGCTGCCGGTCAACATCTGGTCTGCCGACAGGTCGGCGTTGACCTTTTCAACGCACTCGCGCAGCAGTTCGTAGACCTCGGGCTTTTGCGCCAGTTCGGCGTAGCCGCCGTAGGGCAGGTTGCGTTTCTCGGCCCAGTTGCCGACCGCTTCCATGTCGATGTTGATGAAGGCGCAGACGCGCTCGCGCTGGTCGCCGAAGGCCACGGCCTCTTTGATGTACGGGAAGAACTTGAGCTTGTTCTCGACATACTTCGGCGCGAACATCGCGCCGTCGTTGACGCCGCCGTGAATGCGCCCCACATCCTTGGCGCGGTCGATGATTTTGAGGTGGCCGCCAGCGTCGATGAAGCCGGCGTCGCCGGTGTGGTACCAGCCGTCGGCGCTCAGCACCTCGGCGGTGGCCGCGGGATTCTTGTAGTACTCCTTCAGCAGGCCCGGCGACTTGACCAGAATCTCGCCGCTCGGCGTCAGCTTGATCTCGACCCCGGCTATCGGCACGCCCACCGTGTCGGCGCGCGCTTCGTGGTCGGGCTGCAGGCACACGAAAACGGCCGTCTCGGTCGAGCCGTAGAGCTGCTTCAGGTTGATGCCGATGGAGCGGTAGAACGTGAACAGGTCGGGCCCGATCGCCTCACCCGCCGTGTAGGCCACGCGCACGCGGCTCAGCCCCAGCGTGTTGCGCAGCGGGCCGTAGATGCACAGGTTGCCCAGCGCGTAGTGAAGGCTGTCCAGCGTGGACGCCGGCTTGCCGTCCATGCGGTCCGGGCCGATGCGCCGCGCCACCTCCATGAAATGCTGGAACAGCCATTTCTTGAGCCGCCCGGCGTCTTCCATGCGGATCATCACCGTGGTCAGCAAGCCCTCGAAAACGCGCGGCGGCGCGAAGTAATAGGTCGGCCCGATTTCTTTCAGGTCGATCGTCACCGTGCTGGTCTGCTCGGGGCAGTTCACGACGAAGCCGCACTGCAACCACAGTGCGTACGAGAAGATGTTCTGGCCAATCCAGGCCGGCGGCAGATAGGCCAGCACTTCTTCGGAAGACGTGAGTTTGTCGAACGCAGCACCCGCTTGCGCGCGGTCGATCAGGCTGTGGTGGGTGTGCACCACGCCCTTCGGGTTGCCGGTGGTGCCCGAGGTGAAGAACATCGCCGCCACATCGGACGGCTGGCCTTTTTCGACTTCGGCGTCGAAGAAAGCGGGGTGCTCGGCGTTGTGGGCGCGGCCGCTTTCAATCAAGGCATCGACCGAGGCCAGGCCTGCGTCCGCGTACTTGCGCAGGCCACGCGGGTCGTCGTACCAGACCTGCGTCAACTGCGGGCACTGCGCGCGCAACTCCAGCATCTTGTCGACCTGCTCCTGGTCTTCGACGACGGCAAAGGCGACCTCGGCGTTGTTGATCGGGAACACGAATTCGCCCGGCACCGCATCCTGGTACAGCGGCACCGGAATCGCCCCCAGCGACTGCGCGGCCAGCATCGCGACGTACAGACGCGGCCGGTTTTCACCCACCACCACGATGTGCTGGCCGCGCTTCAGGCCGGCCTGCGCCAGGCCGCAGGCCAACTCGCGCACCAACAGCGCCAGCGCGGCCCAGCTCAGCGTCTGCCAGATGCCCTGGTCTTTTTCGCGCAGCGCGGCGGCGTCGGGGCGCTGTGCCGCGTGGCCGAGCATCAGGCGAGGAAAGGTGGTGGGCACGGATGTCTCCGGGTGGCTGTCTCGCTGCGCTCAAGAATGAAAAGCGCAGAGAATTGATTGCGAATGTACGAACAAGTTTGACGCCGTGCTGTCGTTCTGACGACAATCCAAGGGTCATCCCCCTCGGGTGTTTCCCGCGATGCCTTCTCCACCGTTGCCACCTGAAACGCGCTTGCCCACCGACCCTCCAGCGGCCTTGTTGAAGCGCGCGCGCCCGGCCAGCGCGGTTGAACTGGCCGGCATTCCGTGGCTCCAGGTGCTGCCGCCGGATGAACGCCGGGCGGCCACGAACGACTTGCGGGTGGTGCAGGTGGCCGCCGGCGAATTGCTCTGCCGCGTGGGCCGTCCCGCGAGCTTCTGGTTCGGCGTCATCGACGGCTTGCTGAAGATGAGCAACGACTCGGCCGTGGGCATGCCGATCACCTTCACCGGTGTGCCGCCGGGCGGCTGGTTCGGCGAAGGCACGGTGCTCAAGGGCGAGGCCTACCGCTACAACATCGAGGCCTTGCGCAGCAGCGTGGTCGCGGGCATCGGCGTGCAGATGTTTCACTGGCTCATCGAACGCAGCATTCCGTTCAACCGCTTCATCACCCAGCAGCTCAACGAGCGGCTGGGACAGTTCATTGCCGCGCGCGAGATCGACCGCATGAACGACCCCGATGCGCGCGTGGCCCGCAGCCTGGCCTCGCTGTTCCACCCGGTGCTGTACCCGGGTGTCGGCGAGGTGCTGCGCATCACCCAGCAGGAGTTGGGGTATCTGGTGGGCCTGTCGCGGCAGCGGGTCAACGAGTCGCTGCACACCTTGCAGGCCGCCGAGGTGATCCGCATCGAGTACGGCGGCTTGCGGGTGCTCGACCTGGAACGGCTGCGGCGATTTCGAGCCGGGCTGCGCTGAAGCCGGCCTGCGCGCGACGCTTTTCAGCCGTCTTGCGGATTGCTCACGCCCGACGCCACGTGCCCCGCCGGCACATGGGCCGAGGCCGAATCGACATGCCCGGTCTGGTCATCGAAGAAAAAATCAGGCTCGAACTCGCGCAGGAATTCGCCCTTCGGCAGGCCGCCCAAAAACATCGCTTCGTCGACTTCGATGTCCCAATCCATCAAGGTGCGAATCGCGCGTTCGTGCGCCGGAGCGCTGCGCGCCGTGACCAGCGCCGTGCGAATGCGCATCTTGCTGGTCGCCTCGCCCTGCAAGCGCTGCAGTGCCAGCAGCAGCGGCTTGAACGGGCCCGCAGCCAGCGGCTTTTCGGCGCGATCGCGCTCGTGCGCCTGAAACGCATCGAGCCCGGCGTTCTGAAACACGCGCTCGGCTTCGTCGCTGAACAGCACCGCGTCGCCGTCGAAGGCGATGCGCACCTCGTTCGGGTGCGCGTCCGAGGCGCGCTTGGAATGCGGATACACCCGCGCCGCCGGCACGCCCGCATCCAGCGCCGAGCGCACATCGGCCTCGTTGGTGGACAAGAACAAATTGGCGTTCAGCGGCTTCAGGTAGCGCCACGGCGACTCGCCACGCGTGAACACGCCGCGCTGGATCGGCAGCCCGTAGTGCTGCGCCGAGCGGAAAACCCGCATCCCCGACACCGGGTCGTTGCGCGACAGGATCACCACCTCGACGCTGGGTGCCGCGCCGTTGAAGGCCAGCAGCTTGTTGACCAGCGAGAAGGCCACGCCGGGCTTGGCCGCCTGCTCCAGCCGGTCGAGTTGCAGCCGCATGTAGGCGCGGTCGTTGGTGGCCTCGAAGTGCTGGTTCTCTTCCTCGAAGTCGAACAGGGCGCGCGACGAGATGGCGACGACGAGCTGGCCGTCGAGTGAGGTGGGCATGCGGTCGATGATACGAGGCGCGCACCCGCGAACCGGGGATGGCGGCGCCGGGGCG
>JAYVCL010000112.1:0-5569 GCA_043749975.1 Burkholderiales bacterium
GATGGTCATGCCCGGCCAATTCGGCTATGAAGCGTCACTGAAGCCGTATGCCTTCGATCCGGCAGCGGCCGGCAAGACACTCGCAGCCGGGGGTGTCACGAGCATCACCGTCGTCGCGGGTGAGGGCTACAAGGGCGTGGTCGAGGCGATGACCAAGAGTCTGGCGAAAGCCGGTGTCAAGGTGGTCGCCGACTATTCGGGCACGCCGAAGGGCGACAAGTGGGACGTGTGGCTGGTCGAGCATTTCGACTGGACACCCGAGTACCCGTACGGTGTGGTGTTCCGCGAGTTTTTCGGCAAGGACGGCGGTTTCCGCAAGATGCCTGAAGACGCTGCCTTCGAGGCGCTGGGTAAGAAGATTCTTGCCGAGAAGGACAAAGGCAAGATGGAGAAGCTCACGGCGCAGATGAACCGCTACATCCATGACGAAGCCAACGTCCTGTTCTTGTACGCGCCCTCGAAGCTGTATGCGGTCAGCAACCGCGTCAACTTCGTGCCGTACAAATCCTGGATGTTCGAGCTGGCGGAAACGACAGTGAAGAAGTAGCAACGCGGGGCGCATTCGGACGCGCCTCTCCCCGAAGCAAGGCAAGGGGCCCGCAGCAACGCGGGCCTCTTGCCTTTGAACCCAAGCTCATCCACAAGCTCATGATCGTCGGCACCGCAGGTCACATCGACCATGGCAAAACATCGCTGGTCAAGGCTTTGACCGGCGTCGACGCGGATCGCCTGAAAGAAGAAAAAGCGCGCGGCATCACCATCGACCTCGGCTTCGCGTACCAGCCGCTGCCCAGTGGCGACGTGCTGGGCTTCATCGACGTGCCAGGCCACGAAAAATTCATCCACAACATGCTGGCCGGCGCGACCGGCATCGACCACGTGCTGCTGGTGGTGGCGGCCGACGACGGCCCGATGCCGCAGACCGTCGAGCACCTGGCGATCCTCGATTTGCTGGGCCTGGACCGAGGTGTCGTCGCGTTGACCAAGGTCGACCGTGTCGATGCGCAGCGGCGCGAGGCGGCCACCGCCGAAGTGCGCGCGCTGCTGGCCGGCCGCGCGCAGGCCGACTTCCCGATCGTGGCGGTGTCGTCGGTCAGCGGCGAAGGGGTGGACGCGTTGCGCGCGCAGTTGTACTCGGCGGCAAGTTCGGCGACAAGTTCGGCGACAAGTTCGGCCGCAGGTTCGGCCACACCCCGACCTGGCGACGGGCTGTTTCGCCTCGCGATCGACCGTTCGTTCACGCTCGACGGCATCGGCACCGTGGTCACCGGCACGGTGTTCGACGGCACGGTGAATGTCGGCGATCGGCTGACGATTTCGCCGCTCGGCATCGAAGTGCGGGTGCGCGGCCTGCATGCGCAAAACCGCAAGGCCGAGCGTGCATCGCCCGGCCAGCGCTGTGCCTTGAACATCGCCGCGCCGCAGTTCGACCGGCGCGACATCGCGCGCGGCCAGTGGCTGCTCAGCGCACCTCTGCACGCGCCGACGCAGCGCATCGACGCGCGGCTGGCCTTGCTGCCCGGCGAAACGCGTGCACTGCGCCACTGGACGCCGGTGCATGTGCACCTCGGCGCGGTGGAAGTGACTGGCCGCATTGCGCTGCTGCGCGACGCGCCCCTGCCGCCAGGCGAGAGCGCGCTGGTGCAGTTGGTGCTCGACCAGCCCGTCGGTGCGCTGCACGGCGACCGCTTCATCGTGCGCGACCAGTCGGCCCGGCGCACGCTGGGCGGCGGGCGCGTGCTCGACCCGTTTGCGCCCGAGCGCGGCTGCCGCAAGCCGCAGCGCTTCGAGCTGCTCGCGGCACTCGAGGCGGACACGCCACAGGCTGCGCTGAATCAACTGCTGCCCTGCTCGCCGGCCGGAGTCGACCTGGGCTGGTTCGCGCGCCTGTACCAACTCGACGATGCCGCGCTGGCGCCGCTGCTCGATGCCAGCGCTGCGAAACTGCTGCGTGGCGGCGGCGAGTCACGCGCCTTCAGCCCAGCGCATTGGCAGCAGATCGCCGAACAAGCGATGGCCGCGCTGGCGCGCTACCACGAGCGCCAGCCCGACAGCGCCGGTGCCAACCTGCAGGAGCTGCGCAGCCTGATGCCGCAGCGGCCCGCACTGGCCACCGTGGCAAGCGCGCTGGACACCGCCTTGCTCGAGCAACGCGTGCTGCGCGTCGGCGCGCGCTACCAGCTCGCCGGCCACCAGGTGAGCTTGAGCCCTGCCGAGCAGCAACTGTGGGAGCGCAGCCGCCCGCGGCTCGACGCCGCCGGCCTGGCACCGCCGCAGGTGCCCGAGCTGGCGCGCGATCTGCACGTCGACGAAGATGCGTTGCGCTCGCTGTTTTGCCGGCTCGCGCGCATGGGGCATCTGCACCGCGTGCGCCGCGAAGTTTTTTTTCTGCCGCACACCGTGGCGCAACTGGCGGCGCAGACCGAGGCGCTGGCCAGCACGCAAGCACGCGGCATGGTCACTGTCGGGCCGTTTCGCGAGACCACCGGCCTGCATCGCAACCTCGGCATTCCGATGCTCGAATTTTTCGACCGCAGCGGCTTCACGATGCGCCTGCGCGACGGCCGGCGGGTGCGCCGCGACAGCGTGGCGGTGTTCGGCCAGGCACCGGCAGCGCTCGCTGATCCGGCCCGGTGAAAATGCACAGCATGGAAGAGATGCGCTCCCCGGTGGGACGTCCGGTCTTCAAAACCGGAAGGGGCCGATCTTCGGTCCCTGGTGGGTTCGACTCCCACTCTCTTCCGCCACCCCGTCTTCCGCCACTTCGTTGCTGCTGAGTCATGGTTGCGCCGCACTCAGCCGTTGCCGCCGCTGCCCCGGGTGCACCCCGTGCCCTCGGCGGCTTGAAGGCGCTGCCCTCGGTGGACCGGCTGCTCGGCCATGCCGACGCGGCGGGTCTGCTGAGCGAGCATGGCCACCGCACGCTGGTGGCGGCGCTGCGCGGCGTGCTGGCCGAGCTGCGCCAGCGCGCAGCGGCTGAACCCGACGCGCCCGTTCCGAGCGACGCCAGCGTGCTGGCAAGTTGCGCCGATCGCCTTGCAGCGGCTGCGCGCGCACGGCTGCGCGCGGTGTTCAACCTGACCGGCACGGTGCTGCACACCAATCTGGGCCGCGCCCTGTTGCCGCAAGAGGCGATCGACGCGGTGGCCATGGCCATGCGGATGCCGAGCAACCTCGAATTCGACCTCGACAGCGGCGGGCGCGGCGACCGCGACGACTTGATCGAAGGCCTGGTCTGCGAGCTGACCGGCGCACAGGCCTGCACGGTGGTCAACAACAATGCTGCCGCCGTTTTCCTGACGCTCAACACGCTGGCGCTGCGCAAGGAAGTGATCGTTTCGCGTGGCGAACTGGTCGAGATCGGTGGCTCGTTCCGCGTGCCTGACATCATGGCCCGCGCCGGGGCGAAGCTGCGTGAGGTCGGCACCACCAACCGCACCCACGCCGCGGATTTTGCAGACGCGATCGGAGCGCGCACCGCGCTGCTGATGAAGATCCACCAAAGCAATTTCGCCATCACCGGCTTCACCAAGGCGGTGGTCGAGAGCGAGCTGGCCGCCCTGGCGCATGCCCATGGCCTGCCGCTGGTCAACGACCTCGGCAGCGGCACCCTGGTCGATTTGTCGGCCTACGGTTTGCCGAAAGAGCCCACCGTGCAGGCCGCGCTGGCCGACGGTTGCGACCTGGTGCTGTTCAGCGGCGACAAGCTGCTGGGCGGCCCGCAGGCCGGGCTGATCGCGGGGCGTGCCGATCTGGTGCGGCGCATCAAGAAAAACCCGCTCAAGCGCGCGCTGCGCGTCGGCAAGCTGACCTTGGCCGCGCTCGAAGCGGTGCTGCGCCTGTACCGCCACCCGGAGCGGCTGCCACAGCGGCTGACCACCTTGCGCTTGCTGACGCGGCCGCAGGCCGAGATCGAAGCCGTGGCCGCCCGGTTGCTGCCGCACGTGAGCCTCGCCGTCGGTGCCGCGTATGCGGTACGAACGCTGGCGCTGCGCAGCCAGATCGGCAGCGGTGCGCGCCCGGCGGATCTGTTGCCCAGCGCCGGGCTGGCCATCGCTGCGGCCGGTGCCGGGCGTGGCGGCGGTGCCGCTCTCAAGCGCCTGGAAACTGCCTGGCGCACACTGCCCATTCCCGTGCTCGGCCATGTGCGCGACGGTGCGCTGTGCCTCGATTTGCGTTGCCTGGAAGCCGAAGCCGCCTTCATCGCACAATTGCCCCGGCTGGGGGCGACGTTGACCCTCGCCGCCCCTCCTTCCCGATGACCGTCATGACCCCCTTCCTGTTGCGCTTGCTCGCACCGCTGCTGCTGCTCATCAACGCCACGCTCGCGCTGGCCGCCACCGGCGTCGAGTTTTTGCCCCCGGAGCAGGCGTTTCGCTTCAGTGCCCGCGCGCTCGATGCGCGCAACGTCGAGGTGGCGTTCGATGTGGCCGACGGCTACTACATGTACCGCGAGCCGTTCGCTTTCGCCGCCGATGGCGCGGGCGTGCGGCTGGCGCCGGCGCGCATTCCGCCCGGCAAGGTCAAGTTCGACGAAACCTTCGGCAAGCAGGTCGAGACCTATCGCGGGCGGGTCGTGATCGCGGTGCCGGTCGAGGCCGCGCCGACCGAGTTCACGCTCACGGTGACGAGCCAGGGCTGCGCCGACGCCGGCCTGTGCTATCCGCCGATGCAAAGCGCGGCGCGGGTGCAACTCACCGGCTTCGGCGGCGATGGCCGCGTCAACGTGCAGGCCGATGCCGCTGCCGGTGCCGCTGCCGATACCACGGCCGCAGCAGCGTCCACGCCCATGCCCAAAGCGGCCGCCGCCAGCAGCGACTCGGGCATCGAAGGCGCGCTGCGCAGCGGGCGGCTGTGGCTGGTGATGGGCGTGTTTTTCGTCGCCGGGCTGCTGTTGTCGTTCACGCCCTGCGTGCTGCCGATGTTGCCGATCCTGTCGTCGATCATCGTCGGGCAGACGGGTGCCGCCACCTCGCGCTCGCGCGGCCTCAGCCTGGCGCTGGCCTATTCGCTGGGCATGGCCCTGGTCTACACCGCGCTCGGTGTGGCGGCAGGGCTGGCCGGCGAGGGCCTTGCCGCGGCCTTGCAGAACCCGTGGGTGCTGAGCGGCTTCGCGTTGATGCTCGGCCTGCTGGCGCTGTCGATGTTCGGCTTCTATGAATTGCAGTTGCCGGCCTTTCTGCGCGACCGCCTCGACGCCCGCGCCAGCCGCATCCAGGGCGGGCGCTGGGCCGGCGTGTTCGCGATGGGCGGGCTGTCGGCGCTGATCGTCAGCCCCTGCGTGGCCGCGCCGCTGGCCGGCGCGCTGGTCTACATCAGCCAGACCCGCGATGTGGTGCTCGGTGGCAGCGCGCTGTTTTCGCTGGCCGCCGGCATGAGCGTGCCACTGCTGCTGGTGGGCGCGTCGGCCGGCGCCCTGCTGCCGCGCGCAGGCGCGTGGATGGAGTCGGTCAAACGCTTCTTCGGCGTTCTGCTGCTCGGCGTGGCGTGGTGGATCCTGAGCCCGGTGCTGCCCGCAGCCATCGGCGTGGCCGGCTGGGGCCTGCTGCTGCTGATGAGCGCCAGCCTG
>JAYVCL010000113.1:0-7523 GCA_043749975.1 Burkholderiales bacterium
GCGTGGCGCAGGGGGTGCTCGCTGACTGCGACGTGCCGGTGTTGTTGGTCAAGTAATCCTAAAAACCGCAGTTGACCGCTTGACTCCACTGGACGCACCACGTGAATGCACACTGTTTTGACCACGGCAACCGTCACCTGGTGGGTGGCAGCGCTCCACACCCGACCGAGCCACGCTGCGGCACGCTGGCGGCGTTGCTCCTCCTTGCGGGCATGAGCCCGCAGCGTCTTCGCGCCTTGCCAGCACACCCCACCGCGGCCCGCTCGGGCGCGTCCAACTGCGGTTTCTAGGACGTGACAGCGTCGTGCGCCGACCTGGTCGCCGCAGCGAGTGAGCGCGTAGCGCGTTTGCGCGCATCGCTCGAGGCGCTTGACGGCGTGCCGGTGCGGCTGGTCGAAACCCATGTCTCCTGGGTACTGCTCACGGAGTCGCTGGCGTACAAATTGAAGAAGCCCGTCCGGCTTGCGTTCCTCGATTTCACGCTGCTGGCCGCGCGACGCCGTTTCTGCGAAGAAGAGATGCGCTTGAACCGGCGTCTTGCACCTGCGCTGTACCTCGACGCGGTGGACGTTTGCGACAGCCCGCAGGGCCCCACGTTCGGGGGTGTCGGGCCGGTGGTCGACGTCGCGGTACGCATGCGCCGCTTCCCCGACGGCGCACTGTGGAGCGAAATGCTGGCCGAAGGCACTCTGGCGTCGCACCACATCGACGCGCTGGCGCAAAGGCTCGCTGACTTTCACCGAGACGCGGCCGTGGCGCCGCCTGGCAGCGTGTTCGGATCGGCGGCGAGCCACGAAAGAGCGACGCAAGGCCTCATCGAGGCGATAGACCCCATCGACGCCGTGAAGAAAGCCGACGGAACGCCAGGCCCGGCCATCGGTTGGCCCGCCCTGCGCGCATGGCTGGTCCAGCAACAACAAGCGCTGGCGCCGCTGTGGGCGGCACGGCTGCGCGCAGGCCGCGTGCGCGAATGCCACGGCGACCTGCATCTGGCGAACGTGCTGCAACTCGCCGGCGAGGCCACTGCGTTCGACGCCATCGAGTTCGACGCGGAGCTGCGCTGGATCGACGTGCTGGACGACATCGCCTTTCTGGCGATGGACCTGCTGGCGAATGGCCGGCGCGACCTGGCGTTCCGCTTCATCAACGCCTACCTCGCATCGAGCGGTGACTACGACGGGCTGCCCGTCTTGCGCCATGGCATGGTCTGCCGTGCGCTCGTGCGCGCGCGGGTGACGGCGATCGGCGGGCAGCAGGGCGTGCACTCGGCTGCCCGCTGTGGCGCGCTCGACTATCTGGCTCTGGCCTCGGCTTTGTCGTGCAGCGCCGACGCGCGGCTGGCCATCACGCACGGCCTGCCGGGTTCGGGCAAGAGCTTCACCGCGCAAGGCGTCGTCGAAGCAGCGGGCGCGATCGGTGTGCGTTCGGATGTCGAGCGCAAGCGTCTGTTCGGGCTCGGTGCGCGGCAGTCGTCGCGTGGCCATGTGCCCGGCGGCATCTACGACCAGGCGGCGACGCAGCGCACCTATTCGCGCTTGCGAGAGATTGCAACGCTTGCGCTCGCAGCCGGCTGGCCGGTGGTCGTCGATGCGGCATTTCTGCTTCGATCGGAACGCGCGGCGTTTGCCGCATTGGCTGCCTCGCTCTGCGTGCCGTTCACCATCTTCGATTGCCAGGCTGAGCTGCCCTTGCTGCACCAGAGGCTGGTGCAGCGGCAGCTTGGCGGCGTTGACGCGTCGGAGGCCGATGGGGCCGTGCTCGACCGCTTGACCGCGGTGGAAGAGCCGCTCGGCGCTGCGCAGCAAGCCGTCGCAATCGTCGTCGATGCAGCGCAAGCCGTGCCGCCTGCGACGCTGGCGCAGCGATGGCTGGCAGCGGGTTGACAGGCGCGCCCGACCGTCCGTTGATCTTCCTCAAAGCGCGCCCGCATCGGCAGGTCAAGATGGCACACACCCCAACATTTTCAGAACCACATCATGATGAACACAACACAGCTTTCAGCGCTTCACCGCGGGCCCTGTTGGGCTGTGCTGTTGGGGGCGTTGATCACGCTGCCGCTGGCGGCACAACCCAATGCCGAACCCGTTCCCGGTGACTACCGCGTCGTCAATGGCAAGGTCGACCGTGGCACCTATACCGGTTGGCGGCTGTTTCACACGACTTGTTATGGCTGTCATGGCGTCGACGGCGTGGGAACCGACCTGGCACCGAACCTGGTGGAGCGCGTCAAGACGCTCACGCCGCGCGCGTTCGCGACCAAGGTTCTGACGAGCTACCGCATCGTGCTGCCGGCCAACGAAGCGAAGACCGAGGATCGCACCGCCATGCGCGAAGCGATGGTCGAAGAAGTCATGCGGCGCGAGCGGGGTGCGCGCGGCCAGATCATCATGCCCGCTTGGGAAGCCGACCCCAAGGTGGCCCCGCACGTGCTCGATCTGTTTGCCTACCTCTCGGCGCGCGCCGACGGCAAGCTGGGGCCGGGCGAACCCAAGCTGTCGGTAGCGAGCGAGCGTTAGTGCAGCGAGCCGGCATAGTGGCTGAGATGCAGCGGTCCGGTGGTGCGGTCCCGGGTGACAACGACGGGCCGCGAGACCGTCATGGCAGGCACCGGGGTTGCGGCTACTTCGGAGACTTCGGCGGGTGAACTTCGAGCCCGCCGTGATGCAGGGGAACCTGCGCGATCTTCAGCCGGATTGCCGCGATGGCATGAACCGGCTCCAGGCCTTTCGGGCAAACCTCGGCGCAGTTCATGATCGTGCGGCAGCGAAAGAGCCGGTACGGATCACGGTCGAGATCGTCGAGCCGCTGCTCGGTGGCGTGGTCGCGGCTGTCGAAGATGAACCTGTAAGCCTGGATCAGGCCGGCCGGACCGACGAACTTGTCCGGGTTCCACCAGTACGACGGGCACTGGCTGCTGCAGCAGGCGCAAAGGATGCATTCGTAGGCGCCGTTGAGCATGTCGCGCTCGGCCGGCGACTGCAGCCTTTCCTTCTCTGGCGGCGGCTCGCCATTGACGAGGTAGGGCGTGATCGAGTGGTATTGCTTGAAGAACTGCGTCATGTGAACAGATCGCGAATGATCGGGAACCCTGGCAGCGGGCGTATCAACACCGGTTCGCGCAGCGCGCTCGTGCGCGTGATGCAGGCCAGGCCGTTGCGGCCGTTGATGTTCATCGCATCGGAGCCGCAGACGCCTTCGCGGCACGAGCGACGAAACGACAACGTGTCGTCCTGCCGTTTCAGGCGCAGCAGCACATCGAGCAGCATGTGATCGCTGTCGACGATTTCGATCTCGTAGTCTTGCATGTACGGTGCCTTGTCGCGCTCGGGGTTGTAGCGGGAGATTGAAAACTTCATCTTTACCTCCGGTCAGCGTCTGGCATATCAGGCTTGCAACCGCACCAGGATGAGCACCACCCACACCGCGGTGCCGAGCAAACCCGCAGCCACCAGGCCCAGCAGGAGATGACGAAGGCCGGCCGGCTTCGCGTAGTCCAGCAGCACGTCGCGCAGGCCCACCCACATGTGCGACAGCAGCGCCGCGAAGAAGGCGAGGATGGCAATGGACACGCCGGGGCTGCGGGCCCAGGTCCTCCACTCGAGGTACGAGTGGCGTGGATAAAACGAGAAAGCCGTCAGCACGAACACAACGAAGAGCAGCATGCACAGGGCGCTCGCACGTTGCACCCACCAGGCCGCCAATCCTGTGAACCTGAGTCTCACAGCAAGACCACCGCCGCGAACAGCGCCAAGGCTACGCCGCCGAGATTCACTAACCAGGCGCTGCGACGCGACGGGTGCAAGGGCGAACCCACTTCGAAGTCGCTCAACAAGTGCCGTACCCCGGCCAGCATATGGTGCGCAAGCGCCCAGACCACGAGCACCAAAGCCACCTTGACAGCCCCGTGCCTGAGCAGATCAGTGACCTCGGCGAACCCTTGTTCGCTCCTCAGCGAGCGATCGAGCAGATAAACGCCGACGGGAACGCTTGCTGCGAGAACGATGCCGCCCACCCGGTGGCCGATGGATGTCAACGCGCCCACCGGCATCTGGATCTGCGTCAGGTTCAAGAAAACGGGCCGAGCTGAACGCGCCATGGGAATGCCTATTGTTGAACCGCCTCGAAGGCAGCACTGCGACTGACTGCGCGCCAGCCTGCTGACCAAGACCGAAGAGTTCTCCAGCGCCTCGGGTGCGTGTGGCTCTGCGGGCACCAGAAATAGCATCGTGCCCGCGCGCATGAGCCGCGTGCCCCCATGCCACTCGAACTTGATGGTGCCTTCCAGGCACTGAACGTTGATCGCGCTCGCCGCCTGATGCCTGGGGATCTTCTTACCCGCCGGCAACACCATGCGGATGACCTCGATCTCATCGGTCTCGGCTTGTGTGAACTTTGGTGATCTTGCCGCTGAGTCCAGTGTTCCATCACTCGGTTGCAGCCCGCAGTTTTTCAATCTCCCAATCGTCAAAACAATACGACGACGATACGCACCGCAAGCGGTCTGCGTCTGCGCGGTGGCGCACATACGATGCGAAGCACTTGGCGTGCGGTCCCACGTTCCCAAGCCGAGCCCGTATTGCTTCAGACGCAATCTTTGCTGTCGGCTGTGCCCGTTGTGCCCGACGAGTCGGGCGGGTAAGTGATCTCCTGGCCACGCACGCAGGCAAAGGGCGTCAGCTTGTGCGGCTGCAGTCGCGTCGGGCTGAGGATCTCGCAGGTCGGCACGCCATGCACGACGAGCGCGTCTGCGATCAGCGAGCGGTGGCAGCGCCACGGCACCGCTTCCGCACACATCAGCACGACCCTGTTCCCACGCGCAAGCTCGATCAGGCCGCCAAGGTTTTGTGCGAAGTCCGCCGTCTGCATGTAATCGGCATAGCCCCGAAACGACGGGTTGCGCCAGCCGACATTCGCGGAATCCGGCGTTGTGCGCCGAAAGCCGCCAAGGCCGGGCGCGTGCGCATAGCCGATGTTCGCGGCTGCGAGCGTGGCGCGCAGCGCATCGGTGTTGAACTGGGGGTTGTGCCGCGAGCGCGGCACCGTGCGCACGTCGATCAACTGGGTGACGAGATGGGCGCGAAGCAGTTCCAAGAACGCTTCGATCGGCCGCGTCGAATGGCCGAGCGTCAGAACCCTGCACCGGCCATCGTCCTCGTGCCGCCACGCAGCGGACGAAGGTGCCGCGCGCTCTGCCCCCTTTACCGGCGCAGCCCTTCGACGCCGCGGCGCTTCAGCCGCCGACGAGCTTGTGGACGCCGCGCCGCAACACGGGCAGGAGTTCATCGTCGAACCAGGGATTGGCCTTGAACCAGGCGACGTTGCGCGGCGAAGGGTGCGGCAGCGGAATGACGCGGGGAGCATGGACGCGCCAATCGCGGGTCGTCGCCGTCACCGACGTATGGCCCATGCTGCGCAGGAAGTGGGCCTGCGCGTAGTGACCGACCAGCAGCGTGAGCTCGATCCGCGGCAACTCGGCAAGCAGCCGATCCAGCCATAGCTGCGCGCATTCGCGCCGCGGCGGCAGGTCGCCACTGATCGCGCGGCCCGGATAGCAATAGCCCATCGGTACGATCGCCACGCGGGCTCTGTCGTAGAAGACCGTGGCATCGATGCCCATCCACTCGCGCAGACGCTCGCCGCTGCGGTCATCCCAGGGCACGCCGCTCGCGTGAACCTTGGCGCCCGGCGCCTGGCCGACGATCAGGACCTTCGCGGTCGCACCTGCTTGCAGCACCGGGCGCGGGCCGAGCGGCAGATTTGCTTCGCAGGCGCGGCAGGCCCGCACCGCCTCAAGCAGGCGGTCAAGGGCAGGGTGAACTTCGACATGCGTATTCACCGCGATGTCGATCCGCTGCGAGTTCATGAATATTCGTGGCCCTGACATCGGCTCAATGATCAAACGGTTCCAGTTGGCGCAGCGCTCCAGGATCGGGCCACCGCAGATATTGAGTATGAGCACTGCAACGCCCAGTGCAGTGAGTCATTCTTGAGGAAACTTGAATTGCTTCTGTGTCTCCAACGCCCTGCATCGACCCAGCGTGGAGAGACCCAACGCGACGTGCCCCCGAGATTGAACGCAGTCAGCTTGGGGCTGTCATTGCGCAGGGCCGGTGTGCAAGACGATGCTGCCGACGCCTTCGATGCGGCCGTCGATGCGCTCACCGGGCAGCACCGGGCCCACACCTTCGGGCGTGCCGGTGAAGATCAGGTCGCCCGGCCGCAGGTGGTAGAACTTGGACAGGTCGGCAATCAGTTCCGAGATGTTCCAGATCAGCTTGTCGATGTCCGACTTCTGTTTCGTCATGCCGTTCAGCGTCAGTTCCAGTGCGCCCTGGTCGATGATCTTGCCGGGCATCGGCACGATCTCGGACACCACCGACGACTGCACGACATTCTTGTCGACAGGGCGGCCCATCTCTACGGCATGCGCGTGGGAGTTGCGTCCAACCAGGAAGATGCGGTTGACGGTGTGGTTGGTGTGAGGGATTTAGCCTGAAAACCGCAGTTGACCGCTTGATTCCGCTGGACTCACCGCATGAGTGCAGACATTTCCGCCCACGATATCCATCACCCGGTGGGGGAGAGCGCTGCACACCCGAACGAGCCACGCTGCGGTGCTCTGGCGGCGTTGCTCCTCCTTGCGGGCATGAGCCCGCAGCGTCAAGCCCAAGCAAGGCGCAGGGCACGCCTGCGCCAGGCCTTGCCAGCGCACCACATCGCGGCTCGCTCGGGCGCGTCCAACTGCGGTTTCCAGGTTGAATTCAGTTTTGAGCTTCGCGGACTTCGAACACGCCGAGCTTGGTGTGCAGCGGCGTTTCGTCGGCGATAAAGAGGAACGCTGGCGCGCTGTCGGAGGTGTTGGCGAGCGTGACCGGCGTATATCCAGGCGCGCAGCAGGTGTCGGCTTCGGCGAGCGCGAAATGCTGCTCTTCGTGCGGTTCGCCAACCTGCACGCTGGCGCCGCCTTCGATCAGGTGGAAGACCATTGCCGGGCTTCGGACCGGCAGGCGCAGCGACTGCCCCGGCCTCAGCATCAGCGCGTAGAAGCCGAGGATGTTCTCGGCGTGAGCGCCGGTCTCGGGGTTGGCGTAGGTGACCTGCACCGCTTCGAGATCCGGCTGGTCGGCAGCCAATGACTCGAGCGCCGCGCGTGCATCGGCCCAGGGGTAGCGCAGCATGGGATAGGGCTTGCGCGAGCGCGCAAACACAGGGGTGGGCACGATGCCGCCGCGCGCATAGGAGCGCTCGCCGTGTGCAGGCTGCACGGTCTGGCGTCCGCCGTCGACGTGGTAGCTGGCCTCCATGTAATAGACCAGGGGCAGGTCGAGCACATCGAGCCAGACCACCGGCTCGTTGCCGTCGTGGCCGTGCTCGTGCCACAAGCCGGTGGGCGTCAGGATCAGGTCGCCGCGCAGCATCTCGCACTTCTCGCCGTCAACGTTGCTCCACGCGCCAACGCCTTCGACCACCATGCGCACGGCGTTGGGCGTGTGGCGATGCGACGGTGCCCACTCACCAGGCAG
>JAYVCL010000114.1:0-11470 GCA_043749975.1 Burkholderiales bacterium
GTGGCACCTTCGGCTCGATGCTGTCCACGCCCATCATCAACCCGCCGCAGTCGGCCATCCTCGGCGTGCACGCCACGAAAGACCGTGCCGTGGTCGAGAACGGGGCCATCGTGATCCGCCCGATCAACTACCTCGCGATGTCGTATGACCACCGCATCGTCGACGGCCGCGAAGCGGTGCTGGGCCTGGTGGCGATGAAGGAAGCGCTGGAAGATCCGGCGCGCCTGTTGTTCGACATCTGAGCCTGCACGATGAGCAACAAACAGTTCGATGTCATCGTCATCGGTGGCGGCCCCGGCGGCTACATCGCGGCCATCCGCGCAGCACAACTGGGCTTCAACACGGCCTGCATCGACGAATGGAAGAACGATAGCGGCGGACCCGCACCGGGCGGCACCTGCACCAATGTCGGCTGCATCCCATCGAAGGCGCTGCTGCAGTCGAGCGAGAACTTCGAGCAGGCCGGGCATCACTTTGCCGACCACGGCATCAAGCTGTCCAACCTGTCGATCGACGTGGCCAAAATGCAGAGCCGCAAAGACACGGTGGTGAAGCAGAACAACGACGGCATCCTGTACCTGTTCAAGAAGAACAAGATCAGTTTTTTTCATGGCCGGGGTTCATTCGTGAAGCGCGCCGACGGCGACGCGTCGACAGCCTCGGCACAGGGCTACGACATCGCGGTCGCCGGATCGATCCCCGAAACCTTGACCGGCAGGCACGTGATCCTGGCGACCGGCTCCAACGCCCGCGTGCTGCCGGGCGCGGCCTTCGACGAAGAGAACATCTTGTCGAACGACGGCGCACTAAAGATCACCGCTGTGCCGGCCAGGCTGGGCTTGATTGGCGCTGGCGTGATCGGGCTGGAGATGGGCTCGGTTTGGCGTCGTCTGGGTGCCGAGGTGACGGTGCTCGAAGCGCTGCCCGCCTTTCTGGGCGCGGTGGATGAGCAGATTGCCAAAGAAGCGCACAAGGCGTTCACCAAGCAGGGTTTGAAGATCGAGTTGGGCGTGAAGATCAGCGAAGTCAAGGCGCTTAAAACGGGCGTCAGCGTGGCCTACACGAATGCCAAAGGCGAAGCGCAAAGCCTCAGCGTGGACAAGCTCATCGTGTCGATCGGCAGAGTCGCCAACACCCTCGGGCTGAACGGCGATGTGGTGGGGTTGAAGCTGGACGAGCGCGGTGCGATCACGGTGGACGAGCATTGCAAGACCAACCTGCCCAATGTGTGGGCGGTGGGCGACGTGGTGCGTGGCCCGATGCTGGCGCACAAGGCAGAAGAAGAGGGCGCGGCAGTGGCCGAGCGGATTGCCGGCCAGCACCCTCACGTCAACTTCAACACCGTGCCGTGGGTGATCTACACCGCGCCCGAGATCGCCTGGGTCGGCCAGACCGAGCAGCAGCTCAAGGCCGAAGGCCGTGCCTACAAGGCCGGCACCTTTCCGTTCATGGCCAACGGTCGCGCCCGCGCAATGGGTGACACCACAGGCATGGTCAAGATGCTGGCCGATGCCAAGACCGATGAAATTCTGGGCGTGCACATCGTCGGGCCGATGGCCAGCGAGCTGATTGCCGAAGCGGTGGTGGCGATGGAGTTCAAGGCCAGCAGCGAAGACATTGCGCGCATTTGCCACGCGCATCCGAGCCTGAGCGAAGCCACCAAGGAAGCCGCTCTGGCGGTCGACAAACGCACGCTCAATTTCTGATCGCGCACACCCGATGGGCGTGCGGCAGCTCTACCTGGCAACCCTGGCCGAGCGGGGCTACACGTCTGACCCGGCGCAGTTGCGGGCCATCGTTTCGTTGCAGCGCTGCGAGACCGAGTGGGTCGAATACAAGGCGCGCCGCCGCAACACGATCACCAAGCTGCTCGTGCGCCCGCCGATTCCGCGCGGCGTCTACATGTGGGGCGGCGTGGGGCGCGGCAAGAGCTTCCTGATGGATTGCTTTTTTCAGTCGGTGCCGGTGACGCGCAAGACGCGGCTGCACTTTCACGAATTCATGCGCGAGGTGCACCGCGAACTGCAAGACCTGAAGGGCACGGTGGACCCGCTGGACGAACTCGGCCGGCGCATCGCGCGCCGCTACCGGCTGATTTGCTTCGACGAGTTTCACGTGGCCGATGTCACCGACGCGATGATCTTGCACCGGCTGCTGGCGGCCCTGTTTGCGAACCGCGTGTCCATCGTCGCCACCTCCAACTTCCGGCCCGACGAGCTGTACCCGAATGGCCTGCACCGGGATCGCATCTTGCCGGCCATCGAACTGTTGAAGGCGAGGCTCGAAGTGGTCGGTGTCGACAACGGATGCGACTACCGCCAAGCCACTCTGGCGCAAGTGGGGCTGTACCACACGCCGCTGAACGAGCTTGCCGAAGCAGCCCTGCACGAGGCGTTCGAGCGCCTCGCCGAAGCGCGCGACGAAGCGCCGTTGCTGCACGTCGAGCACCGCGAACTGCGGGCCCGGCGGCGTGCCGGCGGCGTGGTGTGGTTCGACTTCAAGCAATTGTGCGGCGGCCCTCGCTCGCAGAACGACTACCTGGAACTGGCGACCCAGTTCCACACGGTGCTGCTGTCGGGGGTGCCGCAAATGTCGCCCCGGCTGGCGTCGGAGGCGCGCCGCTTCACATGGCTGGTCGACGTGCTGTACGACCGCCGCGTCAAGCTGATCCTGTCGGCCGAGGTCGAGCCAGAAGCCCTGTACACCGAAGGTCCGCTGGCGCATGAGTTTCCGCGCACGGTGTCGCGTCTGAACGAAATGCAGACCGCCGAATACCTTGCGCTGGCCCGGCGCGATGTGGACACCTCGTTGACCTGAACCCCAGATGAAGCAACGATTTTTGATTTCGATGTGTGTCGGCCTGGCAGGGCAGGGCGCGTGGCCAACTGAGCCCCTTGCGCCGGGCGTCGAACAGCAACGCATCGATGTCGAGCGCCGTGATGCGGACGCCGCATTCAACCGGCGCGAGCTGGAATGTCGCGCACGGTTTGCCGTGACGGTGTGCATCGACGAAGCGCGCAAAAATCACCACCAATCGCTTGAGCGTTTGCGTTTGCAGCAATTCGCGCTTGACGAGGCGCAGCGCAAACAGCGGGCAGCGCAGCGCCTGCAAGGCATTCGCGAAAAAGGCAGTGCCGGGGAGTCGAGCCAGCGCAACGAGGCAATGCCTGAGCGCAGTCGACCCGAGGCGCAACCGGCGCTGCCGGGGCAACGCGACAGCGGCGGACCCGGCGGCGTTCCTGAGCCCGCCACCGTCCCGCTGCGTGCGCCGGAAAAGATGCCCAAGCGCAGCGCTGAAGCAAATCGCACCGCTGTGGAAGCGCAGCGCCGTGCCGAGTACCAGGCGCGTTTGGATGCAGCGCAGGCTCACCGCGACTCGGTGGCGCTCAGAAATGCGCAGCGCCGTGCTTCGGGCAGGGCCCCGGCTGCGGGTTTGCCGGTGCCGTCGGCGGCGTCCGCGTCGCAGCCATAGGGCAGCAATGGGCCATGAAAGCCCGGGCTGGAACGAGGGGCCTGTGAACTTGTCAGCCCAGCGCTTCAACCCTCACCAAGGCCAGCGACAGGTTGTCGCCACCGCCGCGGGCACGCTGGCGCGCCTTGTTCACCAGCATCTCGCTGGCTTCGCGCGGGGGCAGGGCGTGCACGATGGCACCCAGCTCTTTGGGGCTGAAGTAATGCCACAAGCCGTCGCTGCACGCCAGCATGCTGTCGCCCACTTGAAGCTGATCGATGTGGTTCACCGTCAGCGGCGGGTCCTGGTGCGTGCCCAGGCAGCCAGTCAGCAGGTTGGACTGCGGATGCGTGTTGGCGTCTTCGGCAGAAATCTGGCCTTCGTCGACCAGCCGTTGCACGAACGAATGGTCGACGGTTCGGCTGACCATCTCGGCCCCGCGAAAGTGATACACCCGCGAGTCACCGGCATGGATGGTGACGCAGTCGCGGCTCGGCCCGATGATGAAGGCAGCCAGGGTGCTGTGCGGTTCTTCTTCAGAAGTGATCGCGGTCAGCTTGATCATCAGGTGCGCCTCGAGCACCATTTGCTTCAACGACTCGGCGGCGTCGTCGCGGTTCGGAACATAGCGCTCGAAGAGCTGCTGCGCCGTCAGGATCACCTGGTCGGCCGCCTTGCGTCCACCGCTCTTGCCGCCCATTCCATCGGCCAGTACCGCAAGTGCACATCCCGGCACGCGTTGATGCGCAATGATTTCGACCTGGTCTTGTTGATACGCGCGGTCGCCGCGGTGCATGCCAGTGGCGGCTGAGAGACGGTGACCAGGCGGAGTGATGCTCATGGGCGAAAACTATAATCGCATTGACCCCCACCGCATCGCGCGTTGATCGCGAATAAATGGACGACAACCTGCACTCTCTGTCTCGTCGGCTGATCGAACTGCGCATGGACCATGCCGACCTGAACAACCTGATCGATCAGGCCGCAATCGAGCAGCCGGTCGACGAGCTGGTGGTGCGCAGGCTGAAGAAGCGCAGGCTGTTGCTGCGCGACCAGATTGCCCACCTCGAAGCCGAGCTCGACCCGCCGCAACCGGCATGACGACAGCGCTTCGAGATGCGGTGGCGGAAGCCTTTGCGCAGGCCGGCGCGCTGGCGCGCGCGGATGGCCGCTATGTCGAGCGCGAGGTGCAAATCCGCATGGCGCTGGCGGTGGCTGGCGCGATCGACGACCAGCGCGCCCTGGTGGCCGAGGCCGGAACGGGCGTCGGCAAGACCTTCGCCTACCTCGTGCCGGCATTGTTGTCGGGTGCGCGGGTGCTGGTCAGCACGGCCACCAAAAGCCTGCAGGACCAGTTGTTCCTGCGCGATCTGCCGCGCCTGCGCGATGCGCTGCAATTGCCCGTCAAGCTCGCCTTGCTCAAAGGCCGCAGCAGCTACCTGTGCCTGCACCGCATGCGGCAAGCGCGCCAGTCAGACGAGTTGCCCGACCGCTGGGCGGTGCGCACACTGGCCAAGGTCGAGCAGTGGTCGCGCAGCACGGTGAGCGGTGATCTGGCCGAGATCGACGGCCTGGACGAGCGCAGCAGCGTGATCTCGCTGGTCACTTCATCGCGTGAGAACTGCCTGGGGGCGGAGTGCCCTGAATACCGCCAGTGCCATGTCATGAAAGCGCGGCGCGAGGCCATGGCGGCCGACCTGGTGGTGGTGAACCACCATCTGTTCTTTGCTGACATGGCGCTGCGCGACAGCGGCGTGGCCGAACTGCTGCCCAGTGTCGAGGTGGCGGTGTTCGACGAAGCTCACCAGTTGACCGAGGCCGGGGTTCAGTTCCTGGGCACCACGCTGGGCAGCGCGCAGGTGATCGACTTTGCGCGCGACATGCTGGGTGCCGGCCTGCAGCAGGCGCGCGGGCTGGCCCCGTGGCAAGACCTGGCTGCGCACTGCGAGCGTTCGGCGCGCGACCTGCGCATCGCCTGCGCCGGGCCGATGCGTGATGTGCGGGGCACGCTCAAGCTGCGTTGGGACGAACGGGCTGCACGGGCCGAATTTCTGCAGGCACTGCCCGCCGTGGCCAGCGCATGCAAGGCGGCCCGCGCTGCGCTGGACAACGTCAGTGAAAGCGCGCCCGATTTCGTCAAGCTGGCCGAGCGCGCGGCCAACCTGTCGACCCTCGCGGCAGCTTTCACCGAACCTGCGGCGACTGCCAATGTGCGCTGGATCGACCTCACGCCGCACCATTGCCGGCTGGTCGAATCGCCGCTGGACATTCGCGAGGCACTGCGCGAGCAGATGGCCGCTGCGCCGAAAGCGTGGATCTTCACTTCTGCCACGCTGGGCGATGACGAGCGCCTGTCCTGGTTCACCGAGTCGGCCGGGCTGACCGATGCGGTCACCTTGCGCGTGGGCAGCCCGTTCGACTATGCCGCCCATGCACGCCTGTACGTTCCAACGTCGTTCCCCAGACCGAACGAGCCCGCGCATTCCGGCGCGGTGGCCCTGCTCGCCGCGCGCTGCGCACGCGCTTTGGGCGGCAGGACCTTCGTGTTGACCACCACCTTGCGTGCGCTGCAGGCGGTGGGCGACGAGCTGAAGCGAGAATTCGAACAGCACGGCGATGCGATCCACGTCTTGCTGCAAGGGCAGGCACCGAAGCGACAACTCATGCAGCAGTTCCTGGCGCGGCCGAATTCCGTGCTGGTGGGCTCGCAGAGTTTCTGGGAGGGCATCGACGTGGTGGGCGATGCCTTGCAATGCGTGTTGATCGACAAGTTGCCGTTTCCGCCGCCGAACGATCCACTGGTCGAGGCGCGTGTGAAGCGGCTCGAAGCAGAAGGGCGAAATGCATTCTCCGACTACTTCGTGGCCGAGGCTGCCGTGTCGCTGAAACAAGGTGCCGGTCGATTGATTCGCAGCGAAACCGACACCGGGCTGCTGGTGGTGTGCGACCCGAGAATGGCAGGCATGAACTACGGTCGGCGCCTGCGCCAGGCCTTACCCGCCATGGCCTCGGTGACCACCGAGACGCAGGCGTTGGACTGGTTGCGCGAACTCAGCCTGCGGCGTTCTGAACAGGCAGCCTGAGGTTCACCAGAACTGGTACCAGGCGCGCGACTTCGGCGGCACCACGCCTTCAGCCGACAGGTAGGTGCTGTTCGGGTAGTTCTGGCGCAGCACGCGGTCGGCATCGTCTCGCAGTTGGGACAGGCCCAGGCGGTCGTAGCTGCGCACCATCAAGAACAGCGCTTCTTCCGAAGAAGGCGAGTGCTGGAAATCCTGCACCGTTTGTTGTGCCCGGTTGGCCGCCGCAACGAACGCGCCGCGCCGGAAGTAATACCGGGCCACATGGACTTCGTAAGCCGCGAGCGCATTCACGATGTAGTTCATGCGCAGGCGCGCGTCTTCGGCATACAGCGATTTCGGAAACTGCTCGACCAATTGCTTGAAGGACTGGAATGAATCGCGCGATGCCTGCTGGTCGCGCTCAGACAGTTCCTGGCGCGACAGGTTGCCCAGGATGCCCAGGTTGTCGTTGAAGTTGACGATGCCTTGCAGGTACAGCGCATAGTCGACTGCGGGGCTGGTCGGGTGCAGCTTGACGAAGCGCTCGAGGATCGACAAGGCTTGCGGTTTGTCGCCGGCGCGGTACATCGCGTAGGCCCGTTCGATCTGCGCCTGTTGACCCAGCAGCGTTCCGGCGGCGCGCCCTTCGAGCCGCTCGAACAACTTGGCCGCACGGTCGTAGGCGCCGCTGCTCAACTCGTCCTTGGCCTCTGAATACAATTTCTCGGGAGCCCAGGCGGCGGTTTCGTCCTTTGCCGGGGTGCTGCAACCCGCGAGCAGCATGGCGCTCAGCCCCACAATGCCGATCCAGGCCCGTGGCCTTGCTTCAAAACGCGTGCAATTCATGAGTGGTTCGCGCCCATGGCGGGGCGCTCTTTCAACGGAAATATGACTGCGAAGTATAGGGTTCAGCCTGCTGCCGAATCAGACGCCGAAAGCGCGTTGCTGATCGATGCCGATGGCGGCGAGGTTTCACTCGCCGACACGGTGGACACGCGGGCCGGTATCGTGCCCGACGCCTTGCACGGCCAACGCATCGACAAGGCAGTCGTGGCGATGGCCCCAGAGTTTTCACGCAGCCATTTGCAGACCTTGATCGAGAACGGACATGTTCGTCTCGAAGGGCGGCAGGTCAGCACTGCGTCGCGCAAGGTATTGGCCGGCCAGCGCTTGGTGGTCGAGCTGATTCCGACCGCTGAAAGTCTGGCCTTCCGGCCTGAAGCGATGGCACTCGCGGTGGTGTTCGAGGACGCCCACCTGATGGTGATCGACAAGCCCGCCGGGCTGGTGGTGCATCCTGCCGCCGGGCACTGGTCGGGAACGCTGCTCAACGGCTTGCTGGCACATCACGCCGGCGCTGCGAGCCTGCCCCGGGCCGGCATCGTGCACCGCCTCGACAAGGACACGTCCGGGCTGATGGTGGTGGGCAAGACCCTGGTCGCAGTCACCGCCCTGGTGCGCGCCATTGCTGCGCGCAGCGTGCACCGTCACTACCTTGCCATCGCGCACGGCGCGTTGGAACTGCGCCACGTGGAGATCGACGCACCGGTGGGCCGCGACCCACAGTCGCGGATTCGCATGGCGGTCACGCCCGCGGGCAAGCCGGCCCGCACCGATGTGGACCTGGTGGCGCGCACGGCTGAGTTCAGCGCCGTGCGTTGCACGCTGCACACCGGGCGAACGCATCAGATTCGAGTGCACCTGGCCTCGCGCGGCCATCCGCTGGTGGGTGATGCGACCTATGGCGGTCGAGCGGTGTTGGGCATGCAGCGCCAGGCCCTGCATGCCACGCGGCTCGCCTTCGTGCACCCTTGCCTTGAGACAGCGCTGGCGTTCGAGGTCGATCCGCCGGCTGATTTCGCCGCTGCGTGGCTGCAAGTGACACGGCGCGCCTGAATCACACCGACTTCGCTACAATCGGCACAATTCCTTCACGCAGACGCGTTCGGCCCTCGGGGCGATGGCGACCTTGAACGAAGACAGCCGTGCCGCAGCAGCGAGGCCAGGCACGAAGACGAGGGAGGGCGCCGATGCGCACCGAACCTCATGACCATCAGCCCGGCCGGGCAGCGAAAGGCTTTATCCAAGCCATCGCCACGACCGACGGATGACAACAGTCCCGAAGATGCGCCAGCAATGTCTGGGCGAGGATGTGAACGGAGTTCATGAACACAACGGACGCAAAGCGCGTCCTCGAGACAGCGCTCATCTGCGCTCAGCAGCCATTGCCATTGCGCGACATGCGCACGCTGTTTGCTGACGAAATTGGAGCCGACACCTTGAGGGCCATGCTCGACGAATTGGTGCGTGACTGGGAAGGCCGCGGCGTCGAACTGGTGCCCCTGGCCAGCGGTTGGCGGTTTCAAAGCCGGCCTGAAATGCGCGAACATCTGGACCGGCTGAACCCGGAGAAACCACCGAAATATTCGCGTGCTGTGATGGAAACGCTGGCCATCATTGCCTACCGCCAACCGGTGACTCGCGGCGACATCGAAGACATTCGCGGCGTGACGGTGGCGACCCAGATCATCAAGCAACTCGAAGACCGGGGCTGGGTCGAGGCGATCGGCCACCGCGAATCGCCGGGTCGCCCGGCTTTGCTGGCGACCACGAAGCATTTTCTGGACGATCTGGGCCTGTCCAGCCTCGAACAACTGCCTTTGCTCAACGCTCCGACAGCGGCCCCGGATGCTCCCGGCAACGGGTTCGGCGGCCAGGCCTCGTGGCTCGAATCGCAGGCCCCGCTCGGCCTGCGTGAACACGCATCCGAAGCGAGCGTGCCCCAGGCGTCCGACACCGAGCCCGCAGCCGACGCTGACATCGCGGCACACGACGCTGTGCCGTCGTCCGAAACAACGCATCCCCAGGCCCACGCCGCTTCAATGGAACCTCAAGCATGAACGCCAACGCAGACACTGCGCCCAACCCTGACCCTGACCTGGACGCGCCGGCCGATTCCCCGACGCGCGTGGCTGCAGACGAGGCTGCGGCCAAGCCGGCGCGGCGCAAGCGGGCCGTCAAGACCACGCTGGCTGACGCTGCACAGGCAACGGCCGTCGAGGCTGCGGAGCCTTCGGAGGCGGCAGAAGCGTTGGACGCTGCCGAACCGGTCAAGCCCGTTCGCAAGCGTCGCGCAGTCGCATTGAAGGCAGACGATGGCGCAGCGCCGCCCATCGGGGACACCCCGAACACCCCGAACACCCCGAACACCGAGATGCTTGCGACGCAAGGCGTTGCGCCTGCGCCGATGGCCGATGTACCGTCTGAAGCATCCGCCGAAGTGCCGCAGGCAGCGTCAATCCAAGCCGCGACCGATGGGCTCGAACAGCAAGATCAGGCGACTCGCGATGGCCCGCGCTCCGAGCGCAACCGTCGACGCGGTCGGCGCGACCGTGCACGTGGCAAGGATCGTGTGGGCGCTGCGGAAGGCGACACGCAGGGCGCCCTTGGCAGTGCCGATCTGGACGATGATGACGAGCCCGCTGCGCTGCTGGACGAGACGCCCGCCATTCCTCCGCAAGAAGCCGGTGAGGTTTTCGCCCAGGTCTTGTCCGGTGAGTTCGATGTGCTTGAAGACGAGCCGGTGCTGGAGCCCAAGGCACCGCCCAAGCGGGTGCTTGCCGCCGAGCCCGAAGCGCCAAAATTGCACAAGGTGCTGGCGCAGGCAGGGGTCGGATCGCGGCGGGACATGGAGCAGTGGATTGCCGACGGCCAGGTCACGGTCAACGGCCAGCCGGCGCACACCGGCCAGCGCATCTCGTTCGGCGACCAGATCAAGGTCAACGGCAAGCCGGTGCGCGTGCGCATCGTGCCGCCGCCGCCGCGCATCATCGCCTACCACAAGCCCGCCGGGGAAGTCGTCACCCATGACGACCCTGAGCACCGACCGACCGTGTTCCGTCGCCTGCCGCGGCTTCAGCAAGGCAAGTGGCAATCGGTGGGCCGGCTCGACCTGAACACCGAAGGCTTGCTGCTGTTCACCAATTCCGGCGAACTGGCGAACCAGTTGATGCACCCGCGCTTCGGCGTGGAACGCGAATACGCGGTTCGCGTGCTCGGCCGACTCGACGAATCCTCGAAGTCGCAATTGCTCGAAGGGGTGAACATCGACGGGCAGACCGCCAGCTTCCGCTCGATCGAAGACGGCGGCGGCGAAGGCACCAACCACTGGTACCGTGTCGTCATCACCGAAGGACGCAACCGCGAGGTGCGTAAACTGTTCGATTCGGTCGAACTCACCGTCAGCCGGCTGATCCGAATTCGTTACGGAACCGTGGTGTTGCCGCGTGGCCTGAAGCGCGGCGTGTGGGTGGATCTGGAAGACGGCGACGTGCGTGCCATCCGCCGTTTGGCAGCACCGGTTGGAAACGCCCAGGCACGCCCTGACCGCAACAGCAATCGCGAGGTGCCGCGCGACGGCCGGGGCCGCCAGAACGTGCGCAACGAGCCGCGCAACGAGCCACGCAACGAGCCAAGAATCGAGCCAAGAATCGAGCCACGCAGCGACGCCAGACCGCCACGCAACGACCGTGGCCCGCGCAACGGCCCGAAAGACCGTTTCCAGAACACCCCGAACGCCCCCGCAGTGGCAGGCCTGGAGCCGGAGCGCAGCCAACCCTCGAGCCGCGCCGATACCGATCCTGACTTCGAGGAAGAGATCGATCACTCGCGCATTCCGAATCCGCTGGAGCAAACCTTCGACAAGCGGTTTGTGCAGAACCCGCGCACGCCGGCGGGCGGACGCGGTTTCGGTCGCGGCGGTGGCGGCTTCGGCACCGGTGGCAGCGGGCACAACCCCGGCGGGCCCAAGCCCAAGCCGGGCGCGCCACGCGAGCCCGATCCGATGCAGACCTCCGTGGGCTTCATCGGGGCCGATGCCTTTCATCGCAAGGGCAATCGTGGCGGTGGCGGTGGAAACCGCAGTGGCGGGGGCGGGGGAAATTTTGGCGGTGGCGGT
>JAYVCL010000115.1:0-2831 GCA_043749975.1 Burkholderiales bacterium
GTACTCGGGGCTCGGCCTGAACCCGCACCACGGGACTCCGCGCAACCCGTGGGACCGCGCGGCCGGACGCATCCCCGGCGGCTCCTCGTCGGGGGCCGCGGTCTCAGTCACCGATGGCATGGCGGTTGCGGCCATCGGCACCGACACCGGCGGCTCGGTGCGCATCCCATCCGCTTTGTGTGGCCTCACCGGCTTCAAGCCGACCGCTGTGCGCGTTGCACAGGATGGATGCCTGCCGCTTTCGCACAGCCTCGACTCGATCGGGCCGCTCGCGCGAAGCGTGGCGTGCTGCGCTGAACTCGATGCGGTGCTGTCGGGCGCGCCGCCGACACCGCTTCATGTCGCGCGTCTGCGGGGCCGGCAGTTCGCGCTGCCGCGCACCCTCGCGTTTGATGGCATCGACAGCGCGGTCTCGACCGCGTTCGAGAACGCACGCCGACGCCTCGAAGCAGCCGGCGCGGAGTTCATCGATCTCGAACTCCCCGAGTTCGCAGCGCTCGCGCACATCAATCGGCTCGGCGGCTTGATTGCTGCGGAAGCCTGGGCCTGGCACGCGCCGTTGCTGTCACAACGCGAAGCCGATTACGACCCGCGCGTGTCGACGCGCATCCGTCGCGGCGCGGTGATGACGGCCGCCGAATACATCACGCTGCAGTCCGAGCGTCGGCAATGGATCGCTGCCGTGGGTGCGCGTTTGCGCGACTTCGATGCGCTGCTGATGCCGACCGTGCCCGTCATCGCGCCGCGCATCGCCGACGTGAACGCCAGCGAAGAGGCTTATGGGAGAGCCAATCTGCTGATGCTGCGCAATCCGACGCTGATCAACTTCCTCGGTGGCTGCGCGTTGAGCCTGCCTTGCCACCCTGAGGGCGAAGCACCGGTCGGGTTGATGGTCGCCGGCACGCACGGGCAGGACACGCAGATCATGAGCCTGGGTGCGGCCATCGAACAGGTACTCTCAGCGGACTGAGCGCCTGTGGGCGGAGTGCCCGGCATGGCTGGCGGATTGGGGATTGGGGATTGGGGATTGGGCCTACAGGCTCGGCGCACGCAAGTGGAACCCGGACGCCATCTGAAACGCGTTCCCCATCCGGAAAAGCGTCGCTTCGTCGAATGGTCGGCCGATCAGTTGCATGCCGATCGGCATGCCGTCGGCGTCGAAGCCGCAGGGCACGTTCAGCGCGGGCAACCCGGTCAGGCTCGCGATGCCGGTGAACTGCATGATGGCTGAGAGCATGTCTTCCTCGACCCCGTTCTCGATCACGACCGTCGTTGCGCCGAGTTTCGTTGCGGTGAAGGGCAGCGTGGGGCAGACGAACGCATCGACCTTGCGGAATGCGTTGATGAACTCATTGCGCAGCAGCGTGCGGTAGCGCTGCGCCTGCAAGTAGTGCGTCGCAAGCAGCAACTCGCCCACTTCGAGCAGCGCGCGCACGTCGTCGCCGTAGTCTTGCGGGCGCTCGCGCAGCCAGCGTTGGTGGTAGGTGCTCGGCTCGGCCGATTCGATCGTCAATTGGGCCGAGATGTTGCCGTGGATGTTCTCGATCTCGATCTCGACGATTTGCGCGCCGAGATTCTCGAACGTTGCGAGCGCTGCCTGGACCGCATCGCGCACCGGCGGCTGAACGTGGTGGAAAAAGTAGCCCGGCACAACGCCGATGCGCAGTCCGCGCACGCCATCGAGCAGTCCGGCGCTGTAGTCGACGCCAGGCCGCGCGGCGGTCGTCGGATCCTTTGGGTCATGGCCCGCCATCGCGCCGAACATCAGTGCGCAGTCTTCGACCGTGCGCGTCATCGGCCCGGCGGTGTCCATGCTCCACGCGAGCGGGATGATGCCGTGATTGCTGACGCATCCGTAGGTCGGCCGGATGCCGGTGACGCCGTTGATCGCCGAGGGCAAGCGGATCGAGCCGCCCGTGTCGGTACCGACGGCACCGAAGCAACTGCGCGCCGCGACCGCCACACCCGAGCCCCCGCTGGAGCCGGCCGGGAAACGCTCGATGTTCCATGGGTTGCGCACGGTGCCATAGTGCGGATTGGCTGAGGTGCCGCCCCACGCGAACTCGTGCATGTTGGTCTTGCCGATGAAGATCGCACCGGCCCTGCGCAGGCGTGCTGCAACGGTCGCGTCGGCATCGGGCAGCCAGTCGCCGAGCACCTTGCTGCCCGCAGTCGTGCGCGTGCCGCGCAGCGCGATGTTGTCTTTCAGCGCGATCGGGACGCCGTGCAGCGGCCCCAGGTTGTGGCCGGCGGCCGCCATGATTTCGGCGGCCTTCGCGACCTGCAGCGCCTGTTCCTCGAAGACCGTGATGTAGGCGCGCAGCACGTCGTCGGTGGCGCGAATGCGCGCTAGCGCCGCTTGCACCAGATCGACCGGCGAGACCTCACGCGTGCGGACCTTGCTTGCGGCCTCAGTGAGGCTCAGGTTCAGCAGTTCGTCATCGCCGCTCATGGCAAATCTTCCCCGCTGTCGGCCGCATGGGTCAGCACCGTGATTGGCAGCAGCGCCTGGTGCGCGCCAGCGCTCATCTTGCGGCTCAGTTCGTCGGCAGCCGGGAGCCAGGCGTCCAGGATCGCCGCGACGATCACCTCGCGTTCCGGAGCCAGCGGCAGTGCCGCGTAGCGCGCCAGCGCACGCACGCGCGCCGGGCCCGTGTCGTTCGGTTCTGTCACCTTCGGTTCGGTCACGTTGGGGTATCTCCGATGCGGGTGGCGTGGCGGCACGCTCAGAACTGAACGCCCTTGGTCAACGCGCCGTCCACGACGAGGTTGGTGCCGGTGATGAAGCTCGCGGCCGGGCTCGCGAGGAAGACCGCCGCGTTGGCCATCTC